>DATEGF010000121.1:0-95723 GCA_035280245.1 Allostellaceae bacterium
CCATCGGCAAGGTCACCTCCGCCGAGCCCGGCTGGCACCTGCAGCGGGCGCTCGCCCTCGGCTACGTCGGGGCCGATCTCGCCCGCGAGGGCGCCATGGTCGATGTGATGTTGAAGGCCAAGGGAGGAACGAGCCTCTCCGGCACGCTCCGCCTCAAAGCGCCCTACGATCCCGAGCGCAAGCGCGCCAGGACTTAGCGATGACGATTCGTCAGTGCACTCGGCGGAACGGGATGCCCAGCTGCTCGTAGTCAACCCGGTAGTAGCCGTCCTCGGCGACGCTCACCGCCGACGGCATGACGTGCAGCACGTCCTGCGCCATCACGCCTTCATAGAGGTCGGTCTCGCCGACGTAGCGGAAGGTATAGAGCGGCAGCCCGTGGGCTGCGGTGCCGATCCGGGTGACATCGGTCTTGAGACGCAGGTCCGACGGCGGCTTCCCACCAACTTTGGCCCCGAGCTTCGCGAGGCGCGCGTCGGCGAGATTGGCTGGCGCGGATTTCTCGTCGGCCGGCTCGGCCAGATCGAAGCCGAGAAGCCGCGACCAATCGAGTCGAACCTTCGGCGTGGTGGGCTCGGATGCCATGATTTACTCCTTGTGCCGAGGTCTCAGTGCGGCCGGCGGAACGGGATGCCCAGCTGCTCGTAGTCGACCCGGTAATAGCCATCCTCGGCAACGCCCACCGCTGACGGCATGACGCGCAGCACGTCCTGCGCCATTACACCTTCGTAGAGGTCGGTTTCGCCGATGTAGCGGAAGGAGTAGAGCGGCAGCCCGTGGGCCGCGGTGCCGATCCGGGTGATGTCGGTCTTGAGACGCAGGTCCGATTTCACCGGCTTCCCGCCGATCTTGGCGCCGAGCTTCGCGAGGCGCGCGTCGGCGAGCTTGGCCGGCGCGGATTTCTCGTCGGCCGGGTCGGCCAAGTCGAAGCCGAGGAGTCGGGACCAATCGAGCGGGATCTTCGGCGTGTTGCGGTCGGACGTCATGATTTCCCCCGAGTGCGAATCATTTCGCCACGCGCAGAGTAGGCGAGACGCTCACAGTGTCAAGGCGATGGGTCGCGCGGGGCGGCTCAGCCGCTGCGGTGCTGGATCCAGCGGAAGAGGGCGAAGAGCGGCAGGATCGCCAGCACCAGGAAGGCCGCGAAATAGATCGAGGCGGTGGTGCCGCCGATCAGGTCCTGGATCGCGCCGCCGAGCGGCGGCAGGCCGGCCTGGCCCATGTAGTTGAGGGCGAAGAACACGCCCATGCCGACGCCGCGGCTCTCGGCTCGCAGCACTTCGGCCGGCAACGCCATGACCACCCCGAACGCCACGCCGACGAGCGTGCCGCCCGCCAACAGCGGCAGCACTGGGTCGACCGCGGGGACGAGCAGCAGCGTGATGCCCCAGCCGCCGATGCCGACGACCATCTGCACGTTCCAGCGGCTCCAGCGGTGCGCGATGATGCCACCAGCTTGCGTCGAGGCGAGGTTGAGCCAGGTCACCGCGCTGAGCACACGGCCCGCCGTCCCGATGTCCCATCCCGCGGCCATCATCAGCACCGGCGAGAAGGCCACCATGATCGTATAGGCGCCGTTCACCATGCCGCAGATGGCACCCGGGAATGAGACCAGCGCGACTTCGCGCAGCGAAATCCGTCGCGCGGATCCGACGGCCGTGCGAGACCTCCGGTCGTTCGGATGTGGCCGATAGGCGAGCACCATCAGTACGAGCGCCGCCAGGGCTGCCGCCGCCGTCACGTGGAGCGCGGCCGGCCAGCCCGCGCGCTCGCCGAGCTCGCCCAGCCACCAGAGCCCGATCCCCATGCCGATCGGAAACGAGTTCACGTAGATGGTGATCGCCAGCACGAGCCCGCGCCCGGCGAACCAGTCGGTCACCATCTTGGTCATCAGCACGTTGAGCAGCACGCCGCCCGTGCCGGCGATGAGCCGTCCCGCGAGCAGCGCGCCATAGCCCGGGACGAAACCGGCGACGAGGTCGCCCAGCACCATGAGGCCGAGCCCGAAGGTCACCACCCGCTTGTCGCCGAAGCGCTCGCCGAGCCAGCCGCCGGGCACCGCCAGCACGACCCCCGGCAGCATGTAGAGCCCGACCAGGAACCCCACATCGGCGAAGCCGAGGCCGAGGTCGCGCACCAGGATCGGCGCCACCGATGCGAGCGACTGGAATTGGAACGCCATGCTGACCCGCGCCGCCGTCAGCACGGCCAGCGCCACCCAACGTCCGGACACCGTGTGTTGCGTTGGGCTCACGCTCGCGTCCACCGAAAGAGCGTGAAGAGCGGCAAGACGAGAAACACCAGCACGGCCGCGAAGCCAAGCGATGCCGCGGTGCCGCCGACCGCGTCCTGGATCGCGCCGGCGATCGGCGGCAAAGCGGCGTGCCCCATATAGAGAAAGACATAGAAGATGCCCATGCCGATCCCGCGGCTCGCGGGTCGCAGCACCTGCGACGGCATGGCCATGATGATACCGACGGGCAAGCCCATGAACGCGCCGCAAGCGAGCAGGGGCAAGGTCGGGTCGATTATGGGAACGAGGAGCAGGGCCGCGCACCAACCCACGATGCTTCCCGTCATCAGAAAGTTCTGGTGCCCCCAGCGTTGGGCGATGAAGCCGCCCAACTGGACCGAGACGACCACGAGCCAGGTGAAGGCGCCCACGAGGCGGCCGGCGGCACCGATATCGCGTCCGCCCGCCATCAACAGGATCGGTGCGAACGAGACCGTGATGGTGTAGGCGCCATTGGTTAGGCCCCAGATCGCGCCGGGGATGGAGACCACCGCCGCCTCGCGCCGAGAGATGCGCCGCTCGCCGTCGAAGACGGCGCGCCCCTTGCCGTCATTTGGATGCGGCCGGTAGACGGTCGCCATCAGCAGCAGGGCCGCAGCCGCGGCCGCGGCGCTCGCGTGGAGGCTCGCCGCCCAGCCGGCGCGCTCCGCGAGGGACCCCAGGCTCATCAGGGCGAGGCCGACGCCGATCGGGAATGCATTCGCGAAGATCGCCATCGCCAGCACGAGCTCGTGCTCGATGAACCAGTCGGTGATCATCTTCGACATCAGGACATTGAGCAGCACGCCGCCGATGCCCGAGATGAGCCGGCCGGCCAGCACCAGCGGGTAGCTCGACGCGAGCCCGGCCATCACGCCGCCCACCACCATGAGGCCGAGGCCGATCACCACGATGCGCCGGTCGCCGAAGCGCTCGCCGAGCCAGCCGCCGGGAATCGCGAGCAGGATGCCCGGCAGCATGTAGAGCCCGACCAGGAACCCCACGTCGGCGAAGCCGAGACCGAGGTCGCGCACCAGGATCGGCGCCGCCGATGCCAGCGACTGGAACTGGAATCCCATGCTCACCCGCGCCGTCGTCAGCACGGCGAGTGCCAGCCACCGCCGATCCATTGTGTATTCCCCCACCCGCGAGGGCGCGATTCTAGCGGGCTCTCGTGCTTCAACCAATCGTGAGGTGGACATCGGCCGGCGCCGGACGCAAGCTTCGGCCCTCCCAGAAAGAACCGGAGGACGCTTTCAATGCTGACCCTCTATTACAGCCCCGGCGCCTGCTCGATGGCCTCGCATATCGGTTTGTCCGAGTCAGGCGCGCCCTATGAGACGAAGCTCGTTTCGCTTCCCAAGGGCGAGCAGAAGTCCGAGACCTATCTCAAGGTCAATCCGCGCGGCAAGGTGCCGGCGCTCGATGCCGAGGGCAAGATCATCACCGAGAATACCGCGATCCTGCACTACCTCGCGCACCGCTTCCCCGAGAAGAATCTGGCGCCGAGAGATCCCGTCGAGGCCGCGCGTTGCATTTCCACTTGCGCTTGGCTCTCGAACACCGTGCACCCGTCCTTCACCCACATCTTCCGGCCCGAGCGCTTCGCCAGCAACGAGGCGCATTTCCCCGACATCAAGGAGACCGGCAAGAAGGCGTTCTGGGCGAACCTGCAGGAGGTCGATCGGCTGCTCGCGGGCAAGGAGTGGATGATGGGCTCGCAGTTCTCGGTCTGCGATCCCTATGCGCTCGTGTTCTACGGCTGGGGCACGCGCATCGAGCTTCCCGTAAAGGAGCTCAAGAACTACACCGCCTGGAAAGACCGCATGCTGAAGCGGCCGGCGGTGATGAAGGTGCTGCAGAAGGAAGAGAGCATCCTGCTCAAGGCCGCGTGAGAGAGCTCTCAGCTCTCCGTCTCGAATCCCTCTCCGCCCTTTAGGGCGGAGAGGGATTCGTTATCGGGAGCGGGCCAAATTAATTGGCCTCACCGCGGCGGCTGGTTGACGGCGACGACTTGCCAGGGATGGCCGCCGCGGGACTCCGGCCAATGATCGAGGCGGGTCAGGGAAAGGTTGTCGATGTTGATCGCGAGCGAAGCCTCGGGCGAGAGGTCGAGCGCCTCGGAGAGCGCCGCCCGGATGGTGCCGCCGTGGGTCACCGCGATGATGTCGCGGCCCGCATGCTCGCGCGTGAGACGCCGCACCGCCGGCGTCACGCGCGCCACCAGGTGGACGAAGCTCTCACCGCCCGGTGGGGCCACATGCGCGGGTGCGAGCCAGAAAGGGTGGAAGCTGTCGCCCTGCTTGTAGGGAAGGTCAGTGTATTTGACACCCTGCCACGCGCCGAAGTTCTGTTCGGCGAGCTCGGGCTCGGCGAGCACGCCGGGCCCGGGGATGGGATCCGGGCCGGGGAGCCCCGCACGTACGATGGCCTCGGCGGTGAGGTAGGTGCGCTTCAGCGTGCTGGTGATCCACACGGCGTCCTTGGGCAGCATCCGCGCCAGCGCCGAGAAGGCGGCGGCGTTGCTGCAATCGCAGGCGAGGTCGGTCTGGCCGTAGCAGCGCCCGTCGTTCACCGTCACGGGCGCATGCCGCACCCACCACCAGCGCGTCGCGGTGCTCATACGGAGGCCGCCAAGAGGATCACGATCTCGCCCACCTGCTGAGAAGCACCCAGGACATCGCCGGTGTAGCCGCCAATGCGGCGGCGCGCGAGCAAGGCCATTGCCATTATCGCGACACCGGCCAGGATCATCGCGAGGATGCCGCGGCCGATGCCGAGTGCCACCATCGCCACCACGAGACCGATGAGCGCCGCCGCGGTCGCGCCCGGCGGCGTGGGCCGGCCGGCCTCGGCGGCAAGCCCATCGCTCCGCGCGGGATCGAGCCACAGCATCAGCGTCGGCAGAAGCCCGCGCGACATCGCATGCGCCGCCAGCAGCGCGCTCACGGCGATCCGCACATCCGGCAGCGCCGCGAGCGCCGCCACGCGCAGGCCCACGCTGAACACCAGGGCCAGCACACCGAAGGCACCGGTGCGGCTGTCGCGCATGATCGAGAGCGCCTGCTCGCGATCGGCGCCGCCACCGAGTCCGTCCATGGTGTCCGCCAGCCCATCCTCGTGGAGGCCGCCGGTCATCAACACCGTGACCGCGACCGCCAGCAGTGCCATGGCGTTGATCGGAAGCCCCAGCCGGTCACCGATCGCGAAGGCGATGCCGCCGATGAGACCAACGAGGATGCCCACGACCGGGAATGCCCAGGCCGCGCGGGCAAGCGCGCCGGGCTCTGCCCTCGCATCGCCGCCGAATGGCAGCCGGGTCAGGAACGCGGCGGCGAGTCGCGCGTCGCCCTGCCAGGTGCTGAAATCACGCCCGTCCCCTTGCGCCATAGCCCATGAGATAGCCTAAGCCGCGCAATTGCGCCACGGCAGCGAATCGAGGAGAGTCGCGCCCCGCGGAGGACCGAAGGAGACGACCATGTCGAGCGAAACGCCGCGTGCGAGCCTTGACGAGATGCGCGGCCTGCTCGCGCGCCTGCCCGGTCCCGACCTCGAGGCCGGCACGACCGCACTCAACCGCGAGCGGCAGTTGACCAAGCCCGCGGGCGCCCTGGGGCGGCTCGAGGAGATCGCCCACTGGATGTCGATCTGGCAGGGGAAGCATCCGCCAACCGTGAACCATCCGCGCGCCGCCGTGTTCGTGGGAAATCACGGCGTCGCCGCGCGCGGCGTCTCCGCTTATCCGGCGGAAGTCACCAAGCAGATGGTACAGAATTTCCTCGATGGCGGTGCGGCGGTGAACCAGCTTTGCCGTTCGGTCGATGCCGACCTCCGGGTTTACGAGCTGGCTCTAGAGGAGCCCACCGCCGATTTCACCCGTGGTCCCGCCATGACCGAGGAGGAATGCGCCATGGCGATCGCCTATGGCATGACGGCGGTCGAGACCGGCGTCGATCTCCTGGCGGTCGGCGAGATGGGGATCGCCAACACCGCCTCGGCGGCGGCGCTCTGCTGCGCGATCTTTGGCGGCGAGGCGGAGCAGTGGGTCGGCCCCGGGACGGGCGTTGCGGGCGAAGGCCTGCGGCGCAAATTGACCGTGGTCGCCGAAGGCGTCGTGCGCCACCGCGCCGAGAGCGAGGAGCCCTTCGATCTGCTCCGGCGCCTGGGTGGGCGCGAGCTTGCGGCGATCGTCGGCGCCGTCATGGCGGCGCGTCAGGCGCGCGTGCCCGTGGTGCTCGACGGCTACGCCACGACCGCGGCGGCGGCGGTGCTCTTCGCGGCCGACCCGCATGCGCTTGATCACTGCATCGTCGCGCACCGCTCCGCCGAGCCTGGCCATCGGCGGCTCCTCGGCAAGATCGGCAAGCCCGCGCTCCTCGATTTCGGCATGCGCTTGGGCGAAGCCTCCGGCGCCACCCTGGCCATCGCCATCATCAAGGCTGCGGTCGCCTGCCACACCGGAATGGCGACCTTTGCCGAAGCCGGCGTCAGCGAGAAGTCGGCAAAGACTTGATGTCACCACAGAGAGACGGTTTGCGCCGCTTCAGGCTTTAGACTCTGATCCGCCTGCATTGACCTGAGGACACATGACGCTCAAACGGATGGACAACGTAGGAATCGTCGTCGATGACCTCGGAGGGACGATAGATTTCTTTCGCGAGCTCGGCCTTGAGCTCGAAGGGCGAGCCACGATTGAAGGAGAATGGGCTGGACGCGTCACTGGATTGGGCGATCAGCGCGTCGAGATTGCCATGATGCGCACGCCGGATGGCCACGGCCGGCTCGAGCTATCCCGCTTCCTCACGCCGCCCGCCGTCGCGGATCACCGCAATGCCCCGGTGAACGCTCTGGGCTACCTCCGCGTCATGTTCGCCGTGGACGACATCGACGAGACGCTTGAAAGGCTCCGCGACCGCGGCGCGCAGCTCGTGGGCGAAGTAGTCCAGTATAAAGACGTGTATCGGCTCTGCTACATCCGCGGGCCTGAAGGGCTTCTCATCGGACTCGCCCAAGAACTCAGCTGAGCGCAATACGAAAAACAATGATGCAGGGCGACCAATGTCAGCGAGCGCGTCTCACAAATGGTCCTTCCTGAGAGAACAATCTCGCTACTGCGGCGTCAGCGGGAAGTCGGAATGAGCGTCGCCGCGGCGCGGCCAACCGCGGCCGGGTAAGCGAAGAGCCCGGGCAATCCGCCGGTGTGGATCCAGATGACCGTGTCGTCGCGGCGAAGGCGTCCCGCGCGAACGAGGCCGATCAAGCCGGCCATGCCTTTGCCGGAATAGACGGGATCGAGCGCCAAGGCTTCGAGCCGCGCGGCGAGACCGATCGCCTCCAATGTGTCGCCGTCGGGAACGCCATAGGCGGGGCCGGCGAAGCCCGAGAGGACGTCGACCGCCGAGTCGGTCCATTTGTCCGGTGCGGCGAGGAGCGTCGCGGCTTCACGGCCGACCCGGCGAACATCGGCCGCAACGCGCTCGGGCTGGGCGTCGACATCGACGCCGATACATCGGAACGGTTGATCGAGGGCGCACAGCGTCGCGACGATGCCGGCCTGAGTCCCGGCACTGCCGGAGGCGTGCACGAGGTGCGTTGGCGAAAGGCCACGCTCGGCGCACTGATCAAGGAGCTCCAGCACCATCCGGGCGTAGCCGAGTGCCCCCAGCGCATCGGAAGCGCCGTAGGGCACGAAATAGGGCTTGCGGCCACGCGCCATGAGCTCGGCCTCGATGCGCCGCAAGCCGCGGTTTCGATCCTCGTCCCACGGGAGATCATGAATCACCGCGCCGTAAAGGCGATCGAGCAGGATGTTGCCAGTGTCGTCGTAGCCGGGCTCAGTCTCCGACACGCGGCCATGCATGATGCCGAGATGGCAAGCGAGGCCGAGCTTGGCCGCGGCCGCGGCGACTTGTCGGCAGGTGTTGGACTGCACCACGCCACCGCACACGATGCAGTCCGCGCCTGCCGCCAACGCAGCGGCCAGATCGTATTCGAGCTTGCGCACCTTGTTTCCGCCGACGCCGAGACCCGTGCAGTCGTCGCGCTTGACCCAGAGGCGCGGACCGCCGAGTGCCGCCGCGAGCCTCGGCATCTCCTCAATCGGCGTGGGCAAGTGCGCGAGAGCGACGCGCGGAACCGCCTCGAGCCGGGCGCGCAGCTCCGCCGGGGTCGTGGTCATTCGCCCATCTGCAGGAGGGCGCCGGTGCGGCGGGCGCGACGGAAGCTCCAGAGAAGGATCGCGCTGCCGATCGCGATGTAGACGATGTCGAGGGCGAGGGCGGCGAAGAAAAAGTCGAGCCGGAACTCGTTCTGGAACAGCACGCCGCGCATGCCCTCGAATACATAGGCCGTCGGGAAGCACCAGGCGATCCATTGCATCCACAGCGGCAGCACCGAGATCGGGTAGTAGATGCCGCTGATCGGCGAGAGCACGAAGACCGCGACCCAGGCGAGGTTCTCGGCTCCGAGACCGTGGCGGAGGATGAGCGCGATGATCGCGAGCCCGACCGCCCAGCCCATCACCAGCAGGAGCGTGAAGAACGCGATCAGCGGCAGGCCCAGCGTGAAGATCGAGTAGTGGTAAAGCGGGATCGCCAGCAGCGCCGCCGGCACGATCCCGAGCGTCACCCGGAGGAAGCTCATGGCGAGGAGCGACAGCACCCACTCGTAGGGCCGGAGCGGGCTCACGAAGAGATGGCCGAGGTTGCGCGACCACATCTCCTCCAGGAACGAGAAGGCGACGCCGAGCTGACCGCGGAACATCACTTCCCAGAGCAGCACCGCGTAGATCAACACGCCGCCCGCGCGCGCAACCCAGCTGCTGTTGGTCACCAGGAATTTGCTGGTGAAGCCCCAGAGCACCATCGTGAGGATCGGCCAATAGACCAGCTCGAAGGCGCGCGGCCAGGAGCCGCGGAAGAGATAGAGGTGCCGCAGCACCATGGCGCCGACCCGGCGCGGCGAGAGGGCGAGGGCGAAGGCGGTGCTCATTGCGCCGCCGCGGCGCGGGGCTTGCCGCGGGCGATGTCGAGGAAGACCTCCTCGAGCGTGTCGCGGCCATAGCGGTCGATCAGCGCCTCGGGGCTGCCGTGATCGACGATGCGGCCCTTGCGCATCATGAAGACCTCCGAGCAGAGCCGCTCGACCTCGCCCATGTTGTGGGACGCCAGCAGGATGGTGGCGCCGGTGCGCGCGCGATAGGTCTCGAGATAGCCCCGGACCCAGTCGCCGGTGTCGGGATCGAGCGACACTGTCGGCTCGTCGAGCAGCAGCAGCTCCGGCTCGTTGATGAGCGCCTTTGCGAGCGCCACGCGCGTCTTCTGTCCCGCGCTCAGGTTCCCTGTCTTGCGGTCGAGGAACTCGTTGAGCTGCAGGTCGCGCGCCAGCGTCGCGATCCGGCCGCGCACACTCTTGACGCCATAGAGCGCGCCATAGACCCGGAGATTCTCGCGCACGGTCAAACGGTGCGGCAGCTCCACATAGGGCGAGGAGAAGTTCATGCGCGGCAGCACGCGGTAGCGGTCGCGCCGCATGTCGGCGCCGAGCACACGCACCGAGCCCTCGCTCGGCAGCAGCAATCCCAGCAGCATCGAGATGGTGGTGGTCTTGCCGGCGCCATTGCCGCCCAAGAGCGCCGCGGTGACGCCGCGCGCGATCGCGAAATCGATGTGGTCGACCGCCACCGTCTCCTCGAAGCGTTTGGTGAGGCCGGAGACCTCGATCACGGGCGCGCTCATGGCGCGCGACTATGGCGGAAAGCACCGGGCGCTGCCAGCGCACGGGTCCGCATGGCAGGGCCGCGAATGCTATACTCGCCGCGGAGGACCAGCGGACATGACCTTCGTCGACGATCCCGTCAGCGCCCGCGATCCCGGCGGCGGAGTGTCGGTCAGCCTGCGCATGCTGCTGCTGATCCGCTGGGTCGCGGTGCTGGGCCAAGCCGCGACCTTGCTGGTCGTGCATTTCGGGTTTGGTTACGCGCTGCCGATCGTGGCGGCGATGGCGGTGGTCGCGGCCTCCGCGCTCCTCAACGTCGTCGGCATGGTCTCCCGCGGCACCGCGGCGCGGCTCGGCGAGGTCGAGGCGGCCTCGTATCTCGCCTACGACATCGTGCAGCTGGGCGTGCTGCTGTTCCTGACCGGGGGCCTCGCCAATCCCTTCGCGATCCTGGCGATCGCGCCGGTGACGGTGGCGGCGACCGTGCTGTCGCGGCTCAGCGTCATCGGCCTCTCCGCGCTGACGGTGACCGCGATCAGCCTGCTCGCGATCTATCACCTGCCGCTGCCGTGGCAAGGCGATCCACCGGAATTCCCGCCGCTCTACATCCTCGGCGTCTGGTTCGCGCTGATCTTCGCGGCGCTCTTCATCGCGGGCTACACCTGGAGCGTCGCCGAGGAAGCACGACGCATGCGCGACGCTTTCGCCGCGACCCAGCTCGCGCTCGCTCGGGAGCAGCGCGTCTCGGCGGTGGGCGCGCTCGCCGCCGCGGCCGCCCACGAGCTCGGTAGCCCGCTCGCCACCATCGCCGTGGTCGCGAAGGAATTGGCGCGCGATCTGTCGCCCGGCAGCCCCCATGCCGAGGACGCCGCACTCCTGCTGAGTCAGAGCGAGCGCTGCCGCATGATCCTCGCCGATCTCTCGCGGCAGCGCGGAAGCGAGAGCGGCGGCGCGCCTTACGCGCATCTCCCGATCTCGGTGCTGGTCGAGGCGGCAGGCGAGCCCTATCGGGCGGCGCATGTGCGCGTGATTTACGCCACCGGAGCGGGCGGCGCGGGGCCAGGCGGCGAGGAGCCCAAGGTCGCCCGCAGCCCCGAGGTCATGCACGGCCTCGGCAATCTGATCCAGAATGCCGTGACCTTCGCCCAGCGCGAGGTGATCGTCACTACCGACTGGACCGACCGCGAGATCACCGTCGAGGTGGTGGACGACGGTCCTGGCTTCAGCGCCAACGTGCTGGCGCGTATCGGCGAGCCCTATATCTCCGGGCGCGGCGGCGGCGAGGCGCAGCACATGGGCCTCGGCATCTTCATCGCCCAGAGCCTGCTCGAGCGTACGGGCGCGCGGCTCGGCTTCGGTAATCTTGCGGAAGGCGGCGCACAGGTTATGGTGGAGTGGCCGCGCGCCGCGCTCGAGGTTGACGAGCGCGCGCCGTCCCGAGAGGAAGCGGGATCATGAGCGACACCACGGGGACACCGCCGGAAGATCGCCCTTCGCCGCTCGCGGGCTTGCCCGAGAGCGAGCGCACGCTGCTGATCGTCGACGACGATCAGCCCCTCTGTCAGCGCCTCGCGCGCGCCATGGAGCGTCGCGGCTTTGTTGTCACCACCGCCGACAGCGTGAAGGGCGGCGTCGCCGCCGCCAAGGACAACACCCCCGCCTTCGCGGTCGTCGACCTGCGCTTGACCGATGGCAGCGGCCTCGACGTCGTGAGCGCGCTTCGCGAGGCCCGGCCCAATGCTCGCATCGTCATGCTGACGGGCTACGGCAATATCGCGACCGCCGTCGCCGCCGTGAAGGCGGGCGCCGTCGACTATCTGCCGAAGCCCGCCGACGCCGATGCCGTCGAGCGCGCACTGCTCGCGACCGAGGCGGCGCTGCCGCCACCGCCGGAGGATCCCATGTCCGCCGATCGCGTCCGGTGGGAGCACATCCAGCGCGTCTTCGAGCAATGCGACCGCAATGTCTCCGAGACCGCGCGCCGCCTAAAGATGCACCGCCGCACGCTCCAGCGCATCCTCAGCAAGCACGCGCCGCGGAGCTGAGCCGGCGCTAGGCGTTCGTCAGAGGTGCGGTGACATAGCGGCGGCACACCGACCGCCACCGCCCCAAGACGCTTGGCTGCCTGCCGGCCACATAGTGGCCGCTCAAGAGTCCCTGTCGGGTCTGGTCGAAGACCTGCATGACCATGGCGTGCGTGGTTGCGTGGTGATCGTTGAACCGCTCGATGCTGCGGAATGTCTTACCGGTCACATCCCTGATTGCAGCGAGCATCGGCGCACTCAGCTCATCCTCGGCTTCGGCGCGCCGCAGCGCTCCCAAGATGCACATCTGCCCGAAGGCATTGATCAACGAGCCCTTGCACCACCGTTGCTGATTTGCGATTAGCTCTCGCGTGGCCTCGAGTTTATCGAGCGCGACGAGGTCTGGAGCTTCCACACCGTCGAAAGGCATCTTCGATTCTCCTAAGATTCGGGGCGCCCATCGGAGCCTCTACGCCGGCGCCGACGCGGCATCCTCCTCGACAAAACCGCGCTGCCGTCAAATCGTTCACCCGGGCCCGAGGGCCGATTAGGGAGGCAGGCCTTCCGGCGCTCTCAGGCGGTCGACCCTGATCGGCGCGTAGTGGCGCATCGTCTCGACCGTTGCCGTCAGCTCGCCATCGGCCCATGCCCGGACGTAGAGCACCGTCTCGCCGTTCCTGACGTAGCTGACGTATCGCTCGGTCAGATCGTTGCCGAGCACTAATCTACGATAGAAAACATGGTCTGCGGCGTGGCTTCTGGTGGCACCGTAGTGTCTTTGGTGAGACGACGATGGTCGAGATCCAGCTCGGCCACGCCTTGCTGGAGGAGTCGATTGCGCGCGTCCTCGGCGTTGCCGAGTGTGCGAAAGAGCGCGATCGCGATCTGGTACGCCATGAGGTTCTGCTCCTGGACTGAAAACAGGAGAACGGCGGAGACGCGATGGCGTCAGGTCGTCAGGAGCGTCCGCTCGGTCCCCTCGAGCACCAGGCACGTGAGCTGGTTCGAGCGATAGGCCCCGGTGTCGATGCCGATCCGGTTGGGGCGGAACTCGGGCTCGAGGGTGATACTGTGGCCGTGCACCACGACCTTGCCGAAGTCGCGGTCGGAATCGAGGAACTCGTCGCGGATCCAGAGTAGGTCCTCGGTGCGCTGCTTTTCGAGCGCGACGCCCGGCCGCACACCCGCGTGCACGAAGAGATAGTCGCCCTCGGTGTGCGTGACCGCGAGACCCTCGAGGAAGCTTTTGTGTCCGGCCGGCAGACGCTCGGCGAATTGCTGCTGGGCGTGGCGGAAGAGAGCAGTGCCCGTGAACATGCTGGGCGGCTCGACGCCGTAGCTCCTGAGCGTCGCGTCGCCACCATTCATCATCCAGGTCCGGCCGACCGCGAGGTCCTCGAGGAACCGCAGCATCATTTCCTCGTGGTTACCCATGAGCGGCACCACCTCGAGGCCCGCGGGCCCGTCGTGCAGCACCCTATCGATGACCGCGCTCGAGTCGGGTCCACGGTCGACGTAGTCGCCGAGGAAAATGAGCCGCTTGGCTGCCTCGGGATGGGCTGTTGCATCCGCGGTGATCTGCGCCAGGAGCGCTTCCAGGAGATCGGCGCGGCCGTGGATGTCGCCCACGGCGTAGAGCCGGCTTCCGGCGGGTGCGGCGGAGGCTGGGCGGGGCATCTTGGCAGATGTAGGGAGAAACTGGCGCTGGCGCCAGTGTGGCGCGCGGCCGCGCGGTTTCCCTTGCCAGGGCGGGCGTCGCCGCCTATGAGGGGCCATGGCCGATGCGGACCTGGTCTCCCTCGTCGAGAAGCTGGCGGCGACGCGCCTCATTTGCGTGGGCGACGTCATGCTCGACCACTACGTCTATGGCGCCGTGGAGCGGGTCTCGCCGGAGGCGCCGATCCCGGTGCTGCGGGTCGAGCGCGAGACGCGCACCCTGGGCGGCGCCGGCAACGTACTCCGCAACCTGCACGCTCTGGGCCTCGCGCCCTGCTTCATCTCGGTCGTGGGAAACGATGCCGCCGGCCGGGAGGTGAGCAAGCTCGCCGCCGGCTCCGACGGCGCCGAAGTGCACATGCTCCAACAGAGCGGCCGCACCACCACCATCAAGACCCGCTACGTCGCCGGGACGCAGCAGCTGCTGCGGGCCGACCGCGAGAAGATCGCGCCGGTCGCCGCCTCCGTCCGCGAGGACCTGCTGCGGGTCCTCGAGCACGCGGTCGCCGGCCGTGGTGTCACTATCCTCTCCGACTATGCCAAGGGCGTGCTGGGCGACGGGGTCGCCGGCGCGATCATCGCGGTTGCGCGTGCCGCGGGCCATGTGGTGGTGGTGGACCCCAAGGGCACGGACTACGCGCCCTATCGCGGCGCCGGCATCCTGAAACCGAACCGCGGCGAGCTCGCCTCGGCGACCAAGCTCCCGACTGGGAGCGAGGCTGAGGTAACCGCGGCCGCGCGGGCGCTGATCGACGATTTCGAGCTGGGCGCGGTGCTGGTGTCCTTGAGCCAGGAAGGCATGCTGCTGATCGAGGCCGGTGGCGCAGTGCACCGGCTCGCTGCCGAGGCCCGCGAGGTGTTCGACGTCTCCGGCGCCGGCGACACGGTGGTGGCGGTGCTGGGCGCGGCGCTCGGTGCCGGGGCCTCGCTGCTCGATGCCGCGCGGCTCGCCAACATCGCGGCGGGCGTCGTGGTCGGCAAGGTCGGCACCGCCGTGGTCCACGCGAGCGAGCTCGAGGAAGCCATCGTCAACCGCGATGCGCTCGCGGGCCAGAAGCTGCTGCCGCTGCCGGTGGCGCTCGATCACGTCGCGCGCTGGCGCCGCAACGGCCTCAAGATCGGCTTCACCAACGGCTGCTTCGACATCCTGCATCCCGGCCACGTCTCGCTGCTGAGTCAGGCGAGGTCCCATTGCGACCGGCTGGTTGTGGGGCTCAACAGCGATGCCTCCGTGAAGCGCCTCAAGGGTCCCGACCGGCCCGTGCAGAGCGCCGCCGCGCGCGGCGCGGTGCTGTCGTCCCTCGCCAGCGTCGACATGGTGGTGGTGTTCGACGAGGACACGCCGCGCGAGCTGATCGCGGCGCTGCAGCCGGAGGTGCTGGTGAAAGGCGCCGATTACCGGAAGGAGCAGGTGGTGGGCGCGGACATCGTCGAGGCCCACGGCGGCAAGGTCGTGCTCGCCGAGCTGGTGCCGGGCTTCAGTACGACGGCGACGATCGCGCGAATGGTGCGCTGAGCCGCTTCGGTGCCGCTATGGCGCCGCTCGTCACTCTTGTGTGCCGGCGATCGGCATCGCCGTCTGCACCCCGAGACCGGCGGCCGCGTTCTGCACCGGCGCAATCAGCAATTGCCGGAGGGAATGCGCGTCCGCGCCGGGATCCTCGACGCCATAGGTCAGCCGGGGCGACTGTGCCGCGGGCATCGCGAGCGTGCCGAACAGCCAATCCCAAAGCGCCAGGCAGCTGCCAAAGTTGCGATTGAAATGCACGGGATCCCTGGAGTGATGGATCTGGTGCTGCGCGGGGCTCATCAGGACGCGCCCGATCCCACCCGTGAACGGGATCCAGAATTGCGAATGCTGGAGATGCACATAGGCATAGATGAATGCGACCAGCAGAATGTTCGTGCCGTCGATCGCATAGACGGCGGTCTCGCGACCCAACAGATAGGTCGCGAAGCCAGTCACGGGGCCGATCGTGAGCGCGAGAATGTTCGTGAAGACCAGCGTGTCGACCGGGTGGACCCGCCAGACCGTCCAAGGCGTCAGAACCTGCGCCGTATGATGCGGCTTGTGGAATTCCCACAAGAAGGGAATGCGGTGGCTTAGATAATGATCAAGCCAGTAGCCGAGCTCGTAGGTGAGGAATATCAGCAGCGTCATCCCCGCGCGTAGCACCATGTCCGGACCCGTCACGGGCGCGCGTGCCCCGAACGCATCCTGGAAGGCCTCGAGCACGATCTTCGCGATCGTCTCGCCGGAGAGGCACGTCCAGCCGATCAAGGCGCCGATCGCGAAGGTATTGAGGATGAAGTAGCAGACGTCGGCCCTCGTCGACCGATGCAGGATGATCCGCTTCGAGAAGATCGCCCGGGCGAGCGCTGCGATATGCACGCGGCCCCGCCGCCGCCATTGCCGCAAGGCAAGGAAGACTACCGCGGCGCAAAAGGCGAAACCCAGCGACGCGATCGAGAACTGGTGCCCGCCCGGCAGGAAGACCGCCGCGAATTGCTGCGTCAAAGCATTCAGTTTTTCGGGCAGCTCGGTCTCTCCTGAGACGGCTCGGGGCATATCCGACTGATATGCATAGGCATAGACCGTGAAGATTCTCTGAAGACGGCACCGGGGCCGCTCGCACGAGCCGGTCCGAGTGCGCACCCGACTACGGCGATCGCGCGGATAGCACGCCGAGACTCGCGCGCCGCCAGGTTGTCATCAGCAACAGAAGCAAGATCAGCCAGGTCGGCTGCAGCGTCGTCGCCTCCGCGATCGGCTTTCCTACGACCGGCAGCGCCCAGGCTGCGATGAGCAGCGCCGGCTCCCCGGAGCGAAATCCTGTCGCGCGTGCTTCCTGCAACAGCCAGGCGAACGGCAGCAGCAGCATGACGAGGTCGTAGTCGTAGGCATAGGGTGTGACGAGAGGAATGCTCAACACCAAAAGAGAGCCCGAAAGCGGGAGCGGTGCCCGGCGCCACCAGACCCGCGCGAGCATGGTCAGTGCCACGAGCGAGACCGCGATCTGCATGGCGTAGGCGCCGGTGATGCCGAGGCCCGCGAGCCTCGCCGAGGCGAAGACCGTCGCCATCCGGTTCCAGGGCACTCGGCCCGCTTCCAGCATCGCGCGCGCTTCGCCGAGATCTCTCACGAAGGCGAGCCAGGGCTCGAGGCCGAGGAGCGCGACACTTGCGATGCCGAGCGCCACTGCCACGCCGCCGGCGATCCCGAGTACGCGCCAGTATCGGCCGAACGCCAAGGCGACAAACGCGGCCAGAGCCATCTGTGGCTTGTAGGTGAGCAAGCCCCAGCACAGACCGGAGAGGAGGGGCCGGCGCTCCAGGCTCAGCAACCCGCCCGCGATCAACGCGGCCGAGAGGGCGCCGTTCTGGCCGCTGATCAGGCACTGCGCCGTTGCTGGGAAGATCAGCGCCGCAAACCAGGTGAGGGGATGGGGCCCGATGTGCCGGAGCACTCTGGTGAAGGCCGCGAATGTTCCGGCGACCCAGAGCACCGCCGCCGCAAGGTAAGGCAGCAGTGCCAGCGGGAGCACGAGCATCAGGAAGCTCGGCGGGTAGTACCAGGTGATGAGGCCGACCGGCGCGCCGATGGCGGTCTGCTCGGCCGCATAGATCAGCGACTGGTCGTAGCCCGCGGCGGGCGCGCCGCCGAGGGCCAGGCTCGCGGCGCTCCAGAGCGCCACGAAATCCCGCCCGACGATGGCCCCGCCCGCGTTGACGAAACCGGGCGGATGCCACCACCAGCTGTTCAGGAGCCCGAGCACGAGCCACCCGAGACTCAGCGACAGGATCGCAAACAGCAGCGCGAAGCTGGGCAGGCTCAAGCGCGTGATCTCGGCCCGGATGCTCCCGGCGGCGCTCGCCGTCACGGCCGGCCCCAATCCTCGACGGGAATGCCTTCGATCGCGGCGGCGGCGGCGAGCTGACGCGTGGGATTGACGGCGACGGCCTGATCGGCCCAGCGCAGCAGCGGCAGATCCGCCGGGTGATCGGAGTAGGCGATCACGCGTGCGCTGCGCGGCGCCGATTCCTTGAGCGCCACGGCGCGCTGTACCTCGGCGAGCTTCTTGTCGGACCGGACGTTGCCGCCCTCGAGCTCACCCGAGATCCGCTGACCGCGCGTCCAGGCCACCTTGGTGCAGATCACCTCGGCGAAGCCCAACGCCTTGCCAATCGGCACGACGTGGAGGTCTAGGCTCGCGCTGGCGAGGATCAGGTGATGCCGCGCGCTCCTGTGCGCCTCGATCCGCGTTCGCGCCACGGGCCGGACCAGCGCGTCGAGGCACCAGGGCACGAAGCGCTCGGTCCAGGCGGCGATCTCGTCTCGGCTGGCACCGCCCAGGATCGCCCGCACGGCCGCTGCCTTGAGCGCGGCGTTGTCGACGAAACCGGCGGCGAAGCCCGCGGTGCTGATCAGCAGAGGAACGCAACGCGCAAGCCGCCGCGGGTGCTCGCGCAGGTAGCCGAGCAGGAAAGCCGCCGTGGTGTCGCGTGTGGTGATGGTGCCGTCGAGGTCGAAGACGGCGATGGTCTCGTCCGAGCCGCTCGCGCTGGCGTTAGTGGACGGTGATGGGCTCGACGAGGACGTGGAGCCCGGGGATGTCGACATAGAACAAGACCCCTGCGATCGCGCAGAGCATGGCCACGAAGGCTACGAACCGTCGCTCGCCGAAGAGCCGCTCGGGCGCCTCGGCGGCCGAGTGCGGCCGCAACCCGATGGCGAGATACCATGCGAACATCAGCGAGAACAACGGGAAGGTGAGCAGGAACTCGATGCGGTACTTGATCAGGAACACGCCGAGGAAGAACGCCGAGCAGATCGCGTAGAAGAACGCCGACACCAGCAGCGAGTCCTGCGTATAGAACTGGAACGAGCGGCGGTAGAGGCCCGCGCGCTCGGGATCGGCAATGCCGCGGAGCTCCGAGAAGCGTTTTACCGCCATCAGGAAGGCGCCGCCCATCCAATAGGAGAGGATGATGCTGCTCGGCGGCAGCACGTCGTTCACCAGCGCGAACCAACCGAGCAGCAGGCGGAGCGGGTTGTTGATCGACTCCGAGAGGACGTCGAGATAGGGCGTGTCCTTGGTTCGCGCGGGCCGCGCGTTGTAGAGGATGCCCATGCCCAGGAGCACGCCGCTGGTGATGGCGAAGCTCCGCCCGACCTCGAGGGCCGCGCCGAGCCCGAGCGCCACCAGCAGGACGTACTGTGTCATCACCAGCCGGGCGTCGAGCAGCTGCCGCGCCGCCGGACGGTGCCGCTTCACCGGATGAAAGCGGTCGGACTCCGCGTCGAGGTACTCGTTGATCGTGTAATTGGCGGAGGCGCAGAGGCAGAGCGCGAGGAGCCCGAGGGCCGCATGCCAGAGCAGGCGCTCGCCCGACGGATGCACGAACAGCAGCGCGAGCGCGAGGCCCGGCAGCATGAACGCATTCTTGACCCAGTGATCGACGCGGGCGATCCCGAAATAGCGCTGCCAGGCGGGGCCCATAGCCTCGCCTGGCGCGATGTTGTCGACGGCCTCGGACATCGGGTCTCCCGGAGTGCTCTCCGGTTCTAAGCCGCG
Organism: Allostellaceae bacterium; assembly: GCA_035280245.1. Classification (GTDB taxonomy): domain Bacteria; phylum Pseudomonadota; class Alphaproteobacteria; order ATCC43930; family CGMCC-115725; genus DASZHJ01. Next base: position 19,305 of record DATEGF010000121.1, read on the forward strand.
ATGGTAAATGAATTCTTAGGGCTCAGAACGGCGGCCCCTCGCCCGCGGCGGGATCGAGCAGGCGGCGGAGGCGCTCGGAGCCTACGAGCGCGAAGCGCAGCGTCACGGCCTTTCGCCGCGCGGCCGCCAGCGCGATGAGCGGCGCCTCCCGCAGCACCGCGCCGCCGAACCCGTCCGCCACGATGAGGCCGCAATCCCCCGGTATCTCCGCGCGCGGAAAATCCTCCGCCACCGCGAAATAGAACCGGTCGCAGTAGTCGCGATATTTGGGCCATTTGGCGTCACTGCGGAAATCCTGGAGCGAGGACTTGACCTCGACGATCACCACCTCGCCCCCGCGCCCGAGACCCATCACGTCCGCGCGCCGCCCGTTGGCGAGCGAGACCTCGGTCAAGCTGGCAAAGCCGCGCTCCGCCAGCGCCCGGCCGACCCCGCGCGCCAGCAGCAGGCGACGGGCCAGATCCTCGGGCGGCGCATCGGTCATGAATGGAGTTTAACGCGGCCGTGAGGGTGCATGCAGCCCGCGATTGGGTATAGTCGCGCGCGATTGGCGATCAAGATGGGAGCCCCACGGATATGACGGCGACACAAGGCCTCGAGCCAAAGCCTCCGCACAAGCGGCTCCACAACGTGCTGCGCGAGGCTTGGCGCATCGGCAAGCCCTACTGGTTCTCGGACGAGAAGTGGTCGGGTCTGGGCCTCCTGGTCATCGTGGTCGCACTGAACCTCGCGACGGTCGGGCTGGATGTCTGGCTCAGCTACTGGCGCAACGATTTCTACAACACTATCCAGAATTTCGACGAAACCGGCTTCTTCCAGCAGATCTGGATCTTCTTCGGCCTCGCGATGACTTACATTGCGGTGGCGGTCTCGCTGGAGTTCCTGACGAGTTGGCTGCAGATCCGGTGGCGGCGGTGGCTCACCAATCACTATTTGCAGCGCTGGCTCTCTCATCGTGCCTATTACCGGCTGCAGCTCACGGGAGATACGGACAACCCCGATCAGCGCATCGCCGAGGACGTGAGGTTCTACATCGAATACACATTCGATCTCACTCTCACGCTCGTGCGCCGGGTCGTATCGCTCTTCTCGTTCCTCTTCATTCTGTGGTCGCTTTCAGGCCCGATCGAGATCGGTTCCGTCACGGTGCCGCGGGCGATGGTCTGGATCACCTTGGTGTATGCGATCGTCGCCACAGTCCTGGCGGTGAAGATCGGCCGACCGCTGGTCGGGCTCAATTTCGATCAACAGCGGTTCGAGGCGGATTTCCGGTATAGCCTGGTGCGTCTGCGCGAGTACACGGAGAGCGTGGCATTCTACCGAGGCGAACAGCGCGAATACGAGCATTTCGGAATGCGGTTCGCCGGCGTATTCATGAACCGGATCGCCATCATGTGGCGGACGCTCAAGCTGAATTCCTTTAGATACAGCGTCGCCCAGGCACAGGTGGTCTTTCCTTACCTCGTGCAAGCGCCGCGGTTCTTCGCCAAGCAGATCCAGCTCGGCGATCTCATGCAGACGGGGACGGCATTCGATCAGGTCTACTCGTCGCTTTCGTTCATCATCGACAGCTACGATTCGATCGCGCGTTGGCAATCCATCGTGGCCCGCCTCGTGACCTTCGACAATCGCGTCGTGGAAATCGAAGGGGGGATGGACGCGACGGGCGAACTCGCAGCTACGCGCGGCGGCAGCGGTCTCGAGGTCGAGAATCTCGAGCTAGACTTGCCGAATGGGCAGCCGCTGGTCGCGAACGTCGCGTTCAATGCGGCTCCGGAGAGCTCCCTTCTCATCACTGGGCCTACCGGCGTCGGAAAGAGTACCGTTCTCCGCGCGATCGCGGGTCTCTGGCCGTTCGGCCGGGGTCGCATGCGGCTGGCCGAGGGGACGGTGTTCTTCGTGCCGCAGAAGCCGTACCTGCCGCTCGGAACTTTGCGCCAGGCGCTGGCATATCCCGACGACGGCACCAAGATACCCGACGAGACGCTCAAGGCCGCGCTCGACATGGTCGGTCTCACTCGACTCGCCGACGAGCTCGACGTCACAGACCTATGGTCGCAGCGGCTGTCGCTGGGCGAGCAGCAACGGATCGCTTTCGCTCGCGCCTTCCTGGCGGAACCCAAGGTGATCTTCCTCGACGAGGCGAGCTCGGCGCTCGACGAGGCGAGCGAGGCGCGGTTCTACCGCATGCTCCGCGAGGCACCGTGGCGGCCCACGATCGTAAGCGTCGGTCACCGCAGCACCCTCAAGGCGCTGCACGAGCACGCGCTCGATCTCACAAGCCTATCGCGCCTCAGGACTGCGGCCTCGCCGACGGCAAGTTAGCTGGCCCGATTGAGCTAATAGTACCGCCAGGGGAAGGCGCGTCGCGCGAGCCGCGCTGCTGCCCCGCGTGCCTCCTGCATTGCCCGCGACCAGAGCAAGGGCTTTTCGCGCGTGGGCTCGGCAGTGGTGCGCTCGGGCCGGCCGCGCGTCGCCGGCTCACTGACCGCCTCGCGCGATACCGTTGGTCGGTGAGAGAGCTTGCTCATGGTCCGACGATATAGGTGTCGGGATCGGATGGCGTCTGCGGGATCGGTCCAACGGCCTTCGCGAGGAGCGCCCCGAGGACGACGATCGCGAGGAAGAATGCGAGGGCGGTTAGCCGATGATCGAAGCTCCGGCGCGTCGTCTGCTCGGCGACGCGGTAGACGGGGAACGAGGGCCTCTTGACCATGACGTTTCCTCCTGCTGGGTCGCCCTCAATATGGTGGCGCTGGCGCCGCCCGGATGTGAGCCCGGTCACAAGGCGCGCCGGTGTTGCGCTTTCGTTGCAAAGCGCTACAAAGAGCCCGTTTTTCAGTGTCTCGGAGAGATTGCGTGGTGGAGAACGAAGTCGGCGAGGACATGCTCCGCGCGGTGCGGCTGGAGAAGATCGCCGCGCTCAAGAAGCTCGGACGCGAGCCTTATCCCTATTCCTTCGCGGCGACCGCGAGCGCTGCCGATCTCGCCACACGCTACGAGAGCCTGCCGGCGAAGGCGGAGACCCAGGATCGCGTCAAGATCGCGGGTCGCATCCGCTCGATCCGTAACAGCGGCATGTTCATCGATCTGCACGACAACTCCGGCAAGATCCAGGTGTTCTCGCACAAGGACATCCTGCCGGAGGCTGAGATGGCCGTGGTGCGGCTCCTCGACATCGGCGACATCATCGGCGTCGAGGGGCTGGTCCGCCGCACGCCGCGCGGCGAGCTCACTGTGAACGCCGAGAAAGTGACGCTGCTCGCGAAGGCGCTCCTGCCGCTCCCGGAGAAGTATCACGGCCTCAACGACATCGAGACGCGCTACCGGCAGCGCTACGTCGACCTGATCGTGACGGAGGAGAGCCGCGCCACGCTCCGCAAGCGGAGCCAAGTGATCTCGGTGTTCCGCCGGGTGCTCGCTGAGCGTGGTGCCCTCGAGGTCGAGACGCCGATGCTGCATACCATCCCCGGCGGCGCCTCGGCGAAGCCGTTCATCACGCATCACAATGCCCTCGACATGGATCTCTATCTGCGGATCGCGCCCGAGCTGCATCTGAAGCGGCTCATCGTGGGCGGCCTCGCGGACATCGTGTTCGAGATCAATCGCTGCTTCCGCAACGAGGGCATCTCGCCGCGCCACAATCCAGAGTTCACCACGCTCGAGCTCTATCAGGCCTACGTCGACTACACCGCGATGATCGCGATCATCGAGGACCTGATCACCGCGGCGGCGCGCGAGGTGGCGGGCGGGCTGCAGATTTCCTACGGCGGCAAGGCGATCGACCTGACGGCACCCTGGCCGCGGAAGTCGATGGCGGAGCTGGTGCGCGAGAAGACCGGCGTGGACTTCCTCGCCATTACGGACGACGCGGCGGCGCGCAAGCAGGCGCGCGCGCTGGGCGCCGAGATCCACGAGACCTCGGGCTGGGGCCGCGCGCTCGAGGCGGTGTTCGCCCACAAGGTCGAGGAAACACTCATCCAGCCGACCCACGTGACGGAATTCCCGCGCGAGATCTCACCGCTCGCCAAGGGCCATCGCAGCGATCCGCGTCTTACCGAGCGCTTCGAGACCTATATCAACGGCTGGGAAGTCGCGAACGCCTTCTCGGAGATCAACGATCCGCAGGATCAGCAGGCGCGCTTCGAGGCGCAGATGCGCGAGCGCGAGCTCGGCGACGACGAGGCGCAGCGCCTCGATGCCGACTACGTCACCGCGCTCGAGTACGGCATGCCGCCCGCGGGCGGCCTCGGCCTCGGCATCGACCGGCTCGTGATGATCTTGACCGACAGCCCCTCGATCCGCGACGTCATCGCCTTCCCGACCATGCGGCCGAAGGGCTAGATCGCCTACTCGTCCAGTTCCGAGACGCCGCGCGCCTCTCAGGCCGGCGATTGCGCCACCTGCTGCTCCAGCAGGTGCGGGTACCGCAGGCCCGTCGCGGTGTTGACACAGACCACGGTCGCGCCGGCGGGAATGCGACCGGCCTCGCGTAGTTGATGCACGGCGGCGAGCGTCAAGGCGCCCTCGGGGCTGAGCAGCAGCCCCTCGCGCCGGGCCACCTCGCCCAGCCATGACTCGATCTCCGCATCCGTTCCGGTGCCACCGTCGACGCGAACGGTCTTGCGCATACGGTCCAGGATATAGGGCGCGGCAAAGGGGTTCCCGACCCAGACGCCGGGTGCGATCCCGTCGACCGTGCCGGGAACGACGCTGGCTGCTCCCTCATGCAAGGCGCGGGCGATCGGCGCCGCGCTCGCGTGCTGCGCCGAGACGATGGTCGGTGGCGCATCCGCGGCGACGGCGCCGCAGCGGCTCAGCTCCTCATAGGCCTTGGCCAAGCCGAGGAGGCCGGGTGCGCCACCCGTCGGCCACACCACGAAGTCCGGCAGCCGCCAGTTGAGCTGCTCCGCGAGCTCGAGCATGACGGTCTTCTCGCCTTCGAGCCGGTAGGGCTCGCGCAGCCCGCCGACGAATGCGTCGTCCTCGGTCAGCGATGCCCGGAACCCCGCGAAGGCATCCTCGGTCCGTCCGCCGTGCTGCGTCGTCAATGCGCCGTAGATCGGCGGCTCGATGAGCCCGATCCGCGGTGGCGTCGGCGTGACGGGCAATCCCACCCGCATGCGCAGGCCGGCGCGCGCGGCATAAGCGGCCCAGGCGCTGCCGCCGCTGCCGACCGTGGGCATCGCGATCGAGGTCCAGCCGAGCTCGCACAACCGCGTCACGCCGACGCTGGCGCCGCGCGCCTTGAAGGTCCCGGTCGGATTTCTGCCTTCGTCCTTGACGGAGAGGTGGATCCCGAGCCGGCGGCTCGCCTCGGCGAGCGGGATCAGTGGCGTCAGGCCCTCGTGCATGGTGACCGGCGCGCCGCGCGCCGGCAGCAGTCGCGCATAGCGCCAGATCCCCGGGCCCGCGGTGACGAACGCCGTCCCGCCGTGGCCGTCCTTCACCATCCCCTCGATGTCGTATTGCTGCTCGAGCGGCGCGCCGCAGTCGCACATGAGCCGCGTCTTCGAGGGCTCGTGGGCGCGCCCGCAGGTCCAGCAGCTCAAACCCGTGGCGTAGGATTGCGTCCGCGCTTCCGTCTTGTTGACCCGATCCATCCCGCACCTCCGATGGGAGCTTACCAACTATGAGCGTCGATGCCGCACCAGCGTGTAGTAGGCGATGAAGGCACAAACCGCCATGGCCGCGATCGTGCCGGCCATCGGCATGGGCGTGCCGTCGTAGAGCGCGGCAACCAGCAGCCCCGAGAGACTGCCGCCGCCCATCTGGATCGCGCCCATGAGCGAGGCTGCCATGCCCGCCATGTGCGGCAGTGGCTCCATCGCCGATACGGTCGCATTGGGCAGGATGAGGGCGAGCGCCATCACATAGATCAGGATGGGCGTCATGATACCGATCGGCCCGCCGACCCGGAGCCAGGCGACGGTCACCACGGCGGCACCCGCCATGAGCAGCACCGCGAAGCCGCCGCGCATCACCTGCTCGCTCGAGAAGCGATGCGCGAGCCGGCCGTTGATGAAGGCGCCGATGATGAGGCCCGTGGCGCTCATGGCGAAATAGAAGCCGAACTGGTCGACCGGCACGCCGTAGACGTTGATCAGCACGAAGGGCGAGCCCGAGAGGAACGAGAACAGGCCCGCGAACACAAAGCCGTTCACGAGCGAGCAGCCGACGGAGCGCCGGTTACTGAAGAATGCGCCCGCGTTGGTGGCGAGCCGGGTCAGGCGGAGCGCAGTGGGGTCGGGATTTTTGAGCGATTCCGGGAAGAGCAGCACGGTCACCGCGAAGAGCGCCAGGCCGAAGCTGCCGAGAAACACGAAGATCGCCTGCCAGCCGACGTGCTTCACCAGGAACCCGCCCAGGATCGGCGCGATCAGAGGTGCCAGACTCATGGTGAGCGTGATGTAGGAGAGCGTCTGCACCGCGCGCGGGCCGGTCATGTGGTCGCGCACCACGGCGCGGCCGATCACCGGGCCGACGCACGCGCCGCAACCCTGGACGAGCCGCGCGGTCACGAGCGTCTCGATGTTGGGACTGATCGCGCATGCAAAGCCCGCGAGCATGTAGATGGCGAGGCCGCCGATCAGCACCTTCCGCCGGCCGAACCGGTCGGAGATCGGGCCGCAGAACAGCTGCGCTCCGGCATAGCCCACCAAGAAAAGGCTCAAGGTGAGTTGGACGCTCTCGGGGCCGGCGTCGAAGCTGCGGGCGATGGTGGGGAGCGACGGCAGGCTCATGTCGACCGCGAGCGCGGTGATCGCGGCGAGCGCGCCCAGCAGCACCGTCAATCCCCAGGACTGGGGTTTCAGCATCTCGATTCCGGTCGGGCCTCAGGGATTCTCGAGGCTCAGCACGCCGCTGTCGTAGTCGTAGGCGAAGAGCTCCGCATAGCGCGACCAGTTGACCACGGTCTCGAACACCTCGCTCGCGTCCTCCTCGCTCAGGTGGTCCTCGAGCTCGCTGAGGAACCGGCCGCTGGGCGCGGTGTGGCCGGGCCGCTCGTCGAGCACCCGTCGGATATGCGCGATGAGCGGCACCGAGCGCAAGAGGTGCTCGCCGAAGATCTGCTTGCGCTTTTGCATATCTGCCTCGGCAAGCGCGCGGCCCGGGCCGGTCGCCTCGATGTCGCCGCCGCCGACCTGCGCCAAGCCCATGAGCTGCAATGTCTCGATCAGGGGGAAGAGGTCATCGACGGAGAGGCTGAGCTCTTCGGCGAGGTGCGGCAGGTCGGCGCGTCCGTTGAAGGGCGCGCCCATGAACGTGTCGAGGAGCGCCATCAGCTGCTGGATCGAGGCCGGCGGCAGACGATAGGCGATGCCGATTGCCTGGGTCGGCGCGGCGCCGCGCTTGCCGGGCTCTCGGCCGGGCTGCGTCGTGATTTGCGCATAGACCTCGTCGACGATCTTGCGGAAGGTCGCGTTCTCGTGGTCGCGCGGGCGCGGCAGCGGCACCAGCAGCTCCGCGCGGATCCGGCCGGGGTCGCTCGAGAACACGATGACGCGGTCCGACATCTCGACCGCTTCCTCGATGTTGTGGGAGACAAACACGATGCCTTTGGTGGGCACGCGGCGCGCGGTCCAGAGATCGGCGAGGTCGCCGCGGAGCGTCTCCGCCGTGAGCACGTCGAGCGCGGAGAAGGGCTCGTCCAGCAGCAGCACGTCGGGGTTCACCACCAGCGCTCGCGCGAAGCCCACGCGCTGGCGCATGCCGCCCGAGAGCTCCTTCGGATAGGCGGACTCGTAGCCGTCGAGGCCGATCAGGTCGATCGCCGCGATCGCGCGCTTGCGGCGCTCCTCTCGCGTGACACCCTGCGCCTCCAATCCTAGCTCGACATTGCCGAGCACCGTGAGCCACGGAAAGAGCGCGAAGCTCTGGAACACCATCGCGACGCCGGTCACGGGCTCCACGACCGGCGTCCCGCGGTACATCACCGACCCCTCACTCTGCGGCGTCAGACCCGCGAGCACGCGCAAGAACGTGGACTTGCCAGAGCCCGATTTGCCGAGGATGGCGACGATCTCGCCCTCTTTGAGCGTGAAGTCGATGTGGTCGAGGACCAGCCGACCGGCGCGGTCGGCGGTGCGGTAGGTTTTGCAGACCTCCTTCGTCTGCAGCAGCGGCGATCCGTCGGCCATCAGGGGCTCCGTCCGAACTCAATCCAGGCGTAGCCGCTCTTCGGCGAGCGTGTAAAGCCGCCGCCAGAACAGCCGGTTGAAGGTCAGGACGAAGAGGCTCAGCATCGCCACACCCAATACGACGCGCGGCGTGTCCTCGGTCCCTGTCCATTGCGCGATATAGGCGCCGATGCCCGTGGCGACGAACTTGTCATCGCCCCATTGGGCAACCTCGGAGACGATGCTGGCGTTCCAGGCGCCGCCCGAGGCGGTGATCGCCCCGGTGACATAGGCCGGGAAGATGCCGGGCAAGATCAGCCGCCGCCACCAGAGCCAGCGCGAGACGCCGAGATTGCTCGCGACGTATTGATAGTCGGTCGGGAGCGCCAGCGTGCCCGCGATGACGTTGAAGAGGATGTACCACTGGGCACCGAGGATCATCAGCACGCTGAGCCAGATCTCGACGTTAAGGTGGTAGTCTCGGATCGCCACCACGAAGATCGGGAAGAACAGGTTCGCCGGGAATGCCGCCAGGAACTGCACGATCGGCTGCGCGCGATGGGCGATCGGTGGACGCAGGCCGATCCAGACTCCGACGGGAACCCAGATCAGCGAGGCGATCGCGATCAGAACGGTGACCCGGACGAAGGTCGCGACCGCGAGCAGGAAGACGTGCCAGACCTCGGCGAGCCCGAGCTCGCTCGCGACGAAGATGACGATCTCGTAGAGCGCATAGACCGCAAGCGCGGCGAGCGCGATGTTCCACGCCCAATCGAGCGCGACGTTGATGCGCTCGCTATGCCGCTCGTAGAACGCGAGCTTGATGGCGCGGGGGCGATTTCGATGGGTGACGCGGCTCCAGAAGTCGCCGGTCTCCTCGCCGATCCAGGCAATCAGCTGAAAAAAGCCCGCGCGCTGCAGCATGGTGAGGAACCAGGCCCGCTCGCCCTCGCCCTCGGTGATCGCCTCCACCTTGAAGCGCTGCGACCAGGCGAGCAGCGGCCGGAACAGCAGTTGATCATAGATCAGGATGAACGCGAGCATCGCGAGGATCGCCCAGCCGACCGCGGCGATGTCGCCCTGCTTGCTCGCGATCGCGATGTAAGAGCCGATACCCGGGAGCGTCGTGTTCTGGTCGGCGACCGTGATCGCCTCCGAGGCCACCACGAAGAACCAGCCGCCGGACATCGACATCATCATGTTCCAGACCAGCTGCGGCATCGCGAAGGGCACCTCGAGCTGCCAGAAGCTCGCCCAGGGCGACAGGTGATACATGCGCGCGGCCTCGCGCAGGTCGTTCGGCACGCCCAGGAACGACTGGTAGAGGCTGAACGTCATGTTCCAGGCTTGTGAGGTGAAGATCGCGAAGATCGCCGCGCACTCGTAGCCGAGCAGGCTCCCTGGAAACAGCGCGATGAACCCGGTGACCGTGATCGAGAGGAAGCCCAGGATCGGTACGGACTGCAGTATGTCGAGCACGGGGATCAGCAGCTTCTCCGCGTGCCGGCTCTTCGCCGCGAGCGCCGCGTAGGCGAGGCTGAAGATCAAGGAAATGACGAGCGCGATCCCCATGCGCATCACTGTCCGGAGTCCGTATTCCGGCAGTTTCCAGGGGTCGAGGGAGATCGCGATCTCCTGGCCCCCGGTATAGGGCACGCTCATCTGGTGCCCGGCCCAGGAGATGAGCGCGATCAATCCGAACACGAGGGGGAGCGCCACCAGGTCCCAGAAATTGGGCCTGAGTCGCATCGGCCAAGCGACGACGGGCAGTCCCCAGCGCTGTGCCATCGTTCCCCCGTTGCGACCCCTGAAAGGCGCGTCGAGGTTTAGCCCAGGACCAATCGGCCCGGAAGCGCAAAAGCGACCAGCGCGGCCGGAAATTCGACCGTCACTGCATTGTCACGCGAGGGTGGTTAATCCTCGAGGAGCTGGGCGATCTTGAGCGCGACGCCCATGGAGCCCGCGACCTTGAGCTTGCCGGTCATGTAGGCGAGCGTCGGATTGAGATTGCCGTCGATCAGCTTCTGCAGGTCGTCGAGGCTGAGCGTTAATGTGGTGTCGGTCTCGCCGGCGTCGTTCCCGATCACCGCGGGCACCGCGGTCCCGTCCCAATAGATGAGCCCGTCGTCGCCGAGGTCGAAGGTCACGCGATAGCCGAGCTTCGGCGCGAGCGAGGCCTTGGCGCGGATGGCGGTGGTGGCGCTTTCGAGCGACATCTAGACCACCCGCACGCGTCTCAGATTGAGCGCGGGATCCATCCAGAAGCTGTCGTTCTCGTAGCGCCGGAACAGGTCGGGCGGCAGGATCGACTGCCGCTCGGTCGGCGTCACGCGCCGGCTCACGTCATGGAGACCGGGTGTTCCCAGGCGCGCGTCGAACTCCGGCTCCGAGTACTGCACGTTGTCGAAGTCGTGCTTGAAGCGGGGCTCATTGACGAAATCATAGATCGCGTTGATCGCCTTCTCGGGGTCGCGGGTCAGCGTCTCGTATTTGATCAGCATCAGCCGGTCCGCCTCGTCGCTGTAGTAGGCCTCCTTGAGCGCATTCCAGGCGAAGCCCACGAGCCCTGCGCCGGAGGAGAGCGCCTCGACCCGGCTGTAGACCGTGCCCCCGGCGTCGTAGTTGAAGATGCGCGAGGTCTCGAATGTGTTGCGGCGCATGAGACGCTCGACGCTGTCCATGATCCAGGGCAGGTGCCGCACCGTCGCGATCACCTTCGCATTGGGGAACAGGCCCGTCACCAGCGACATCCGGCTGCACCAGAAGCGGTTGGTGTCGAACACTACCTTCTTCGCATGGACGTCCTTGTAGTAGCCGAGGAAGACGCCGCGCAGGATCTCCTTGCGCTGCTCGTTGCCGAAGAACACGCCGAACTCGTTGCGCTGGCTCATCTCGCCCAGGAGCGACAGCATCAGCGAGCCCACGCCACTGGTCATGGCGGCGTGGAAACGCGGGTTCTGCCGGAGGATCCCGGCCAGCAAGGTCGATCCCGCCCTTGGCAGTCCTGAAATGAAGTGAATGCCGTTCTGCATGGGTTCCGTCTTGTCGCCCCTAACCCTAAGCGCGGCCGATTGAACCCAAGCGCTTCGGGCTAGTCAAATCGCGGGTCAGAAATGCACCGGCCGAAGGGCGACAGGGCGTGCGTCCTCCAGTAGGATCGGACCCTCTCAACGCACGAGGACCTTATGACCGCGCAGACCCATTCCGACGCCCAGCGTGAGCTGCTCGACACCGCCAAGCGCGTGCTCCCCGCCGGGAGCTTCGGGAACATGGCCGGCGACATCGTCGTCCGCGAGGGCAAGGCTGGTCGTGTCTGGGACGAGAACGGCAAGGAGTACGTCGACTTCCTCCTGGGCTCGGGCCCCATGGTGGTGGGTCACGCGCACCCGGAGGTGACGGCGGCCGTCCAGGCTCAGGTGGTGCACGGCACCACCTTCTTCGCCAATAACCGGAAGGGCATCGAGCTCGCCGAGGCGATTGTCGACGCGGTGCCCTGCGCCGAGAAGGTCCGCTTCGTCTCCAGCGGCTCCGAGGCCGACGCTTACGCCATGCGCTTGGCGCGCGCCTTCAAGAAGCGCGACAAGATCATGAAGTTCGAGGGCGGCTATCACGGCATGAGCGACTACTCGCTCATGAGCCTCGCGCCCAAGCGGCCCGGCAATTTTCCGCGCGCGATTCCGGATTCTGCGGGCATCCCGCAGAGCGTGCGCGACGAGATGGTGATCGCGCCCTACAACGACGTCGAGGTGGTCGCGAGCCTGATCCGCGAGCACAAGAACGACCTCGCGGGTGTCATCGTCGAGCCCTTCCAGCGCATCATCCCGCCGGCGCCGGGCTTCCTGCAGGCGCTCCGCAAGATGACCGCCGAGGCCGGCATTCCCCTGATCTTCGACGAGGTCGTCACCGGCTTCCGCCTCGCCTATGGCGGCGCCCAGGAGTACTACGGCGTGAAGCCAGATATCTGCACGCTCGGCAAGGTGATCGGCGGCGGCTTCCCGCTGGCGGCGCTCGCGGGGCGCGACGACATCATGTCGCATTTCGACCGTGCCGCCGTGGGCGAGGACGCCTTCCTCGTCCAGATCGGCACGCTCTCCGGCAATCCGATCGCGTCGGCCGCGGGCCTCGCCAGCATGGCGATCCTGAAGCGCCCGGGCGCCTACGAGCGCATCTTTGCGACCGGCCGCGAGCTCATGGGCACGCTGTCCGAGCTCCTGAAGAGCGCCGGCATTCCCGCCGTCGTCACCGGCGAGCCGCCGCTCTTCGACGTGGTGTTCGGCGTGAGCGAGGTCCGTAACTACCGCGACACGCTCAAGGGCGATGCCGAGATGTTGCGGCAGTTCAACCGCCTCCTACGCGACCGCGGCATCCTCAAAGGCGAGTCCAAGTACTACATCTCCCTCGCCCACGACGCCGCCGACATCCGCTTCCTCAAGGATGCCTGGAAAGACGCGCTCAAGGAGCTGCTGAAACTCCGCAAGGCGGCGTAGTTCGCTCTCAGAGTAGCCCCCTCACCCCGGCCCTCTCCCCGTTGGGGAGAGGGAGCACGGTTGCGGCTTGCTCTACTGCCCCCTCGCCCCAGCGGGGAGAGGGTTGCGTAGCCTTAGTGAGCGCAAGCGAGCTTAGGCGGAGCTGGGTGAGGGGGTTGCGTCAGCCATACCGCGCGCGATGACAGCCAGCGTGCAGATTGCTATGTTTCTTATGTAAGTCGGGGCTCGTGGAAAGGTAGCGTCCATGACCATCGCGATCCGTCCGCTCACGTCCTGCATCGCGGGAGATGTCTCCGGCTGCGACCTCACCAAGCCGCTCTCGAATGAGGAGGTCGCGGCGATCGAGGCGGGCATGGATTGCTGGGCGGTCACGGTCTATCACGACCAGGCCATCACCGACGAGCAGCAGCTCGCCTTCAGCCGGAACTTCGGCCAGATCGAGAATTCCTACGGTGGCCACATCACCGTGAAGCAGGAGCACAAGCGGCTGGGGCCGCAGATGAACGACCTCTCGAACCTCGGCCTCGACAACAAGCCGCTGGCCCGCGACGACCGCCGCCGCATGTTCAACCTCGGGAACCGGCTCTGGCATTCCGACAGCTCGTTCCGCGCGATCCCCGCGAAGTACTCGCTGCTGTCCGCCCGCACCGTCGTCGATCGCGGCGGCAACACAGAGTTCGCGGACATGCGCGCGGCTTACGACGCGCTCGACGCGGCGACCAAGGCCGAGATCGAGGATCTCGTCTGTGAGCACTCGCTCATGTATTCGCGGGGCACTTTGGGCATGACGGAGTTCACGCCCGAGGAGAAGGTGATGTTCAAGCCGGTGCGGCAGCGTCTCGTGCGCCGGCATCCCGTCACCGGCCGGAAATCGCTTTATCTCTCCTCGCACATCGGCGGGATCATCGGCTGGCCGGTGCCGGAGGCACGCGCCTTCATCCGCGATTTGACGGAGCACGCGACCCAGCCGCATTTCGTCTATGTGCACAAGTGGCGGCGCCACGACCTAGTGATGTGGGACAACCGCCAGACCATGCATCGCGTGCGGCGCTTCGACGAGACCCAGGTGCGCGACATGCACCGCACCACGGTCGCAGGCGAGGCGCCGACCGTCGAGCAGGCGCAGCAGGTGGCCTAGATGGCGGCTCGATGAAGATCGAGATCGTCTGCACCGGCGACGAAGTCCTCACCGGCAAGATCGTCAACACCAACTTCAGCACCATCAGCCAGCGGCTCGAGGATTCCGGGCTCTCGGTTCATTGGGGCACCACGGTCGGCGACGACCGCGAGACGTTGCTGGCGGCCTTCCAGCTGGCCGCGGGCCGAGCGGACGCGGTGATCGTGAACGGCGGTCTTGGGCCCACGGTCGACGATCTCTCGCAGGAGGTGGCGGCGCGGGCGGCGGGCGTGGACCTCGTCCTCAACGAGGAGTGGCTCACGACGATGGAGTCTTACTTCCTTCGCCGCGCCCGCGTCATGCCGCCCAACAACCGCAAGCAGGCGATGCTGCCGGCGACCGCCCAGATCCTCGACAATCCCATTGGCACCGCCTGTGGCTTTGCCGTCGACATCGGCAAGGCGCGTTTCTTCTTCACGCCGGGCGTGCCGCGCGAGCTCCGGCGCATGCTGGATGAGCAGGTGATCCCGCGCATCCTCGCGAAGAGCGGTATGCAGTCGACGATCTACTTGAAGCGCTTCCATTCCTACGGCATCGGCGAATCCCACGCCGACACGCTGCTCGCGGGCCTCGAGGACATGGTGCCAGGTCGCACGGTGAAGCTCGGCTTCCGCGCGCACTATCCGCAGCTCGAGACCAAGCTCACCGTGCGCGGCACCGATCGGGCCGACGTCGATCGCAAGCTCGCGCCGGTCGTTGCAGAGGTGCGCAAGCGCCTCGGCAATTTCATCCTCGCGGAGGACGACCAGACGCTCGAGGGCGTGGTGCTCGCGGCATTGACCGCGCAAAAGGCCACGCTCGCGGTCGCGGAGGGCTTCACCGGCGGCCAGATCGCCGCGCGCCTGGCGCCGCTCGCCGGCGCCGAGGCCGTATTCCGCCGCGGCGTGACCTCGCGAAATCTCACCGAGCTCAGCACCGCCATCGGTCTCGCGCCGGCCCTTGCCGAGATCACGAAGGAGACCGCGGAGGCCGCGGCGCGCGCGCTGCGCGCGACGACCGGCGCGAGCCATGCGCTCGCGGTCCTGGTCGATCTCGACGAGGGCGCAGACCGTATCGAGTTCGGCGGCACGATCTGCATCGGCATCGCGGCCGAGGGCGAGACGGTGTCGCGCCGGGCGCGCGTCATCGGTGGGCGCGACTGGGTTCGCCTCGGCGCCATCGAGATGTGCCTCGATTGTTTCCGCCGCCATCTCCAGGGTCTGCCGGTCACCGAGCGGATCGACTTCGAGAAAACATGAATATGGCATGACGCGAAGACGCCACCACGTCGCGGCGCGCGTCCTGTGCTAGCCTAGGACAATCGATAAGCGCCGCAGGGCGCAAGGGAGCCAGGGCGATGGAAAAGCGTATCTTGGGCCGTACCGGCGCATCTGTGTCGGTGCTGGGATTCGGGTGCGGCGCCGTCGGCGGCATGATGGTCCGCGGTGCGCCCGCCGACCAGGCGCGCGCGGTGGCCAGGGCGCTCGACGCCGGCATCAACTACTTCGACACCGCCGCCGCTTATGGCAATGGCGCCTCCGAGGAGAATCTCGGCCGCGTCCTCAAGAGCCTCAACCCCGAGATCTTCCTCAGCACCAAATTCACGGTTCTGCCGGAGCACAAGAAGGACATCGCGGGCGGTATCGCGCAGTCCCTCGAGCAGAGTCTGGGCCGCCTCGGCCGCGATCACGTTGATCTCTTCCAATTGCACAATCGCATCGCGTCGAGCGGCTCCGACCGGCCCCTTGATCCCACGACGGTGTTGGACCAGGTGGTGCCGGCGCTCGAGGCCCTCCGGCAGCAAGGCAAGATACGCTTCTTCGGGATCACCGCGCTCGGCGATACGCCGGCACTGCAGAAGGTCGTCGATGCCGGCGCCTTCGATACCGCGCAGATCTGCCACAACCTGCTCAATCCCAGCGCCAGTGTCGCGCTCCCGGCGAGTTTTCCGGCGCAGGATTTCGAGAAGCTCGCGGTGCGCGCTCACGCCAAGGGCATGGGCACGATCGGGATTCGCATCCTCGCGGGCGGCGCGCTCAGCGGCCACGAGACGCGGCACCCGACCGGCGCCAACTCCGTCGACCCGATCGCATCGGGCCCGGACTACTCGACGGACGTCAAGCGCGCCCACGCATTCCAGGCGCTGGTGGGTGCGGGCTATGCGCGGAGCCTGATCGAGGCGTCGCTCCGGTTCTCGTTCGCGAGCGAGGCGATGACGACGGTGCTGGTGGGGACCTCGACCCTCGACCAGCTCGAGAACGCGATCACCTGCGCCAACAAGGGGCCGCTCACGCGCGCCGCCCTCGACGAGGCGGCGCGGCTCTGGCGCAACATCGCGGGCGCCCAGGGCTGACCGCAAACCGAAGGAGCCGATCATGCCGGTGGACATCCTGATCAAGAACGGGCTCGTGGTCGACGGCACCGGCGCACCCGGTCGCCACGCCGATGTCGCGATCGCCGGCGACAAGATCGCCGAGATCGGCAAGCTCGGCGGCACCCCGGCTGCCAAGACCATCGACGCCGCCGATTGCGTGGTGTCGCCGGGCTTCATCGATCCGCACACGCATTACGACGCGCAGATCTGCTGGGACGGCGCGGTGACGCCGTCGTCGTGGCACGGCGTCACCAGCGTCGTGATGGGGAATTGCGGCGTCGGCATCGCGCCCTGCACGCCGAGGGCACGGGAGATCGCCATGCGCGACCTCGTGAATGTCGAGGGCATTCCGTTCGATGTCCTCGATCGGGGGGTCACCTGGGACTGGGAGAGCTTCCCGGAGTTCCTCGATGCCGCGGAGCGCCGAAAGCCCGCGGTCAACCTGGGCTTCTTGGCGCCGTTGACGCCGTTCCGTCATTTCGTCATGGGCGAGGCCTCGATGGACCGCCAGGCGACACCGGAAGAGACCCGGCGCATCGCGGCGCTGCTGGCCGAGGCGGTCGACGCCGGCGCCTTCGGCTTCTCCAGCACCATCCTCAATCAGCACGTGGGCTTCGAGGGGCGCCCGCTCGCGTGTCGCAACGCCGGCCGTGACGAGCTCAAGGCCTATTCGCGGGTGCTCCGCGAGCGCGGCAAGGGCGCCATCGAGATCGCGCTGACGCGCCAGACCTCGGTGCTCGACGACGAGGGGTATGAGATCCTTGATTTCCTGCTCACCGAGAGCACGCGTCCCGTTACTTTTCTGGCGCTCTTCGATCGTGACGATCTCTCGGAAGCCGTGCGCAACACGCTCGCGAAGGCCGCACCCTTGCTCAAGCGCGGCGCGCGGCCGCAGACCTCGCCGCTGCCGCTCACGCGCGAGATCAACATGCGCAACCCGTTCTCGTTCGCGTCCTATCCGAGCTGGAACCGCGTCTTCGTCGACCAGTCGAAGGAGGGCCAGGCCGCGGTCTACCGCGATCCCGCCTTCCGCAACGCTTTCCGCGAGGAGCTGAAGCGGCCGATGGGGTTCGGCAATTGGGAGCGGATCGTGGTCTATCGCGCCAAGAGCCCGGCGCTCAAAGCCCTGGAGGACCGCTCGATTGCCTCGATCGCCCGCGAGCGCGGTAAGGACGGCGTCGACACCCTGCTCGATCTCACGCTCGAGGACGATCTCGAGATCGAGTTCACCATGTCCTCCTTCAACACGCGCATCGACCGGATGACCGAGATCCTGAACGATCCCTCGGTGCTGATCGCGCTTGGCGACGGCGGAGCGCATTTGGACATGCTCTGCGACGCCGGCTATCCGACCTATCTCCTCGGCACCTGGGTGCGCGAGCGCCAGGTGATGAGCCTCGAGCGCGCGGTCGAGCGGCTGACGTCGGAGCCCGCCACGCTCTTCGGCATCAAAGGCCGCGGCCGCCTCGCGCCTGGCCTCGCCGCCGATGTCACGATCTTCGATCCCGCCACCATCGGCTCCGGCAACCGCGGCGAGCGCCGCTTCGACCTCCCCGGCGGCGGCAAACGCATCGTCATGCCCTCCCGCGGTGTCGAAAGCACGATCGTCAACGGCGCCGTGACCTATGCGAAGGGCGAACTCACGGGCGCCGCGGCGGGCACGGTGCTGCGGTCGTAGCCCCGTTGGACGGTGGGTGCGTCCTTCGACTCGCGATGCCCTCATCCCGAGCGCTGCTTGGCAGCGTCGAGGGACGCATCGCGGCTCAGGATGAAGGGCTTTCTTCAGGTCAGCTCATTCACCTTCATCCTGAGCCGCCGCCGAAGGCGGCGAGTCGAAGGAAGCAGGGTACCGACAGTAGTCCGGAAAACAAGCTACACCGCCTCGAACAAGATCTCCTGCGCGCCCTGCCACAACGTGCGCTCGCCGAGCGGGCGGAGGTTCTCCGATCCCTCGGTCACCGTGAGGAAATGGTTGCCGGCGAGGGGGCCGGCTTTGCTGGCGAAGGCGACCGCGCCGTAGGCCAGCAGGATCTCGGTCTCGCTGATGCCGCCGGGGTAGAGCAGGATCTGGCCGGGGGCGGGGTGGCGGGTGGCGTTCTCGGGGCCGAGGCCGAGGTCGAGATCGCCCAGCGGGATCCAGCAGGCCTCGCCGCTCCAGCGCACATGGATGATGCGCTGCCGATAGGGCAGCAGGCTCTGGAACTTCGCGCTGGTGCGCGGCGCCGCGGCGGTCTCGAACCGCGCGCGGAACACGAACTCGCCGGAAGTTATGCGAACGGCCGTCATGGGACTGCTCATGCTGGTTTCAGCTCGGCCCGTCAAGGCCGGTGCCGGGAACCTTTCCGGCCCGAAGTCGGTTGGACCTCAGCAGCCCGGGAGTGCCACATGATCCGCAAGCTCAAATCCGGCGAATACCGGCTCTATTCCCGCAAGATCAATCCGAAGACCGGCCGGCGCCGGAACCTCGGCACTTTCGCCTCGCGTGCGGCCGCTGAGAAGCACGAGCGCGCCGTGCAATACTTCAAGCGGCATTGAGGCGTGGCCACGGCTCGAAGGTCAGCTCCTCGTCGGTCGAAGCCCAAGCGGCACGCCCGACCAATCCGCGATGTGGATGCTGACCTTCTACATCAACCGCGCAGGCAAGAACCTGCCGGCTTCTCAAAAGCGCGTGCTGGCGCGTGCGAAGGACCAGCTCCGCAAGGCCTTCGGGCGCGCGTAGCTCGCCTCACATCCGGTGCTGGCGCGCGTGGTGGTCGGCTAGCACGTTGGCGACCACGGCGGTGACGCGCTCACCCGTGGGGATGTGCAGGAACTCGTTGGGGCCGTGGGCGTTCGAATGTGGGCCCAGCACGCCGGTCACCACGAATTGCGACTTCGGGAATTTCTCGCCGAGCATCGCCATGAAGGGGATGGTGCCGCCCTCGCCCATGAAGGCGGGCGGCTTGCCGAACGTGGCTTCCGAGGCGCGGGTGAGCGACTGCTCGAGCCAAGGCGAGAGCGCGGGCGCGTTCCAGCCGGTCGCCATGCTCTGGCGCTCGAATTTGACCTCGGCGCCATAGGGCGGCTTCTCCGCGAAGAGCTTTTGCACGATCGCGTCCGCCTTGTCGGCTTCGAGCGTCGGCGGCAGGCGCAGGCTGAGCTTCGCCGTCGTATAGGGCAGCAGCACGTTGCCGGCATTGCCCGGCACCGGTAGACCCTCGATCCCGGTGATCGCGAGCTGCGGCCGCCAACTGCGATTGAGCACGAGCTCCACGAGGTCGTCCGTCACGGGCTTGGTGGTCTTGGCGAAGGGAAATTTGGCGTAGACCTGGTCGCCGAGTGCCGCCGCGGCGCGGCGTGCTTGCGCAATGCGCTCGGCCGGCACCTGGACATGCAGGCCCTCGGCGTGGATCTCGCCGGTCATCTCGTTCTCGAGCCGCGAGATCAGCTGGCGGAAGATGCGGAAGCTCGAGGGCACCACGCCCGAGGCGTCGCCCGAATGCACGCCCTCGTCGAGGACGCGGACCGTGAGATTGGCCGCGTACATGCCGCGGAGCGAGGTCGTGAGCCAGAGCTGGTCGTAATTGCCGCAACCGGAATCGAGGCAGACCACCAGCGACGGGCTGCCGATGCGGCTCGCGAGGTGATCGACGTAGTGGGGCAGGTCGTAGCTGCCGGATTCCTCGCAGGCCTCGATCAGCACCACGCAGCGCGCATGCGGGATCCCCTGCTGGTGCAGCCCCGCGATCGCGGTGAGCGCGCCGAACATGGCGTAGCCGTCATCGGCGCCGCCGCGGCCGAAGAGCTTGTCGCCCTTGATGACGGGGGTCCAGGGTCCGGTGCCCTCGTCCCAGCCTACCATCTCCGGCTGCTTGTCGAGATGGCCGTAGAGCAGGACGGTGTCGCTGCCGGCGCTGCCCGGCACCTCGATCAGGATCACCGGCGTGCGGTTGGGGAGCCGCACCACCTCGAGGGTCGTACCTTTGAGGCCCGCGATCTTTTTGCGCGCCCAGCCCTCGAACAACGCCACGGCCTTGTCCATGTGGCCATGGGCCGCCCAGTCGGGGTCGAAGGACGGCGACTTGTTTGGTATTTTGATGTACTCGACGAGCGTGGGAACGATCTCCTCACGCCAGCAGCCATCGACGAATTGCTTGAGCTGCGCCTGATCCATCGCTTTCCTCGCGGTGATCCTTATTGGAGATCGGTAGTGTGGCGCTAAGACGCTTTGGGGTCTAGACGGGTGATAGACTTCGCGCCGAGAGAGGACACCACGGAGCGGCAGGTCATGCGCTCAAAGCGGCGCTGGATCGGCATCGCCGCCGGCGTCGTCGCGCTGGCGGGGCTGACCGCGCTGGGTCTCTGGGCCTTCGACTTCGCCGACCGGCATACTCGGGTGCTGCTTCCCGAGGACCTCGCGGTGGCGTCGCCGGGCGCCGATCTCTCGCCGAGGGTCGCCGGTCTTGTCGGGCTCTGGGGTGGCGACCGCTGGGACGGCGGACCGCAGCCACTGGCCGTCGCGGTCGAGCGGATCGATCCCGACCATACCGCGAGCGTCGTCTACGCCTGGGGCTACAACTTCGCGGCCCACACGACACAGGGCTGGCGGCGGGTTTCCGCGACTGTCACCGACGAGGGCCACCTGGTCTTCGACCTGCCGAGCCGTCATATCGCCGATTTCTCGCTGGGGGCGGACGGCCGCCTGCTGGGGCGCGACACCGATCCGACCGACTGGCGGAGCTACATCCTGCTGCATCGGGCGACGGGCCGCGACCGCACCGCCGAGATCGCCGACGCGACCGAGCGCTCGGGAACGCTCTGGCACGAGGTGGACATTCCCGAGCACGCCCAGGTCGGCGCCGCGGCGGGCCAGAGCATCACGCTCCGGACCACGCTCTACCCGAGCGCCGCGCCCGGCCATCAGCCGCTCGTCATCATCGTCCACGGCTCGACCGCGGGGATCGACGCGCAGCGCTCGCTCCGCTTCGAGGAGCAGGCGAGGTATTTCCTGTCGCTCGGCTACGCGGTCGCGGTGCCCATGCGCAAGGGCCGTGGCAAATCGGACGGCCCGCAGATCGAGTCCGACGATTTCCACGTTCCGCCACCGCGCGTCCAGATCGACTCGGGGATCGAGGACATCGAGGCGGCGGTCGACTATTTCAGCGGCCAGCTGTTCGTCGATCCGAGCCACATAGTGCTCGTGGGCGAGGAGCATGGCGGCCTGCTCGCGGTCGCCTACGCGACGCGGCATCCCGACAAAGTCAGCGCGGTCCTGAACTTCTCCGGCGGCTGGTGGCCCGAGACCTATCGCGGAGGCGGCATCAACACCGGCGAGTTCGCCGAGGCTGGCGGCGGCAGCGCGCATCCGCCGATGCTCTGGCTCTACGCCGAGGGCGATGCCTTCACGCCGCTCTCCCATGTCGAGGAGGAGTTCGCCGCCTTCCGGGCGGCGGGCGGCGAGGCGCGTCTCGTGGTCGTGCCCGATCCCCGCGACGTCAGTGCCTATGGCACGCGTCTCTTCCAGTGGACGGCAAAATGGGAAGGCGTGGTGCGGGCTTTCCTCCGGGGCGACGACCGCGCGCCTGATCGGGCAGGCGCGACGCTGATGGGGTTCAAAGACCCGATCGATCCTGAGAACATCATGGATGGTGCGATTTTCTATCCGACCTGGCCCGCGCCCGGTCGGACCGGCAACGCGACCTGGGTGGTCGACGCGCTCAGCGATGCACCGCTAGCCGACGGCCGATTTCCGCTGATCCTGTTGTCGCACGGCGATGGCGGTAACCGGCTCAGCCACCATGACCTTGCCACTGATCTTGCGCAGCGCGGCTTCATCGTCGTGACGGTGACACATCCGGGTGATTCGGACCGCGACCCCGATGCTTGGCGCAGCGATCGCGTACTCGTCGGCCGGGAGTACGATCTGCGATCGGCGCTCGACGCGGTTCTTGCCAATCCGGTGTTCGGCCCCCATGTCGATCGCAACCGCATCGCTGTCGCCGGCTTCTCGCTCGGCGGCTACACGGCGCTGCTCATTGCCGGCGCCAGGCCAGATTTTTCCAGGTTCAGCACCTATTGCCGCGACACTGGCGCGGTGCCCGCGACGTGCGCGGAGGGGCCGCCGCTGATCCGGCCCGGCCTCGGCTTCTTCCGCGATGAGCGCGTCAAGGCGGCCTATCTGATGGCCCCCAATCCCGGCTATTTCTTCACGCTCGCGGGTCTTGCCGACGTGCGGGTCCCCGTCCATATCGACGACCCCGGGGACGACAACATGGTGGTCCGGCCCTATGCCGCGGAGCGCATTCGCGATCTCTTGCCGGATGCGCCGGAATACATGTGGGTGCCTGGCGTGGGACACTATGCCTACTTCGCGCCGTGTCCCGATCGGGCGCGCGATCCGACACTTCAGGTCTGCGCGGACCCGGCGGGCTTCGATCGGGCTCGGTTCCATGTGGAACTCGCTGGCCAGATCGCGGATTTCTTGCGACGGACGCTGGTGGCTCCCTGAGCCGGTACCGCCCGCATACGTAGGTTTACTGATACGTACTTCCCCGAGATATTCGCGGCGGGTCGGCTGTGGTTCGATCCCACCAGACAACGGTGCATTGGTGGAGCGAAACCATGAGCGATCAGAGCAAAACCGCCCTCGAAACCCCGGTCCCGGCGCCCGGCGCGGCCTGCCCGACGGTGCTCGTCATCGACGACGAGCCGATCATCCGCCAGAGCCTGGAGATTCTGCTCGAGAGCTACGGCTACCAGGTGGCGCTCGCGCGCGACGGCGCTCAGGGCCTCGCGGCTTTCCGCCGGATCCGGCCGGACCTGGTCCTGACCGACATCGTGATGCCGAACCAGGACGGCATCGAGACAATCCTGGCCATGCGGCGCGAGCGGCCGGGTGCGAAGATCATCGCGATGTCCGGCCGCGGCCTGAGCGGGAATACGGAGTACATCGACATCGCGTCGCGGCTTGGCGCCAACGCCGCCATTCCGAAGCCGCTGGAAGCGGTAAAGCTGATCGCCACGGTGCAAGCGCTGGTGGCCGAGCAGGCTGCCGCCTAGCCCATCACCGCTGAATCGACCGGGAGGGGAGCCCATGTCTTCAGAGATCAGTACGGTGTGCGAGTTCTCGATCAAGTCCTCGGATGACATCGAGGTCCAGCGCGCGGCGAGCCCTGAGGCGCCCATCGTGATGGCGGCTCGGGCCTGGGCGCTTGCCTTCGAGGCAAGGCAGCGCGGGACGGCCGCGGCAAGCGAGGGCGCCGAGCTCGCGCTCTACGATGCCGCGGCGGACGTGACCGCGCTCAAGAGGGCGGAGCTGGCCCTCTACGAGGTTGTCCTGGCGTCCGAGCAGATCGCCAAGTAGTCCAGCCGATCCGCGGCCGACCCTAGGGGCCGCCGCGCCGTCGCTCGGCCCCCAGGCTCGGACGGACCTTCCAAGACCTGTTAAGGTGGCGCTCGCGGAAACTCACTGCAGCGCCACCGATGCTCACTCTGCGTCAGATCGAGGTGATCCGCGCCATCATGGTCACCGGGACCGTTGGCGGCGCGGCTCGTTTGCTGAACGTGTCCTCTCCAGGCGTGAGCCGCGTGATGAAGCACGCCGAGGCCTCGGTGGGCGTGAAGCTCTTCAGCCGCAGGGGCGGGCGCTACAGCCCGACCCGCGAGGCCGACGCCATCTTCAGCCAAGTCAATTCGGTCTACGACAAGGTCGAAGACCTGCAATTCGTGATCTCGCGGGTGAAGCGCGGCGCCAGCACGGAGCTCCGCATCGGCTCGGTGCCGAGCATCGCCGCCGCCATGGTGCCGCGCGCGGTCTCCGACGTGCGCGGCGCCTATCCCAATCTCCTGATCGAGGTCGACATCCTCAAGATCGAGGACGTGATCGACTTCCTGCTGCTAGGGAAGGGCGAGCTGGTGGCGGCGAGCTCTCGGTTCGATCATCCGCTGCTGACCTTCGAGCTGCTGGCGCGCGGACGCCTCAAGTGCATTGTCCCGGAGAACCACCCGCTCGCGCGCAAGACCCGGATCAGCGCCGAGGAGATCGTGGCCCACCCGTTGATCGGTATGGACCCGAACGATCCCTATGGTCGGATCATGGCCGGCGTGTTCACGAGCCACGGGCTTCATTACGACGTGGCGATCCGCGCCCGCTTCGGCTCGACCGTTTGCGCGCTGGTGACCCAGGGCCTCGGCATCGCGATCGTCGACGAGTTCACGCTGTCAGCCGATCAGTGGCCCAAGATCAGGACGCTCGACATCGTGGAGCCCACGGGTTTCCAGACCTACATCGCCCACCGCAGGGACGCGACGCTCTCGAGTTATGGCACGCGCTTTGTGGCGGCGCTGCGCACGCACATGGAGGCGGTCACCCGTCTCAAGGGCAATCGCAGGAAGTAACATCATGTTAAGTTTCCTGCACACCTTTGTTATTGACGCGCGGCGGTGCCTTCAGCAACGTCCGATCGGGCCCGTGACAAAACACCCGTGCTCCGCGACAAGCGACCAGGCGCCCGACTGGCAGCGGCCGGGAAATCAGAACCTATGGAGGAAGCCTATGAGGCGCTCGGCATGGCTGGCATTGGGGTTGGCTCTCTGCCTGAGCTCGGGGGGCTCCGCCCTCGCACAATCCACCGTCTACATCCCCGCCGTTCTCGAGCTCTCGGGCGCGGGCGCGGTCTCCGGCACGAATTTCCGCGACGGCATGCTGCTCGCGATCGACGAGATCAACGCCAAGGGCGGCATCCTCGGCCGTAAGATCGACACGCCGATCCTCGACACCCAGAGCGACGCCGGCATCTCCCGCGCACAGCTCCAGAAGGTGCTCGACAACAATCCTTACGTTGTGCTCGGCCCGGTCTTCTCGGGATCCGTGCTGGTCGACATGCTGCTGACCCAGCAGGCGGAGATCCCCGAGATCGTCGGCGGCGAGGCCGGCGCCATCACGCAGAAGGGCGACCCCTACGTGTTCCGGACGTCGTTCGGCCAGCAGACGAGCATCCCGAAGATCGCCAACTACATCCGCGACGGCATCAAGGCGAAGACGATTGCGATCCTCTGGGTCAATAACGACTTCGGCAAGGGCGGGCGCGACTCCTTCATGAAGGCGATGGCCGAGCGCAACATCAAGGTCGTGGGCGACGTCTCGACGGAGTCCGGCCAGACGGATTTCTCCGCCGATGTCGTGAAGCTCAAGGGCGTCGATGCCGACGCGATCTTCGTATACACGAACGAGGAGGAGTGCGCGCGCTTCCTGCGAGAGGCGAAGAAGCAGGGCCTCAACAAGCCGCTGATCGGCGAGACGACGCTGCTGAGCCAGAAAGTGATCGAGCTCGCGGGCGACGCCGCGAACGGCATCCGCGGACACGTCGGCCTCACCATCGACGCACCGATCCCCGCCGTTCAGGAGTTCTCCAAGAAATTCCAGGCGCGCTTCAACTATCTCTGCGACCACAACGGCATCAAGGGCTACACCGCCGTCTATTTCATCAAGTACGTGACGGAGAAAGTCGGCAAGTTCGACAGTAAGGCCTTCGCGGAGAAGGCACATGGCATCACCATCACGCCCCAGCAGGAGCCCAACATCCTGATGGACGTGACCTGGGACAAGAACGGCGACATCGACCGGCAGAGCTTCCTGGGCGAGGTCGTGAACGGCAAACAGAAGATCGTGGAGATCCTGCCGAAGCTTGGCTCATAACTCCGGTGCGTCCTTCGACTCGCGATGCTGCGCATCGCGGCTCGGGATGAGGCGAATTGGTGCAGCAGGAAGAAAGTCCTCATCCTGAGCCGGTCCCGAAGGGACCGAGTCGAAGGACGCAGGATGCGGGCTTGAGCAGCGCCCGCGCTGGGCCGGTGTAAGTGTCCGTGGCATCCTTCATCCAGCTCCTGGTCTCGGGTCTCGCGACGGGAGCGATCTACGCCCTCATCGCCGTCGGCTTCACGCTCCTCTGGCAGACGTCGCAGACCATCAACTTCGCCCAGGGCGAGTTCGTCATGCTGCCAGCATTCTTCGTGCTGGCGGCGATGAACATGGGCGCGCCGTTCTGGCTGGCGGCGCTGATCGCTCTCGCGCTCTCCGTCGTGGTCCTCGGCCTGCTGTTCAAGCTGGTCATCGTCGATCCCATGCTGAAGCAGGGCGTGCTGCCGCTGGTGATCTCCACCATCGCGCTCTCGCTTTTCATGAAGGAGAGCGTGAAGACCTTCTACGCCTCGCAGGCCCAGCCGTTTCCGACGCTGGTGCCCGCGGTCGACGTCCATGTTCTGGGTGCGGTGGTGTCGACGCAGAGCCTGGTGGTGCTCGCAGTCGCGATCGCGACGGTGGTGGTGCTGCATCTCCTCTTGAACCAGACCCGGCTCGGCCGCTCCATGCAGGCGACCGCGCAGAACCCGGCGCTCGCGCTCATCCTCGGCATCCCCGTGCGCCGCATGGTGCTCTTGACCTTCCTGCTCAATGCGGTGCTGGTCGCGATCGCCTCGATCCTCGTGAGCCCGATCTATCTCGCCAAATTCACCAACGGGGAGACGCTGGGCCTTGCCGCGTTTCTCGCGGCCATTATCGGCGGCTTCAACGAGGTGCGCGGCGCGATCCTCGGCGGCGTCATCCTGGGCGTGCTCGATAATCTCTCCGCGGCTTATATCTCCTCGCAATACCGCAGTGCGTTTCCGCTCCTCATCCTGATCTTGGTGATCCTGATTCGACCGCAGGGTCTGTTGGGCCGCGTCGAGGAGCGGACTGTATGAGCCGCACGGGCGCGGCGACGCTCGCGGTCGCGGCACTCGCGGCGGTGACGGTGCCGTTCCTGCTCAAGTCCTACGGCATCTATCTCCTCTCGATGTGGGCGGTGCTCGCCGTCGCGGCGATCGGCCTCAACCTGACGCTCGGCTACGCCGGCCAGATCTCGCTCGCTCAAGGCACCTTCGTCGGCATTGGCGCCTACTGCGTGGCACTGCTGGTACCGCTGGGCGTGCCGTATCCGGTCGCGTTCCTCTCAGCGGGGCTGCTCTGCTTCGCAATCGGCTGGCTCTTGGGATATCCCGCGCTCCGCGTCCAGCACCACTACCTCGCCTTCGTGACGCTCGCGTTCACCACGCTGGTCTTCCTGGTGATGCGGAACGAGGAGTGGCTCACCAACGGCATCTACGGCATCAACGCCATTCCACGGCCGGTCTTTTTTGGTTGGTCTACCGGCAAGCCGCTGCAATTCTATTTCTTCAGCCTGGGCGCCTTGACCGTGATCGCGGCGGCGATCGGCTGGATGCTGCGATCGCCCTGGGGGCGCGCGTTCGTGGCCTTGCGCGAGAACCCGATCCGCGCTCTCTCGCTGGGCGTCGATACTCGCCGCTATACGCTCATCGCCTTTGCGCTGGGTGCGGGGCTCGGCGGTCTCTCGGGCGCGCTCTACGCGCCACTCGTGCAGTATGTCGAGCCGAACTCCTTCGCGCTCGGATTGTCGTTCAACCTCTTGCTGATGGTGATCGTCGGCGGCAGCGGCTTTTTCTTCGGGCCGTTCGTGGGTGCGCTGATCGCGGTGCTGCTGCCGGAATGGACCCGGGTCGCCGAGGGCTACTACCTCATCGCCTACGCCGCCGTGGTGATGGTGCTGATGGCGTTCTGCCCGACCGGCGTGATCGGGCTGATCCAACGCGCGACCAAGACGACGCGGCGCACGCCCGGGCCAGCGCCGCTGGTGATCCAGAGGACCGAGCCATGAGCGCCGTCCTCGAGGTCTCGGACCTGCGCAAGAGCTTCGGTGGTGTCAGCGCGGTCGACGGCGTCTCCTTCGAGGTGCGGCCCGGTGAGATCCTCGGCATCATCGGCCCGAACGGTTCCGGCAAGTCGACGCTCTTCAATTGCGTCCTCGGGCAATTGCACCCGACCGCGGGCGAGGTGCGCATCGACGGCAGGCGCACCACGGGTATGCGCCCCTGCGATCTCAATCGTCTCGGCGTCAGCCGGACCTTCCAGATGCTGCAGGTGTTTCCGCAGCTCTCGGTGCGGGACAATCTGATCCTCGCGGGCCAGGAGCACCAGGGCTCCATGCTCTCGCGGCTCCTCGGCCGCGGCGATGCCGGACTCGGCGGCGATGCCGAGCAAATGGTCGAGTTCTTCCGCCTGTCGCATCTCGCGGACGAGCGGGCGGCAGACCTGAGCTACGGCCAGCAGAAACTCCTGGACGTCGCCATGGCCTTCATGGCGGGGCCGCGGCTCGTGCTGCTGGACGAGCCCGCGGGTGGCGTCAATCCGACGATGCTCGGGCAGCTCCGCGAGCGGCTCGAGGCCTATCACGCCGAGCGCGACGCCACCTTCGTGGTGATCGAGCACCAGATGGAATTCGTCATGGCGCTCTGCACCCGCGTGCTGGTGCTGGCGGAGGGCCGCGTCATCGCCGAGGGTGCGCCGGAAGAGGTCCGCCGCAACCCCACCGTTATCGACGCCTATCTCGGCCACTGACGCACGCATGAGCGACGCCAAGCCCCTCCTCATCCTCGACAAGGTCGTCGCCGGCTACGGCAAGATGACGATCCTGAACGGCCTCAGCGCGGAGATACGCCGTGGCGCCATCACGACGGTCATCGGCCCCAATGGCGCCGGCAAGTCGACCATGTTCAAGACCGTCTTCGGCGTGCTTCCCGCACGGAGCGGGACCATCACCCTCGACGGCCGCGATATCGCGAACTCGTCGCCGCGCCAGCTCCTGGATCTCGGCGTCGCCTATGTGCCGCAGGGCCGGAACATCTTTCCGGAGCTCAGCGTGCGGCACAATCTCGAGCTTGGCGGCGTCGCGCTCACGGATCAGGCGAGCCTGCCGCGGCGGCTTGACGGCATCATGGCGCGGTTTCCCGTGTTGCGGGACCGTGCGGACGCCCAGGCGTCGACGCTCTCGGGTGGGCAACAGAAAATGCTCGAGGTCGCGCGCGGACTCCTGCTCGATCCGAAGCTCCTGCTGATCGACGAGCCCTCGATCGGCCTCTCGCCGCTGATGGTTCAGGAGATCTTCGCGCTGCTAAAAGGGCTCCGCGACAGCGGCGTCACGATCCTGATGATCGAGCAGAACGCGAAGCAGGCCTTGCAGATCTCCGACTACGGGCTGGTGCTGGAGCAGGGCCGCACGCGCATCGAGGCGACGGCGGCGGATATCCTGGCCGATCCGCGGATCGCCCAATTGTTCCTGGGCGGCGGCCTCGCGCCGGTGGAGAAGGCGTCGTGAGCCAGCGCCGCGTTCTCGTCGGCCTGATCGGCGCCAACATCATGAGCTCGCTGTCGCCGGTGCTCCACGCCGATGCCTTCGCGGCCGCGGGGATCGACGGCTACTACCACCTGATGGATGTCGACCGGCTCTCCGAGAAGCGCGCCGCGCCATTGCTGGAAGCCGCGAAGGCCGCGGGCTTCGCCGGCACCAACGTCACGTTTCCGTTCAAGCAGACGATCATGCCGCTGCTCGATCGGATCGACGCGGAAGCCGCGGAGATCGGCGCCGTCAATACGGTGACCATCGCGCCGGATGGCAGCACCACCGGCTACAACACCGACCGGATGGGGTTCCGCCAGAGCTTCGAGGCAGGCCTCGGCCGCCCGACCGCCGAGGGTGCCACGGTCGTGCTCGTGGGCGCGGGCGGCGCCGGATCGGCGGTCGCCTTCGCGCTGATGGATTTAGGTGTCGCTACGATCGCTGTGCATGACCGCGACCATGATCGCGCCAGCGCGCTGCGGGACACCCTCGTCGCGCGCTACGGCCGCGAGTGCTGCCGGCTCGTTGGCGATCTCGAGCGCGAGATCACGGCGGCCCACGGCGTGATCAATGCGACGCCGCAGGGCATGCGCGGGTTTCCCGGCAATCCGGTTCCAGTCGGCGCGCTAAGGGCGGAGCATTGGGCTGCCGACGTGATCTACACGCCGATCGAGACCGAGTTCACCAAGGCGGCCGCCGCGAGAGGCGCTCGGGTGCTGACCGGCGGCGGCATGTGCGTGCACCAGGCGGTCGCGGCCTTCCGGCTGTTCACGGGCATCGAGCCCGACGTCGCCCGCATGCATCGCCGGTTTGCCGCGGCGCTCGCGGAGCGCGATCGAGTGGCCGCGCATTCGATGTGAGGGGGCCGACACAGAGGAGAACGCGACCCATGAAGACCTCGATGGCCACGGTTTGTCTGAGCGGCGGTTTAAGGGAGAAGCTCGCGGCGATCGCCGCCGCAGGCTTCCGGGGCGTGGAGCTCTTCGAGAGCGATCTCCTGTCCTACGACGGAACGCCGCGCCAGGTCGCGGCAGAGATGGCCGACCTCGGCCTCAAGGCCCTCACGTTCCAGCCGTTCCGCGATTTCGAGGCGATGCCGGAGCCGCAACGCCGGCGCAATTTCGATCGTGCCAAGCGTAAGCTCGATCTCATGCAGGAGCTCGGCTGCAATCTCCTGCTGGTGTGCAGCAACGTGTCGCCGGACTCGCTGGGCGGCGTCGATCGCGCCGCCGCCGATTTCCGCGAGCTGGGCGAGCGGGCGGCGGAGCGCGGGCTCCGCATTGGTTTCGAGGCCTTGGCCTGGGGCCGCCACATCAGCGACTACCGCGACGCCTGGGAGGTGGTGCGCCGGGCAGATCATCCGGCCGTCGGCCTCGTACTCGACAGCTTCCACACCTTCGCGCGGCGGACCGACTTGAAGCCGCTCTCCGCGATCCCCGGGGATCGGATCTTCCTGGTGCAGCTCGCCGACGCACCCTGGCTCGAGATGGACGTGCTGTCGTGGAGTCGGCATTTCCGCTGCTTCCCGGGCCAGGGCGACTTGCCGCTGGTCGATTTCATGGCGGCGGTGGAGACGACCGGTTACGACGGCGAGCTCTCGCTCGAGGTCTTCAACGACCAGTTTCGCGCCGGCCTCACGCGCGCGGTCGCCGTCGACGGCCAGCGCTCGCTGGTCTACCTGATGGATCAGCTGCGCGAGCGGACGGGCACGCCCGACCCGACGCTGCCGGCGATGCCGCCGCGGTCCCGCTGCCTCGGCGTTGAGTTCATCGAGTTCGCGGTCGATGACCGCACGGCAGAGGAGCTGACGGAGTTCCTCTCGGCGTTGGGCTTCCGCGCAGTCGCGCGCCACCGGTCGAAAGACGTGACGCGCTGGGCGCAGGGCGGCATCAACCTGGTGATCAATCGCGAGAAGGAGGGTTTCGCCCATTCCCATTTCATCACGCACGGCCCCTCGGTGTGCGCGATCGCGCTCAAGGTCGAGAGCGCCGCGGCGACGCTCGACCGCGCGGAAAAGCTTCACGACAAACCGTTCCGCGGCAAGATCGGGCCGGGCGAACTCGAGATTCCCGCTGTCCGCGGCCTCGGCGGCAGCCTGCTCTATTTTCTCGATCCCGCAAGCGAGCTGGGGCGGGTCTGGGATGTCGATTTCGAGCCGGTCTCGGCGTCCGGCGTCGGCAACGGCGCCGGGCTCACCGCGATCGATCACATCTCGCAATCGATGCCTTATGAGGAAATGCTGTCGTGGCTGCTGTTCTACTCGTCGCTCTTCGATGTGCGGAAGACGCCGCAGGTCGACATCGCCGATCCCGGCGGCATCGTGCGCAGCCAAGTGGTCGAGACCTCCGACGGGACCTTGCGCATGGTGCTGAACGCGTCGCAGAGCCGGCGCACGCAGTCGTCGCGGTTCCTCAGCGAGTACGTCGGCTCGGGCGTCCAGCACATCGCCTTCGCGACCGACGACATTCTCGCGACTGTCGGGCGGCTCCGCGCGGGCGGCGTCGACCTCTTGGCCATCCCGGAGAACTACTACGACGACCTCGACGCCCGCACTGATCTGGGCGCCTCGCGTCTGGCATCGCTCAAGGCCAACAACATCCTCTACGACCGCGACGAGCGCGGTGAGTACCTGCAGGCCTACACACGGAGCTTCAAGGACTTGTTCTTCATCGAAATCGTCGAGCGGCGCGGGTACCAGGGCTTCGGCGCCGTGAACGCGCCGATCCGGCTCAACGCGCAAACCCGCCTCTCGCGGGAGGCAGCGCTGTCTTACCGCTGAATGTGGCGCGAAGGGCGGCGGACCCGGCGAGATTCGAACTCACGACCTCTGCCTTCGGAGGGCAGCGCGCTCTATCCAGCTGAGCTACGGGTCGAGTAGCAAGAACACCTTTGGATCAATCTGTTTCAGCGTTGAAGATGGCTCGCCCAGGCCCGCTCTTCAGGCATCGTCACATTGCGTTGTGACAGGAATGTGCTCACGAGACACTGCAAGCAGGTTAGGCGCCGAGCAACCCGTGACGGCGTGACGACCCAAACGACCCAACCCGGCGAAGGTCGATGGGTCGCGCGAAGTCGCTGCCAGTGAGCCCCCTTGGTCTCACCCCCCGGAAAAAATGATGGCATCCGCGGCCATTGAGAAGCCGACGATGACTTACGGCGCCGTGATTGCGCTGCCGGTTTACTCGTTGAAAGAAGCATGTCGTTTGGGGTCGCGGCAAGCACCTCGCAAATGCGCAACAGCGTCGCAAGGTTCGGCTCTCGCTCACCCATGGCGTAGTAGGCGTAACGCCGCTCGCTTATACCGGCCCGACGCGCCACCTCTGCATTGGACAAACCCAGCTCGCGGGCGCGCTCACGGAGCCGCTGTGAGAACACTGGCATATGAACAATTTGTTCAGCATGGCATTTCCCTCGTCCATGAAAGTTGTGTTTGTACTACTACGATTATATTGTTCATAATTAATCTGGCTCAGCGGAGGACGAGGACATGAGTGTACGCGCCCCCGGATCAAATGCGCCGCTCCGCCGTCGAACAAAGAAGGGCCTTGAGCGTCTGAAAAAGTTGACCTCCAAGTACGTCGCTGAAGGAATGCCCGAAGCGGAAGCCAAGACGCGCGCCCAAGCCGAGCTACGCGACAATCCTCGGCGGGACTGGCGGGCTGGGTAGGGGCAAGACAGATGACCCGAGAAGAGCAGCTTGCCTTCCTTCAGCGCTTGCTAGACGAGGGGCCGAGCGACGAGCAGATCATTGCCGACCTGGAGCGTTCGATCGCTGAAACTACAAACGAGAAGGAACGCGCCTCCTTACAGGAGGAGATGAGAGGGATTTTAGACACGAGGCGGCTCGACGCTTTGCGGCACTCCTCCGAAGTAGACCCGCAGTCGGACCTAGCCTTCCTCTTCCGACTTTTGGACGCCGAGCACCTTGCGTGTCACGAGCACCATCAAGCGTTTTCTAAGCTTTCTTCGGCGATGGCTGAAATCAATAATGCCAGACTTTCTGCCGAGGCTCGTCTTTCCATACTCGGAACAGCTTTGATAGAACTAGACAAATGCTGGACATTGGCTGAGGTGCGAGCGGTTATCCGCCGAGCGCTTCAGGAATGCGATGAGACGCGCGAACAATATGACGACCTCAACAGAAAGATAGCAAAGGGATTGAGCGCTTGAGGGTAGCGTCCGTGGGTCGCTGCCTGCGCTCAATCGCGGCCTCAGCCTCGCGCGCCCATGTCTCCGCGTCTGCTTTCTTAATGAAGGTGCGGCTGATTGGGAGATGGCCGATACGGCGAACTTGCACATGCCATGTGCAGCCTCGTTTTCTGAACGTCGCCAGGATCGTTCTGCCAACTGTGACGCAGTTGTGACAGACCAATCCTTCGGACGTTCTTGGGGTTCTCAGCCGAAAGCCAATCAGTTGGCGTTGCTGAGATAATGTTGGCGGACCCGGCGAGATTCGAACTCACGACCTCTGCCTTCGGAGGGCAGCGCTCTATCCAGCTGAGCTACGGGTCCTTTCCCGACGGGCACCATAATCGCGGCCGGTGGGCGCGCGCAAGGGAGACCGCCCATGCGGTGCGCGCACTCCCTTCCAAAGGCTCGTCTCGCTATGCTCCAAGGCGATCCGCAGACATCGACGAGGAGAGCCCATGAGCATCGAGCAACGCCTCAAGGACTTGAAGATCACGCTCCCCAAGGTCGGCCCGCCGCTCGGGAGCTACGTGCATGCGAAGCGCGTGGGCAATCTGCTCTACCTCTCGGGGAAGGGTCCGCATGGCTCCGACGGCGGAATGCCCAAGGGCAAGCTCGGCGCGGGCATGTCGATCGAGGACGGTTATCGCCACGCGCGCCAGGTCGGGCTGGTGCTGATCTCGGCGATGCGCGACGCCCTCGGCGGCGATCTCGGCCGGGTCGAGGACATCGTGAAGGTGCTCGGCATGGTGAATGCCGCGCCCGATTTCGCGGATCATCCGAAGGTGATCAACGGCTGCTCGGACCTCTTCGTCGAGGTGTTCGGCGATCGCGGCCGGCATGCGCGCTCGGCGGTCGGCATGAGCTCGCTCCCCGGCGGCATTCCCGTCGAGATCGAGGTCATCGTCGCGGTGCGATAGGGGCGCGGCTCAGGCGCGCCGGCCGAGCCGAGCCAACGCCTGCTCCCACTCCTGCGCCCGGGTCGCCCAGTTGTAGGCGGCGCGGGCGTGAGCTTGCTGCCGGCGGAGCGCATCCTCGAAGTGGTCCGGCCGCTCCCGAGCCGCTTGGATCAGGCCCACAAGCGCCTTGGTGAACTCGCGCGCGAGGACGACGACGTCCTTGGGCGCGTCCATCAGGACGGCGAAGCCTGCGGTGGTCTCCGGAAGCGCGCCCAGCTTCGTGGTGAGCACAAGGCATCCCGCGGCCATCGCCTCCATCACCGAGATGCAGGACGTCTCGGCGAAGACATTGGGATAGGCCAGGATGTCCGCCTCCGCGAGGGCGTCGGCGAGCGCCGCCTGCGGCAGCGAGCCCACGTACTCCGCGCCCGGGAGCGCACGGGTCAGGTCATAGAGGGTCTGGAAATCGTCCGCGGCGCCGGTCAACTGATAGACGCCCATGCTCGAGTAGACGCGCAGCCGGCAATCCGGCACCGCCGCGCGGATCGCCGGGAACGCCGTCAGCAACGCCACCAGTCCGCGGAAGGGCGTGCTGGTGTAAGCGAGCATCGGCGGCTCACCGGTGCGAAAGAACGGCGGGCGCCGACGCTCCAGCGCCTGGAACGGCGGCGAGACGGCGTTGCGGAACACAGTGATGCGCTCGGGCCGGATGCCGAATTTGGCGGCGTAGGTGTCCGCTTGCCATTGGCTCACCAGAAAGAACCCGTTCCAGGCGAGCCGCTCGTCGATGCCCGCGAGGTCTTTCACCGCCGCCTGGTCGGTGGCGTGCTGCGACCAAAGCACCAGCGGCACGGTGACACCGGCGGCGCGGAAACGCTGGCCGCAGGCGCTGTTCATCACCACCCCGACGTCGAAGGCGTTGATGCGATGGGCGGTGATGCCGGCTCCAATGCTCTGGCAGTCGATGCCGTCATAGGTCCCGGGCCGCGTGGTGTTATTGATGAGCGTGACGGCGTGACCCTGCGCCGCCAGCTCGCGCGCCAGATAGATCGCCGCGGACTGGCTGCCGCCCAATGGCCGCTCGAGCGGAGTGAGCGGCGTGTAATCCCAGTTGATCATGTCGATGAAGGCGATCTTCATGACGCGCGCCTCGATCCTAGCGAGCGACGTGCGGTAAGACCGCCGACCATTCCCGCGCGCGCTGGGCCCAGTTGTACTGCGTGCGCACATGGGCGCGCTGGCGCGTGATCGCGTCGTCATAGCGATCGGGCTGCGCGCAGGCCTCGCGGTAGACGCCGACGAGGAGGTTCGCGAATGCTTGGGCCATCATCAATACGTCGGTCGGCAGGTCCATGAGGAAACCGAACCCGGCGGTGGTCTCGGGAAGCGCGCCGATCGTGCTGGTGCAGACGAGACAACCCGCCGCCATCGCCTCCATCACCGCGATGCAGGAGGTCTCCGGAAAAACGTTGGGATAGGCCAGGAAATCCGCCTCGGCGAGCGCGGCCGCGAGCGCGGTCTGCGACACCGAGCCCTCGTACTCGACGCCGGGCAGGTCGCGCGCGAGGGCATAGAGCAGCGGGTAGAGCTGCTCCTGGTCGGGTGCCAGCTGATAGACCCCCATGCTCGAGAATACGCGCAGCCGGCACCCGGGGATGGCCGCGCGGATCGAGGGGAAACACAGCAGGAGCAGCATCAGGCCGCGGAAGGGCGTACTTGTATAAACCAGCACTGGCGGCTTGCCCGTGCGGAAGAACGGCTCGGCCCGCCGCTCCAGGGTCTGGAACACCGGCGCCGCCGCGTTGCGCAGCACCGCGATGCGATCCTGCGGCACGCCGAAATCCGTGGCGTATCTCAGGGCCTGCCAGTCGCTGACCAGGAAATAGGCGCTCCACGCCTGCCGCTCCTCGGGCTGCTGGAGCTCCTGCATGTCCTTCTGGTCGGTTGCCTGCTGGGACCAGAGGATGAGCCGCGTCGTGACGCCGCGCTGGCGCAGCCGCGCGCCCATGGCGCTGTTGATGCCGACCACCGCGTCAAATTGATTGAGGTAATCCGCGTTCAGGGGCTGGGCGTGCCCCGGGCAGTGAACGCCCGCATAAAGGCCGGACCGGGAGACGTTGTTGAGCAGCGTCACCTCGTGACCCAAGGCGGCCAGCTCCGGCGTCAGATAGCAGATTGCCGACTGGCTGCCGCCCATCGGCTTCTCCAGCGGCGAGAACGGCGTGTAATCCCAGCCGACGGGGTCGAGAAAGGCAAGCTTCATGGCGCTCGCGCAGAACTAAGCGACGCCGTGGCGATTGGCAATGGTCTTGGGCCGCAGCCATTGGCTATAAGTTGCCATGGCCACCGTCCAGGAAGTGCTCGGCACGGCGCTCACCCATCATCGCCGCGGCGAGATCGCGCAAGCCGAGGCACTCTACAAGTTCATCCTCGCCCGCCAGCCGCGCAATCCCGATGCGCTGCACCTGCTCGGCATGGCGGCGCATCAGGGCGGACGCCACATGGAGGCGCTCTCGCTCATCCAGCAGGCGCTTCAGGTCAACAACGGCGTCGCCGAGTATCACGACCACCTCGGCGTGGTGCTGATCGCGCTCGGGCGACACGAGGAGGCCATCACCGCGCTCCGCCATACGCTCGGCATGGATCAGAAGCGGCCGAACACCTGGATCGCGCTCGGCCGCGCGCAGATGAATCTGAGCCGCGTACCGCGCGCGCTCGAATCCTTCAAGTCCGCGCTCGAGCTCGCGCCCGACAATGTCGACGCGCTCTCCAATATCGGCGTCTGCTACTACGAGATGGAACGGCTCGAGGAGGCAAAGGCGAATTTTCAAGCGGCGCTTCGGCAGAACCCCGCGGTCGCCGCGATCTGGAACAACATGGGCGCGATCCAGATCGAGCAGGGCGACGCTGACGCCAGCGTCGAGGCCTACGAGGAAGCGATCCGCCGCGACCCCGGCTATTCCCAGGCTTTTTGCAACCGGCTGATGAACGAGCAGTACCGGCCTTCGGTGACGCCGGAGCGGCTGCTGGAGCTGAGCCGCGGCTGGGACGAGCATTACACGCCAAAACCCGCGCCCACGCTGGCGCCGCGGCCGCGCAATCCCGGCGAGCCCGTTCGCGTGGGCTTCGTATCGCCCGATCTCTGCCGGGCGCCGGTCGGGTATTTCGTGTGCGGCATGCTGCGCAGTCTCGACCGCCGCGGCTTCACCACGCTGGTCTATTCGACGACGCCGCGCCTCGATGATCTCTCGGCCGACATCAAGCGCCACGTCAATCTCTGGCGCGATGTGCGCGCGCTCTCCGACGACCGGCTGCTGATGACGATCCGCGCCGACGGCGTCGACGTGCTGTTCGATCTCGCGGGTCATACCAAGGGCAATCGGCTCCGCGTGTTCGCGCGCCGCGCGGCGCCCGTGCAGGTGACCTGGGCCGGCTACGTCGGCACGACGGGCATGAGCACCATGGACTATATCCTGGCCGATCGCCTGCAGATCCCCGAGGCGGACGAGCGCTTCTATACCGAGCGCGTCATCCGCATGCCCCACGACTACGTCTGCTACGAGCCGCCGCCCTATTCGCCGCTGGTGGGTCCGCTGCCCGCCGAGCGCAACGGGCACGTCACCTTCGGTGGCTTCCACAACGTGGGCAAGGCGGGTGCGCTCTCGGTGGCGACCTGGGCACGCGTGCTGCACGCGGTGCCGGACTCGAAGCTGATCCTCGCTTACAAGAAGCTCAACGACCCCGTGGTGGCAACGCGGCTCCGCCGGCGCTTCGCCGAGGCCGGCATCCCCGACGAGCGCGTGACCATCGAGGGCTCGACGCCGCATTGGCAGCTGCTCAACCGCTACAACGACATCGACGTCGGCCTCGACAGCCGCCCCTATAGCGGCGGACTCACCACGCTCGAGGCGATGTGGATGGGCGTGCCGGTGGTGACGACGCCCGGTCGCACCTTCGCGGGCCGGCATTCCCTGACGCACCTTACCAACGCGGGGTTCGGCGAGCTCGTCGCCGCCGACGAGGACGGCTACGTCCGCCTCGCCACCGAGCTCGCCGCCGACCGCAAGCACCTCGCCGAGCTCCGCCGCAGCCTGCGGCCGCGTCTTGTCGATAGCCCCCTCATGGACCCCCGCCGCTTCGCGCGCGATTTCGGCGAGATGGTGCGCGGCATCGTGAAGCCGGCGTGACGCGCGCTTAGTGCGTTGCCGCCAGCGTCTCCTCGGCGTGCCGATCGGCGCCGGAGGGAAGCGCGATGTCCGGGTTGGCGACCCAAGTCTCGACATCGCGGCGCACTACCTCGGCCCCGAGATCGCGCAGCAGCATGTGATAGCCCGTGGGATAGAAGGCGATGCGCCGCGGCCCGTCGGTCGGGAGCGCCGCCAGGAACTTGCGCGTCGACTCCCGCGGGATGAGGTCGTCGTGGTCGCCGTAGAGGAACAGCATCGGCGCGTGGAGCTGGGGCGCCGCCGCGAGAGCGTCGTCCATCAGGTCGACCAGGCCCTTGATGGCGGCGATGCGCGTCTCCTTGATCACCAGCGGATCGCGGCTGAGGGCGCGCAGCATCTCGATGTTGTCGGAGGGCATGATGCCGAGACCGTGGCCCGAGAGCTTCATGCCCGGCAAGAGATTGTCGCCGAACCAGAGTGCCAGGCGCTCCGGCCCCGTCATGGTGCTGCGGCCCCAGACCGCCGGCGCCACCAGAATGAGCCCGGCAACGGCGGGGCGCGGCGCGCCCTCGACCCCGGTCTCGGTCACGATCGCGACCGCGCCGCCCATGCTCTCGCCGAGGAGAAAGATGGGTACGCCTGAATAGCGCGCGTGCAGCACCGCGGTTGCCCCACTCGCGTCCGCCGCGAGCCGCGGCGCGCCCGCCCAGAGCCCGTGATCCGGCGCCGCGCCAAAACCGCGCTGGTCATAAGCGAAGGTGGCGATGCCCAGTTTCGCCCAGGACTCGCCGGTGTCCGTGAACGCGTTCGAGTAGTCGTTGAAGCCGTGGAGCGCCAGGATCACTGCTTTGGGCTTGCCTTCCGGCAGCCAGGATTTGAGCGGCAGCCGCATGCCATCGTCGGCGATGAGAGCGGACGCGGTGATCGCCGGCGCGACGCTACCGGGTGGCGACGGCGGACCCGCGGGGTCCGGGCCAGCGCACGCCGCGATGAGCGCGAGCGCGAGGACAGCGGCGAGGAGCCGGAGCCTGCTCATGCGCGGTTGCGCCCGGCACTTCCGGTCAGCTGCAGGAACACCGCCTCGAGGTCGGTCTCCTCGCTCTGGACATCGCGAATCGTCAAGCCATGCGCCAGGATCGCCGCGAATACGGGGGCCAGCGTCGTGCCGCTCGGGCGGTAGTGATAGACGAGCCTGTCGGGTGCCGCGAGCGTGAGGCCGAGCGCTACCAGACCGGGCGGCAGCGCCACCACGGGCTCCGCGAGCGTGATCGAGAGCGTCTTCGCGTCAATGCGCCCCACCAGCGCCGCGGTGGTGTCGCAGGCGACCACCGTGCCGCGGTCGATGATCGCAATGCGATCGCAGAGCGTCTCCGCCTCCTCGAGATAGTGTGTGGTGAGGAGCACGGTGGTGCCGGTGGCGTTGAGCGAGCGCACGAGCTCCCAGAGCTGACGGCGCAGCTCGACATCGACGCCGGCCGTCGGCTCGTCCAGCACCAGCACCGGCGGCGCGTGCACCATCGCCTTGCCGATCATCAGCCGCCGCTTCATGCCGCCCGAGAGCGTGCGGGCATAGGCATTCGCCTGCGCCGTCAGGTTGAGGGACCCCAGGATCTCGTCGGTGCGCCGCTCGGATTTGGGCACGCCATAGAGGCCGGCCTGCAGGTCCAGAAGCTCGCGCGGCGTGAAAAACGCGTCGATGTTGAGCTCCTGCGCGACGACACCGATGGCGGCGCGGGCCTGGCGCGGATGCGCGTCGATATCGATGCCCCAGATCTCCGCGCTGCCGCCGGTCTTCACCACCATCCCCGCGAGGATGTTGATGAGCGTCGACTTGCCGGCGCCATTGGGGCCGAGCAGGCCGAAGATCGAGCCGCGGGGGATCACAAGATCGACGGCGTCGAGCGCGAGCTTGTCGGGCTGGCGATTGCTGCCGCGATAGATCTTGGTGAGGCCGCGCACCGCGACGGCAGGTGCGGGCCGTGGCCCGGCCTGGAGCGCGGCGTCTTGATCTGGCGTCCGGCGAACGGGGTAGCTGGTCATTGATTGTACGGGGGCAAGGGGTATCATCCGCGCGCCGACGGGGTCAACGCCGCCAGGGATCATGAGCGCCATGCAGCCTTTCGAAGTGATTTATGTTCCGGCGGAGGTCGTTGCCTGCGACGGCGGCGGCGGCGTGGATGGCCATCCCCGGGTCTTCCTCAATCTTTCCGCGGAAGGGAAGATCGAGTGCCCCTACTGCTCGCGGCTCTTCGTCCTCGAGTCGAAGCGCGGCCAGCCGCTCACTGCGGGTCCCGCCGCCGGCGGCCCCGAGGCCGCGCCGAAGCCTTGACCAAGCTCAAGCACGTCTACCTCGTCGACGGCTCCGGATACATCTTTCGGGCGTACCACGCGCTGCCGCCGCTGACGCGGCCCGACGGCACGCCGGTCGGCGCCGTGCTCGGTTTCACGAATATGCTCCTGAAGCTGCTGCGCGAAACCGACGCCGATCACATCGCCGTGGTGTTCGACGCCTCTCAGCGCACCTTCCGCAACAAGATCTACGCGGACTACAAGGCGAACCGCCCCGACACACCCGACGACCTGATCCCGCAATTCAAGCTGGTGCGTGAGGCGACGGACGCCATGAACGTCGCCCGCATCGAGCAGGTGGATTACGAGGCGGATGATCTCATTGCGGCCTATGCCAAGGCCGCGGTTAAGGCGGGCGCCACCGTCACCGTCGTCTCCTCGGACAAGGATCTGATGCAGCTGGTCACCGACAAAGTCCAGATGCTCGATCCCATCAAGAACAAGCCGATCGGCGCGCCCGAAGTGCGCGAGAAGTTCGGCGTCGATCCCGATAAAGTGATCGAGGTGCAGGCGCTGATCGGCGACAGCGTCGACAACGTGCCGGGCGTGCCGGGGATCGGCGTCAAGACCGCGGCGGAGCTGATCGGCGTCTACGGCTCGCTCGAGAACCTGCTGAAGCGCGCCGAGGAGATCAAGCAGCCGAAGCGCCGGCAGAATCTGATCGAATTCGCCGAGCAGGCGCGCATCTCGAAGAGGCTGGTGACGCTCGACGCCGACGTGCCGCTGCCGTTGCCCATCGATGCGCTCGCCGTGAAAGCGCTCGATGGCAGGAAGCTCGGCGCGTTCCTGCAGACGCAGAATTTCCGCGCGCTGATGAACCGCCTCGACGCGCAGCTCCGATCGGCGATCGACAAGGACGCGCCGCCACCCGCTCCCGCTGCGGCACCCACGCCGGCATCGACCGGCGCCAACGGCGCGATGGCCGTAGCGGTGCCGGTGAATCTGGGCGCGGCGAAGCCCGCCTACGAGGCGGTGACGGAGATGCCCGCGCTCGAGCGCTGGATTGCCCGCGCGCTCGCCGAGGGCAGCGTGGCGGTAGCGGTGGAAACCGCGTCTTCTGACGCCATGCAGACGACCTTCTTGGGCGTGGCGCTCGCGGTCGAGCCGGGGGCCGCGTGCTACATCCCGCTCGATCGGCGCGCGCCGAACGACGGCCTCGATCTCGGCGGCGCGGGCGCGAAGCAGATCCCGCAGGAGCGCGCACTCGAGCGTCTCAAGGCGCTGCTGGAAGACCCCGGCGTCCTCAAGGTCGGCCACAACGCCAAGTTCGCGATCGAGGTGCTCCGGCGCCGCGGTATCGCCATGGCGCCGGTCGACGACACGCTGCTGCTCTCCTTCGTGCTCGAGGGCGGCCGGCATGGCCACGACCTCGACGAGCTGGCGCCGCTCCACTTCGGCCACGAGATGATCAAGCTCAAGGAGCTCATCGGCAGCGGCAAGAGCCAGATCGAGCTCGCGGCGGTGCCGCTCGACCGCGCCCGTGATTTCGTGGCGGAGCAGGCGGACTATGCGCTGCGTCTCCATCGCCTGCTGCGGCCGCGGCTCATCGCCGAGCACATGGTGAGCTTCTACGAGACCGTTGAGCGGCCCCTTGTGCCGGTGGTGGCGGAGATGGAGCGCGCGGGGATCATGGTCGACCGCGCCCGGCTCCGCGAGCTCTCCGAGGATTTCGGCGGGCGGATGGAGGAGCTCGAGCGCGAGATCTACAAGCTCGCGGGCCACGAGTTCAACCTGGGCTCACCCAAGCAGCTGGGCGAGGTGCTGTTCGACGAATTGAAACTTGCCCCCGGCAAGAAGATGAAGACCGGCGCCTACGGCACCGACGCGAGCGTGCTCGAGGAGCTCGCCGAGGATCATCCATTGCCACAGCGTGTCCTCGACTGGCGCCAGCTGCAGAAGCTCAAGAGCACCTACGCCGACACGCTGGCGGACGAGATCAACCCCGAGACCGGCCGCATCCACACGAGCTATTCGCTCGCGGGCGCGGTCACCGGCAGGCTCTCCTCGACCGATCCCAACCTGCAAAACATCCCGATCCGCTCCGAGGAGGGCCGCAAGATCCGCCGCGCCTTCGTCGCGGCGCCGGGCCACGTGCTGCTGTCGGCGGACTACAGCCAGATCGAGCTCAGGCTCGTGGCCCATGTCGCGGGCATCGAGGCCCTCAAGGAGGCATTCAAGCGCGGCGACGACATCCACGCCATGACCGCGAGCGAGGTGTTCGGCGTCCCCATGAAGAAGATGGACGCCACCACGCGCCGGCGCGCCAAGGCGATCAACTTCGGCATCATCTACGGCATCAGCCCCTTCGGCCTCGGTCGCCAGATCCAGGTGCCGCAGTCCGAGGCCGCCGCCTACATCAAGGCCTATTTCGAGCGCTTCCCCGGCATCCGCGACTATATGGAGCGGATGAAGCAGCTCTGTCGCGAGCGCGGCTACGTCGAGACGATCTTCGGCCGGCGCTGCGCCATTCCCGGCATCAAGGATGGGAACTACGCACGCCGCAATTTCGCGGAGCGCCAAGCGATCAACGCGCCGTTGCAAGGCTCCGCCGCCGACATCATCAAGCGCGCCATGGCGCGGGTGCCGGTGGCGCTCACGAAAGCCGGCCTCAAGGCCCGCATGCTGCTCCAGGTGCACGACGAGCTGGTCTTCGAGGTGCCGGTCAAGGAGACCAACGAGGTGGCATCACTCGTGAAAGAGGTCATGGAGGGCGCGGTCGGCCCCTCGCATACCCTTTCGGTGCCCCTGGTGGTGGAGACCGGCTCGGCGCAGAATTGGGAAGAGGCGCATTGAGCGCCATCCGAAGGAGGCTCTCATGAAAGCGACCGTCGTCGAGCAGGATTTCGCCGTGGCCTCGCAGGTGACCACCGCCGACATCGCGGACATCGCGAAAGAGGGCGTGAAGACCCTGATCAACAACCGTCCCGACGGCGAGGAGCCGGGCCAGCTCGCCTCCGCCGAGGCGCGCGTTGAGGCCGAGAAGCTCGGCCTCCAGTACATCTACCTCCCGGTCCAGACCGGCACGATCACCGCTGCCGACGTCGACGCCTTTGCCCGCGCGCTCAAGGGCAGCCCGAAGCCGGTCGTGGCACACTGCCGCTCGGGCACCCGCTGCTACCTCCTCTGGGCCGCGACTCAAGCCGCCCAAGGCAAGGACGTGAACCAGTTGGTGATGCGCGCCGCCGGCGACGGCTATGACATCCGTGCCCTGCCGGATCTGCTGCGGCGGATCGGCAAGGCCTGAGCGACACTTTTCGCGCCTCCCCTTCTTCCGTCATGGCCGGGCTTGTCCCGGCCATCCATGTGGTTGCTCGCGAAGAAAGACGAAAAATTCGTGGATGTCCGGGACAAGCCCGGGCATGACGGACGAGAGGAGAGGCGAATCTTGGGTGCGGTACGGCTCGATCGAGCAGCCAGAGCTGCTCGATGCCTACCAGAAGTCCGTGCGCTAATCGGCGGCGAGCGCTTGTATCGCGACATTGGTTGCGGCAAGCCTGCCTTGCGGCCGCCGATTGCGGCTTGCGCTGAGCCCGGAGCGCGCGAGAATCCGGCATCTCGGCTTTTTCGAGGGAGAGCCCAATGAAACAGCGTCTCGACCCCGCCACGATCGCGCCCGAGGGCTACAAGGCCATGCGGGCGTTCCAGGCCTACATCACGAACAGCGGCCTCGAGCACTCGCTGCTCGAGCTCGTGAAGATCCGAGCCTCGCAGATCAACGGCTGCGCCTTCTGCCTGGTCATGCACACCAACGACGCCCGCAAGCTGGGCGAGAGCGACGAGCGCATGCACCTGCTCAACGCCTGGGAAGAGGCGCCGGTGTTCAGCCCGCGCGAGCGCGCGGCGCTGGCCTGGACCGAGGCCGTGACCCTGGTCACCGAGGGTCATGTCCCCGACGCCGTCTATGAGGAGGCGCGCAAGCACTTCTCCGAGAAGGAGCTGGTGGATCTCACCTACGCGGTGATGGCGATCAACGCCTGGAACCGCATCGCGATCGCGTTCCGCAAGGAGCCC
This sequence comes from Allostellaceae bacterium, assembly GCA_035280245.1. GTDB lineage: Bacteria > Pseudomonadota > Alphaproteobacteria > ATCC43930 > CGMCC-115725 > DASZHJ01. The sequence continues at coordinate 64,263 of DATEGF010000121.1, forward strand.
GTCGTCAAGCGCGCCAGCGCTGCCGCCTGAACGACCCGCGGGGCGCGAGCCCGTGCGGGTCTTCCTCACAGGCGCCACCGGTGTCGTCGGCCGGCGCGCGGTACCGCTGCTGATCGCGGCGGGCCACGCGGTGACCGCGGTCGGACGCAATCCCGAGAAGCGGCGCCAACTGGAGCGCATGGGCGCGGTACCGGTGGCGCTCGATCTCTTCTCGCGGGATGACGTGCTGAGCGCCGTCGCCGGCCACGATGCCGTGGTCAATCTCGCGACGCACATTCCGCCGGGCATGCAGACGCTGGTGCCATGGCTCTGGCGCGAGAACGACCGGGTGCGCCAAGCCGGCTCAGCGATCCTGTCGGAGGCGGCGCGCGCCGGCGGCGTTCGGCGCTTCATCCAGGAATCTTTCGCGCCGATCTATCCTGACCGCGGCGACCGCTGGATCGACGAGCGCACGCCGCTCGAGCCCGTGCGCTTCAACCGGTCGGTCCTCGTCGCCGAGCGCTCGGCGGAGCAATTCCGTGCGGGTGGTGGGGTGGGGATCGTGCTGCGGTTCGGTGCCTTCTATGGGCCCGACGCAGATCATGTGGTCGATCTCATCAAGATGATCCGCCGCGGTTGGGCCGCGATGCCGGGCCCCGCGGAGAGCCTTATCTCGTCGGTCTCCCACGACGATGCCGCGAGCGCGGTGGTGGCCGCGCTCGACACACCCAGCGGCACCTATAACGTCGTGGACGACGAGCCTGTGACCCACCGCGACTATGTCGACGCCCTTGCCGCCGCGCTCGGTGCGCCCGCGCCGCGGCTGCCGCCCGCATGGGCCGCGCGGCTCTTCGGGCCGGTGGGTGGGCTGCTTGCGCGGTCGCTGCGCATCTCCAATCGCTCGCTCAAGCAAGCGACCGGCTGGCAGCCGAAGTATCCGAGCGTGCGCGAGGGCTGGCGCGCCGTGGTCGTGGAACTGAACCTCGCGAAGGCCGCGTGACCGTCAGACCGCGGCGTGAACTCCAGCCGCCGCCACGTCGCGGCTCACGTGCGTCTGGAAGCGCTCGAAATTTTTCTCGAAGCGCTTGGTGAGTTCGCGAGCGGTGTCATCGTAGGCGGGCTTGTCGGACCAGGTGTCGCGCGGGTTCAGCACGTCGTCTGGCACGCCCGGGCACGCCTGCGGCACGTTGAGACCGAAGAACGGATCGCGCTTGGTCTCGACGCCCTTGAGCTTCCCGTCGATTGCGGCGCGCACCAGCGTCCGCGTGTGCTGGATCTTCATGCGCTGGCCCACGCCATAGGCGCCGCCCGACCAGCCCGTGTTGACCAGCCAGCAGGTTGTCTTGTGCTGCCGGATGCGCTCGCCCAGGAGCTTCGCGTAGACCGAGGGATGCCGCGGCATGAAGGGCGCGCCGAAACAGGTCGAGAACGTCGCCTGCGGCGCATTCCCGAGGCCGCGCTCGGTGCCGGCGACCCGCGCCGTATAGCCCGAGAGGAAATGATAGGCCGCCTGATCCGGCGTCATCTTCGAGATCGGCGGCAGCACGCCGAAGGCGTCCGCAGTGAGCATGATCACATTCGCTGGATGACCCGCAACGCCGGTCAGGCGCACGTTCGGGATGAAGTCGACGGGATAGCAGGCGCGCGTGTTCTCGGTGAGGCTGTCGTCGTCGAGGTTGGGGATGCGCGTCACGGGGTCGAGCACGACGTTCTCGAGCACCGTGCCGAACCGGCCGACAGTCGCGTAGATCTCCGGCTCCGCCTCCGGCGAGAGACGGATCACCTTGGCGTAGCAGCCACCCTCGAAATTGAAGAGCCCATTGCGGCTCCAGCCGTGCTCGTCGTCGCCCACCAGCGTACGGGTGCCGTCGGCCGAGAGCGTGGTCTTGCCGGTGCCCGAGAGACCGAAGAACACCGCGCTGTCGCCCTTCGATCCGACGTTGACGGAGCAGTGCATCGGGAGCACGTCGCGCGGCGGCAGCAGGTAGTTCAAGAGCCCGAACACGGACTTCTTGATCTCGCCCGCGTAGCGCGTGCCGCCGATCAGCACCAGGCGCTCGGTGAAGTTGACGAGGATGAAGACCTCGGAATTGAGCTTGTCGAGCGCGGGCGTCGCCTCGAAGTAGGGCAGGTGGAAGATGGTGAAGTCCGGGCGGAAGCTCTTGAGCTCGGCGTGCGATGGGCGCAGGAACATGTTGCGCGCGAAGAGGCTGTGCCAGGCGCTGTCGCTGATCAGCCGCACCGAGAGCCGGTACTCGGGATCGGCTCCCGCGAAACAGTCGGTGACGAAGGCTTCGCGGCCCTGGAAGTTCGCGAGCATGCGAAGCTTCAGGCTCTCGAACACCGCTGGCGCGACGCGCTGATTGATTGTGTTCCAGTCGACCTCGGGCTCGCTGGCGGCGTCGGCCACGATGAACTTGTCGCGGGGTGTGCGGCCTGTGTGTACGCCGGTGCGCGCCACGAAGGCGCCACCGGCCGCGATCTCGCCCTCGCCACGGCGTATCGCGTGCTCGTAGAGCATCGGCACGCTCGAGTTCCAATGCTCCGCCGCCAGCTTGCGAAAGCCATGCTGGTCGAGGCCGACACTGCCCTTGAGGCCGGCCTCACGCGATGTTCCGTCCATTAAGCGCTTCCTCGGTTCTTGTTGGTTGGACCTTAGCTGACGCATTGGGCCGTCACAATCCAGTGTGCCCGCACTGCACAAACGCGGTCAGGATTTCGAGATTTCCCCATGGGCAAGGACGTCCTGCACCGCACTGGCGTTCGAGAAAGGCATTGCCAGGCGCGCAATCGACCCGGCCCGCCGCAGGTCCAGCCCCTCGGGATCGATCCCGGTGACCCGCCAGCCGTCACGCTTCAGCCCGAGTGCCCGCACCGCGGCATTTACCATTTTGGGGTCCGCGTTCACCCCGGCAAGCACCGCCGCCTCCTCCCGGGCGAAGCTGTCGTCCGGTGTCACCAGAAGCTCACGCACGTCCACCCAGTGGATCCTGCCGAACCCCGCCACCAGATGCGCCCGAGCGACGTGGACCCGGTGCAGGTGAAAGTCGGCGAAGCCCGCGTAGAGTTCGGCCGAGGGATGGCGCGCGAGGAAGCGGGCCTTGAGGTGCCCGTCCTCGACCGGCGCCGCCTCGCCGAGCACGGTGACCCGCGGCCCGGTGAGCGGATCGTCCAGACCCTGAGTCCCATCGAACAGCAGCGAGACCCGTGGGTCCGCTTTGATGTTCTTCGAATGCTCCGAAAGGTCGGAGATCAGGAGGAGCGGGGAGGCATCCTGGCCGAGCGCCACAAGGACCAGCGAGGCGAAGGGCCAGCCGCCCTGCGCCGTCGCAAGCGCAGCCCGGTCGGTCGCTCGCATGACCGCGCGGGCGCGCGAGGCCGGGGTCTCGGCGAGGGGATGGTCGGCCGGCGGCATGCCGAGAATGATCTTAACGGGCGCCCCTGGCGCGGCAACCCGGCGGCCAGCCCTGGGGGTTGAAACCCGGCGCAAAGCGCGTAGTTTGCTCGCGCAATGCCGGATTCCCGCCCAAAAGGTGCCACAGTAAGCAGGGAGACTCGGTCGTGATGAAAGGGCCACCGGGGCAACCTCCGCGGACCCCGCCCCCGCAGCAGAAGGACCGACTCGTGGGCAGCACCATTGCGCTGGTCGATGACGACCGCAACATCCTGACCTCCGTCTCGATGACGCTCGAGGCCGAGGGCTTCACTGTGCGCACTTATGGCGACGGCTCCGAGGCGCTGAAGGCGATTCAGCAGCAGCCGGTGGATCTCGCGATCCTCGACATCAAGATGCCGCGCATGGACGGCCTCGAGCTGCTCTCGCACCTGCGCAAGCAGAGCAAGATGCCGGTGATCTTCCTGACCTCGAAGGACGACGAGGTGGACGAGGTCCTGGGCCTGCGCATGGGCGCCGACGACTACATCAAGAAGCCGTTCTCGCAGCGGCTGCTGATCGAGCGCATCCGCGCGCTGCTCCGGCGCGGCGACATGGCGCGCGGCGGCGAGGCCGAGAGCGAGCCGGTGGTTCAGCGCGGCGACCTCCTGCTCGATCCCGCGCGCCACCAGTGCACCTGGAAAGGCCAGAGCGTCGATCTCACCGTGACCGAGTTCCTGATCTTGAAGGCGCTGGCGCTGCGTCCGGGCCACGTGAAGAGCCGCGACCAGCTGATGGACAGTGCTTACGGCGAGCACATCTACGTCGACGACCGCACCATCGACAGCCACATCAAGCGGCTGCGCAAAAAATTCAAGTCGGCCGACGACGAGTTCTCGCAAATCGAGACGCTCTACGGAGTGGGATATCGCTACCGCGACCGATGAGACCCGCGCCGGATCCGATCGCGACGCTCCAGCATCGAGCGCCGAGCCGCGCGAGGCACCGAGCCGACGCGCCAGCCGGCTGAAACGGCGGCTCTCGCCGCTCACCCGCCGCATCCTCGCGGTCAATGTCGCGGCACTCGCTCTGCTCGGCCTGGGCCTGCTTTATCTCGGCGGCTACCGCACCACGCTCATCAACGCGCAGCTCGATGCGCTGCAGACTCAAGGCGAGATCTCCGCCGCGGCGCTGGCGGAAGGCGCAGTCTACGAGACGCCGGGCGAGCCCGAGTACCTGATCCCCGAGCTCGGCCGCGACATGCTGAAGCGCCTGGTGGAGCCTGCCAAGGCGCGCGCCCGGCTCTTCGATGCCGCGGGCACGCTGGTCGCCGACAGCCGCTGGCTCCCCGGCCCCGGCGACACGGTGCAGATCGAGACACTGGAGGCGCCCGAGGCCGCGAACTCGCTGGCGCGGCTCAGTGAGCGGCTCCTCAATTATCTGCGCCGCTTCCTGCCGGCCTCCACGGACTATCCACCCTACATCGAGTACGTCACACCGACGGCCCAGGACTATACCGAGGTCGCGGCCGCGCTCGAGGGGGAGCCCGCCCGCGCCGTGCGCCGCGACCGCGGGAACGGCGAGCTCGTGCTCAGCGTCGCCGTGCCGATCCAGCGCTACAAGAAGGTGTTGGGCTCGATCCTGTTCTCGAGCGGCAGCCGCGAAATCGAGCAGGCGGTCCACCAGGTGCGCCTGGAGATCGCCAAGGTGTTCCTGATCGTGCTCAGCGTGACCGTGCTGCTCTCGATCTATCTCGCCGGCACCATCGGGCGGCCGATCCGACGGCTTGCGATCGCGGCCGAGCGCGTGCGGAGGGGACACGGCCGGCAAGTGGCGATCCCCGACCTCACCGATCGCAAGGATGAGATCGGCGAGCTCTCAGGTGCGCTTCGCGAGATGACGGACGCGCTCTGGCGCCGGATGGACGCGATCGAGCATTTCGCGGCCGACGTCGCCCACGAGATCAAGAACCCGCTAACCTCCCTCAAGAGCGCGGTCGAGACCGTGGTCCGCGTCACCGATCCCGAGAAGCAGCGGCGGCTGCTGAATGTCGTGGTCGAGGACGTGGCGCGGCTCGATCGGCTCATCAGCGACATCTCCGACGCTTCGCGGCTCGACGCTGAGATGAGCCGGATCGAGCTCGAGCCGGTGCCGCTCGCCGACATGCTGCAGGCGCTGGTCGACGTGCACGCGGCCTCCGAGAAGGAGGGTGCGCCACGCCTCGAGCTGGTGCTGCCGCTGGGCCAGGGGCGCTCGGCGCTCACCGTGCTCGGCATGGAGAGCCGGCTCGGCCAAGTATTCCGCAACCTGATCACCAATGCGATCTCCTTCAGCCCGCCCAGCGGCACGATCCGGGTCGCCACCGAGCGAGAGGGCGATTTCGTCCGGGTCACCGTCGAGGACGAGGGCCCCGGCATTCCCGAGAGCAAGCTGCAGGCGATCTTCGATCGCTTCTATACGGAGCGGCCCGCTGGCGAGAAATTCGGCACTCACAGCGGCCTCGGCCTCTCGATCTCCAAGCAGATCGTCGAAGCCCACCATGGCACGATCCGCGCCGAGAACCGCCGCGATGCCGAGGGACGCGTGGTCGGCGCGAGATTCGTGGTCCTGCTGCCGGCGGCTTGACTTGTGGGTCGGGTCACTCTGATTGACATGTGAGCGAGCAACACTTAGTTATAACGTACGTTATAACGGGTATGGCGATGCTCAAACTCAAGGTCACGAAGGTCGGTAATTCAAAGGCGGTGATCCTCACCAAGGAAGCCGCCGCCCGATTGAAGGTCGAGGAGGGCGATGTCCTCTTTCTCGTCGAGACACCGACGGGCTATCGGCTCACCCCCTACGACCTTTCGTTCGAGCAAAAGATGGACGTGGCGCGGAAGGTCATGAAGAAGCGCCGCACGCTGCTCCGTGAGCTTGCGAAATAGGAATGGACTACGTCTGGGTTGATTTGGACGTTGTCCTGGCCATTCATGAGGAGCAACTCGCCGAGCACGGTGGAGCAGATGGCGTGAGAGACATGGGGCTATTGCAATCCGCTCTCGCCCGGCCTCAGAACCTCGTGGCCTACGGATCGCCCGATTTTGCCGATCTCGCGGCTGCCTATGCCGGCGGCATCGCACGAAATCATCCGTTCGTAGATGGCAACAAGCGGACGGCCTGGGTCGTCGCGGAAGCCTTTGTTGAGCTCAATAGCTTTGAGCTCGTCGCGGACGACGCTGGCTCTTACGAGACCATGCTCGCGCTTGCCGAGGGCCGGATTGACGAGACGACTTTCGCGGCCTGGATGCGGCCGCAGCTCAAGCCGCACAAGAGCTGATCGACCGGGCGCTTAGCCCGAGAGACCCATCACCACTTCGTAGACGGTGATGTCGCCGTGCTGGATGGGCCGCACGATGGCGCCGGCCGCGTGGAGGGCCTCTCCGAGGGCGCGTGCCTCCGCCTCGTCGGTGCCGCTGCGGATGACCATCTCGCCGCGCACGCCGGCATCACTCGTCCCGTGCCGCACGGGAAGCGCGGCGACCGGTGCGGGCACCGCGCTATGAGACGCTTGGTGCGTCGGCATCGCGGAGGCGGGCGCTGTCTTCTGACGGGGGCTCGCGGTCGTGGATCCGTTGGCCGCGACGGGCGAGCTCGTGGGAGCGGGCGCCGTCGTGGGGATCGCGTTCTCATGAAGCGCCGGCTCGGCGCTCGGCGAGGTGGGCGCGGCGGCTGAGCTCGATGCAACGGGCTCGGAAACGGGCGCCTCGACCGGTGTCGCGGCCGCGACGATCGGCGCCGTCGGATTGAACGCCGGCGACGCCGCGCGGATCGGTAGCGGCGGCGGCAGTTTCGCGACCGCGACGACGCTCGCGTCCGCGCCGCAGATGGATTTGCCCTCGATCAACCGCCAGAGCCGGCAGTCGCGGTGGGCGAGGAGCGAGATCGCGTGGTCGGTGATGGTCTTGCCGCTCGTCGCGAGCGAGAGCCCGTCGGCCGCGAAGGAGGCGATCGTGAGCGCGGGCGGCAACACGCATCCGGTGGCACCGGACGCGAGAGCGATCAGCAGGGCAATCCTCAGGGCGCGCATGGTTCGCTTTGGTCGCGAAGGAAGCGACGCCAGAACAATGCGCCCGAAGGCTTAAGGAACTCCGAAGTTGGACCCGATAAGCCCCCATCGGGGCGATTGGCCGGGTGCGGTACCGTTGACCCAGATCATTGACTCCACCCTGGGGGTGGCTCACCTAACTGCAATCATGATTTTGGTGCACGGCACAACGGTGGCGCTCGACGGCGAGGGTGTGCTCCTGCGCGGCCCCTCAGGCAGCGGCAAGAGCGATCTGGCCTTGCGCCTCGTCGATGGCGGTGCTCGCCTCGTGGCCGACGACCAGACCGAGCTCACGCGCTCGCCCAATGGCCCGATCGCCCGGTCGCCGGCCAGCATCGCCGGCAGGATGGAGGTTCGCGGGGTCGGTATTCTCAAGGTGCCGTCCGTGCCAAGCGCCCCCGTTCGGCTGGTCGTCGATCTGGTGCCGCCGGACCGTGTCGAGCGCCTGCCAGAGCCAAGATTCTGTAAATATCTTCAATGCTCTCTGCCGCTGCTGGCGCTGGTCCCGTTCGAGGCCTCGACACCCGCGAAGATCCGGCTTGCGCTCGCCAGCTTGGTTCAGACCACGACCCTCCCTATAGTCGGGACGCCATGACCCAGCCGGCTCCCGCCTCGGTTGCCGCTTCGGACGAGCCTCAAGGCCCTCAAGCCGTGACCGCGAGCCGGATCGTGGTGGTGACGGGGATGTCGGGGGCTGGACGATCCAGTGCCCTCAAGGCCTTGGAAGATTTGGGTTACGAGGCGGTCGACAACCTGCCGCTCTCCCTGGTGCCCAGCCTGATGAGCCACCGCCCTCTGAGCGCGCCGCTGGCGGTCGGGGCGGACGTGCGGACCCGGGATTTCGGCGTTAACGCCTTGGCGGATACGCTGGATCGGTTGGCGCGGGAGGGCGGTACGCGCGCCGCCGTGGCGTTCCTTGATTGCGACGACGACAAGCTGGTGAAGCGGTTTACCGAGACCCGGCGGCGCCATCCGCTGGCGCTGGACCGCCCCGTCATCGACGGGATCCGGCTCGAGCGGCAATACGTTTCGCCCTTGCGAGATCGGGCCGACCTCGTTATCGATACCACCGACCTAAGCTTGGCCGACCTCAAGCGCATCCTCAGTGGCCATTTCGCGCTCGACCGCTCGCCCGGCATCGCACTCTCGGTGATCTCCTTCTCCTACCGCCACGGCCTGCCGCGTGATGCCGACATCGTTTTCGACGCCCGTTTCCTGCGGAACCCGCACTACGCGCCGGAGCTCGCGCCGCAAACCGGCCTCGATCGCGAGGTTGGCGCCTACATCGCGGCCGACGCGGATTTCCCCGGCTTCTTCCGCGACCTCGGCGCGCTCGTGGACTCGCTCCTGCCGCGTTTCGAGCGCGAGGGCAAAAGCTATCTCACTATCGCCATCGGCTGTACCGGCGGCCGCCATCGCTCCGTCTATCTGGCGGAGCGGCTGGCGGCCTGGCTGGGCGAGCGGGGCCGCGCTGTGAGCGTGCGCCACCGCGACCTCGCCGCCGGCTCTACCAAGGACCTTCAATGATCGGCATCGTCATCGTCACCCACGGCCGCCTGGCCGCGGAGTTCATCGCGGCACTCGAGCACGTGGTCGGACCCCAGCGCGATATCGCCGCCATCTGCATCGGTCCCGACGACGACATGGAGCAGCGCCGGCAGGACATCCTGCAATCCGTCAGGGCGGTGGACACCGGCGACGGCGTGGTGCTGCTGACGGACATGTTCGGTGGGACGCCGTCGAACCTCGCGATCTCCGTGATGGATCGGCCCAAGATCGAGGTGATCGCCGGCATCAACCTGCCGATGCTGATCAAGCTCGCAAGCCTGCGTTCGACCGAGACCCTCGCCGATGCCGTGCGCGGCGCCCAGGAAGCCGGGCGCAAATACATCAACGTCGCCTCGCAGCTGCTGGCCGACGCGCACTGATGAACGAGGTTGACACTGCGGGTGCCGGCGCCGACCCGCCCGCGGGCACGGCGCAGCGCACCGTCACGATTTGCAACAAGCGGGGCCTCCATGCCCGCGCCGCCGCCCGCTTCGTCAAGCTCGCCTGGCAATTCGACGCCGAGGTGACCGTGCGCAAGAACGGCAGCAAAGTCTCCGGCCGATCGATCATGGGATTGATGATGCTGGCGGCCGGCCCCGGCACCGCCATCGAACTTGCCGCCACCGGCCCCGAGGCGGAGCGCGCCGTGGCGGCGCTTGCCGATCTCGTCGCCGGCGGTTTCGATGAGGGGTGAGAGCAGTCGCAAGGAGCGTCCGGAGCGCGTGCTCCATGGGCTCGGTGTGGCACCTGGGATCGCCATCGGTCCCGCCTTCATCACCGAGGACGGCGACGTTCCCGTCCCCGAGCGCCGGATCGAGCCGGAGGAGGTCCCGGCGGAGCGCCAACGCTTCGAGCAGGCGGTCCAGTTCTCGCTCAAGCAGCTGAAGAAGCTCAAGGGGAAGGCGGCGGCGCTGCCGGAGTCGGCGTCCGAGGAGATGGGCTACCTGCTCGACGCCCATGTCGCGATGCTATCGAACTCGCGGCTGGTGCGCGGCGTCGAGCGGCGCATCCGCGAGGAGCGCATCAACGCCGAGCGCGCTGTGCAGATGGAGATCGCCGCCATCGGCGAGAGCTTCGCCGCCATGGAGGACGCCTATCTCGCCCAACGCATCGAGGACGTGCGCGTGGTCGGGGCGCGCCTGCTGCGCAATCTCACCCAGACTCCTTACGCTGCCTTCTCGCGGCTGCCCGAGGGCACCGTGATCCTGGCGGAGGATCTGAGCCCCGCCGACACCGCGCTCATGGACCCGCGCCGCGTCGCCGGATTTGCCGCGGTGCTCGGTGGATCGGAGAGTCACACCGCGATCATGGCGCGTGCGCTCGGCTTGCCGGCGGTGCTGGCGGTCGCGGGCCTCTTCGGTGAGGTGCAACCGGGCGACGCCGTGGTGATCGACGGCAGCACCGGTACAGTCGTGCTGAACCCCACCGCAGCCACCATCGATCGGTACGAGGAGCGGCAGGACGAGTTCCGGAAGGAGCAGCGCCAGCTCGCGCGCCTGAAGCGCGTGCCAGCGGTGACGCGCGACGGCGAGGAGATCACGCTCGAGGCCAATCTCGAGCTGCCGCGCGAGATCGAGCAGGCGGTTGCCGCGGGCGCGCAGGGCGTCGGTCTCGTCCGCACCGAGTTCCTCTACATGAACCGCGACGACCTGCCGGACGAAGAGGAGCAGTACCAGGCCTACAAGGCGCTGGTGAAGGGCATGGAGGGGAAACCCGTCACCATCCGCACCCTCGACGTGGGCGGCGACAAGATCGCTGCCCCCTTCGCCGAGAGCCTCGAGAGCGAGGGCGGCAATCCCGCGCTCGGCCTGCGGGCGATCCGGCTTTCGCTGAAGGAGCGCAAGCTGCTCGACGCCCAGCTGGCGGCGATCCTGCGCGCGAGCGCCGAGGGTCCCGTGCGGATCCTGCTGCCGATGGTGAGCACGCTCGCGGAGGTGCGGGGTGTGCGCGAGGCGCTGCAGCAGGTGGCGAGGCGCGTGAAGCGCCGCGGCCTCGAGATCGCCGATCCGCTGCCGCCGCTCGGCGTGATGATCGAGATCCCCGGCGCGGCGCTCGCCGCCGATGCGCTCGCGAGCGAGAGCGATTTCTTCGCGATCGGCACCAACGATCTCATCCAATACACGCTCGCGATCGATCGCGGCGACGAGCAGGTCGCTTATCTCTATAATCCGCTGCACCCGGCGGTGCTGCGCTTGATCCAGTTCGCGATCGAGGCCGCGCTCCGCGCACGCATTCCCGTCAGCGTCTGCGGCGAGATGGCGGGTGATCCCCGCTATACCGCGCTGCTGCTCGGCCTCGGCATCCGAGATCTCTCGATGGCGCCAGGCAACATCTCTCGCGTCAAGCGCCGCATCCGCCACCTCGACCTGCTCGCCGCCCAGCGCCGCGCTCGCGCCATCATGGACCAGATGGACGAGGCTCGCATTGCCAGCCTCCTCGACGACTTCAACGTGTTGCCTGGATCAAAGTAGAAAACCAAAAAGGCCGGTGGGAGTTTTTCGTGGGGAAGCGCCCATGTTTGTGCCCATGGCTTGCCGGACGTGGGCCGCGCTGCTATATGCCGCGTCTCGTTTTTCCCGCGCTGCTCAGGAGTTTTTCGATGGCTGATGGAGCCGACTACAAGGTCGCCGATTTGTCGCTCGCGGAGTGGGGACGGAAAGAGCTCTCGATCGCCGAGAGCGAGATGCCGGGCCTGATGGCGATCCGAGAGGAGTACGGAGCGAAGAAGCCACTCAAGGGCGCGCGCATCGCAGGCTCGCTCCACATGACCATCCAGACCGCAGTTCTGATCGAGACGCTGAAGCACCTGGGCGCCGACGTGCGGTGGGCTTCCTGCAACATCTTCTCGACGCAGGATCACGCGGCCGCGGCGATCGCGAAGTCTGGCACGCCGGTCTTCGCCTACAAGGGCGAATCCCTCGAGGAATACTGGGAGTACACGCATCGGATCTTCCAGTGGGCCGACGGCGGCACGCCCAACATGATCCTCGATGACGGCGGCGATGCGACGCTCTTGGTGCACCTCGGTATCCGAGCCGCGCAAGACCCTTCCGTCATCGCAAAGCCCACCAACGAGGAGGAAGAGGCGCTCTACGCCGCGATCAAGCGGCACAATGCCTCGCATCCAGGCTGGTACGCGAAGCTCGGGGAAAACATCCGCGGCGTCACCGAGGAGACCACCACCGGCGTCCATCGCCTCTATCAGATGGCGAAAGAAGGCCGACTGCTGTTCCCCGCCATCAACGTCAACGACAGCGTCACCAAGTCGAAGTTCGACAATCTCTACGGCTGCCGCGAGAGCCTGGTGGACGGCATCCGCCGCGCGACCGACGTCATGATGGCCGGCAAGGTCGCGGTGGTCGCGGGCTTCGGCGACGTCGGCAAGGGCTCGGCGGCCTCGCTCCGCAATGCCGGCGCGCGCGTGGTCGTGACCGAGATTGATCCGATCTGCGCGCTGCAGGCCGCGATGGAGGGCTATCAGGTCGTCACCATGGACGAGGCGTCGTCCTTCGGCGACATCTTCGTCACCGCCACCGGCAATGTCGATGTGATCACGCTCGAGCACATGCGGCGCATGAAAGACCGCGCCATCGTCTGCAACATCGGCCACTTCGACAGCGAGATCCAGATCGGCGCACTCCGGAATTTCCGCTGGGAGGAGGTGAAGCCGCAGGTCGACGAGGTCGTGATGCCCGACGGCAGGCGCCTCATCGTGCTGGCCAAGGGCCGCCTGGTGAACCTCGGCTGCGCCACCGGCCATCCGAGCTTCGTGATGAGTGCGTCTTTCAGCAACCAGGTGCTGGCGCAGATCGAGCTCTTCGCCAATACCGGCAAATATCAGAAGCAGGTGTATACGCTGCCGAAGAAGCTCGACGAGAAAGTGGCGGCGCTGCACCTGGCGAAGCTCGGCGTGAAGCTCACCGAGCTCACCGCCGCGCAGTCGTCCTACCTCGGCGTGTCCCAGCAGGGTCCCTTCAAGTCCGATCACTACCGCTATTGATCGGCAGTCAGTAGCCGCTCCAGCTGCTCGAGCAAGGGCAGCTGCCCTTTGGTGACCTTCACGCGCGCAGCCGGCAGGTCGAGCCAGGCGGCGCGGTCGATCTCGGGGAATGCCTGCTTCCGGCCGGAGCGCGGCGGCCATTCCATCTCGAAGCTGTTGCTGCGAACGGCGGTTGCATCGCAGTCGGCTTCCACTGCCCAGGCGTGCACGGTCTTGCCGCCGGCCTGGCGCACGGGCTCGAGGGCACGGAAGTCCCCGGCAACGCTGAGCCCAGTCTCCTCCTGGAACTCACGCTGGGCTGCCGCTAGAAGCGCCTCGTCCGCCGCCACCTCGCCTTTCGGGATGGACCAGGCGCCGGCGTCCTTCTTCGCCCAGAACGGACCGCCCGGATGCACCAGGAATACCTCGGGACCGCCGGCCTGGAGCCGATAGAGCAACAGGCCCGCGCTGACTTTTGCCATTTTCTTGGAGCCACTTATTTCACCCACGGCTCAGTGTACGCTGGCGCGCGATCGCTCGGATGCCCGTAAATTCTCTTAGTTAATTTCGGGCCAAGCGCGATAATTCCGCAAATGCGTCGAGTCGCGGTGATCTCGCCCGGCTGGGGCGCAGTGGGGGACATGAGTGCGGCTAAGGGATTGGCTGGCCATGGTCGGGGCGGCGGCTCTGATGCCTGCTGAGGCGCATGCCGCCGGGTTCGCGGATGCCGGCGGTGTGCCGCTGCTGCTCGTGCTCCTGATCCTGCTGGCGGTGCTGCCCTTGCTGCTGTGGGCGCGTCACCGGCTGCGGCAGCTCGAGGCCGAGCGCGATCGGCTCGCGCAAGAACTCGACGAGCGCGAGGGCGAGCTCGCCTCGGTGCCAGCGGCCCGATATCGCTGGGCCGCCGGCGGCAGCGAGAGTTTCGAGCCGGGATTGATCGAGGGGCTCGCGGGCGCGGACGGCGGATTTCGCGACGTGCTGTTGCGCTTCGTCTCGCCCGATGCCGCCTCGATCGAAACCGCTGTCACGAAGCTGCGAGACGAAGGTACGGCCTTCGTGTCGACGGCGGCGCTGACGACCGGAGCGCGGCTCGACGTGATCGGGCGGCGCGCCCTGGGACCGGATCGATCGGCCGTCGCCGACATCGTGTGGTTCTTCGATCCCAGCAGCGCCCGCGAGCTCGCGGCCGAACGCGATGCGGCCCGGGGCGAGCGCGACCGGCTGCGCCATGTGCTCGACGCGCTGCCGTTGCCGATCTGGCGCCGCCGCGCGGACACCCTGGCGCTCATCGAGGTCAATCGAGCCTACGCGCAGGCCATGGAGGCGAGCCCCGGCCAGGCCGTCGCCGAGCACCGCGAGATCGGCGCCCGCGTGCTGGGCGACCACGGCCGCGAGCTCGCCGAGCGCACGCGCCAGACCCAGGTAGCTCAGTCTGAGAGCCACCACATCGTCATAGGCGGCCAGCGGCGCCTGATGGAGTTCACAGAGCAGCCGCTCGAGGGCCAGGAGATTCTGGGCTTCGCCCGCGACTTCACCGACCTCGAGACGATCCAGGCGGAGCTTGCGCGACACGTCGCCGCGCACGGCGAGGTGCTGGAGAATGTCGCGGTGGCCGTCGCGATCTTCAACGCCGAGGCGCGCCTCACCTTCTTCAACTCGGCCTTCGCCCAGCTCTGGCGGCTCGAGGAGGATTGGCTCGCGCAGGAGCCCAGCCTCGACGAGCTGCTGGAGCGGCTGCGCGAGCGCCGGCGTCTGCCGGAATACGCGGACTTCCGCGCTTTCAAACGTCAGCAGCTCGCGATGTTCACCTCGCTCCTGGAGCCGCAGGAGGAGCTGCTGCACCTGCCCGACGAGCGCACGCTCCGGCTGGTGGTTTCGCCGCATCCCTTCGGCGGCCTCACCTTCGTCTATGAGGATGTGACCGACAAGCTCGCCCTCGAGCGCTCCTACAATACATTGATCGAGGTGCAGCGCGAGACGCTCGACAATCTCTACGAGGCGGTGGCGGTGCTCGGCACCGACGGGAGGCTCAAGCTCTGGAACCCCGCTTATGCGCAGATCTGGAAGCTGAGCGCCACGGACCTCGCGGGCTACCTGCACGTGACCGAGCTAGTCGAGAAGACTCGCGCCTTCTACGAGTTTGGTGACTCGCGCGAGGATTGGCCGGCGCTCAAGGAGCGCATCATCGAGCGGCTGACCTCCCGCACGGAGACCCCGGCGGAGCGGCTCCACCGCGGAGATGGCTCGATCCTGCAGGCGTCCATCGTGCCGCTCCCGGACGGCAACGTGCTGCTGAGCTACCTCGATGTAACTGATTCGACCCGCGTCGAGCGGGCGCTGCGCGAGCGCAACGAGGCGTTGGAGACCGCGGGCCGGCTCAAGAGCGAGTTCATCGCCAACGTTTCCTACGAGCTGCGCACGCCCCTCAATGCGATCATCGGCTTCGCGGAGATCCTGGCGAACCAATATTTCGGCGAGCTCAACCCGCGCCAACTCGACTACAGCCGCGGCATCCTCGACAGCTCCCATCGCTTGATGTCGCTGATCAACGACATCCTCGACCTCGCTACCATCGAGGCGGGCTACATGACCCTGGAGACGCAGGAGATCGATATCCACGCCATGATGTCGGGCGTGCTGGCGCTCTCCCGCGAGCGCGCGCGCAACAAGAACCTCGCGCTCAATTTCGATTGTCCGACCGATATCGGGGTTCTCGTGGGCGACGAGCGGCGCTTGAGACAAGCGCTCTTCAATCTGATCTCCAACGCAATCAACTTTACGCCGGGCGGTGGCAGCGTCACCTTGAGCGCGCGGCGAACCGATGGTGAGATTGCGCTCGCGGTGATCGACACCGGCGTCGGCGTGCCGCAGGAGGATCAGGCGCGCATCTTCGAGAAATTCGAGCGCGGTAGCCCGCTGGCGCGCCAATCGGGGCCCGGCCTCGGCCTGTCGCTGGTCAAGAGCTTCATCGAGCTGCACGGCGGGCGCGTGGTGCTCACCTCGAGCCCCGGCACCGGCACGATCGTCACCTGCTACTTATCGGCTCGGCTCGCCACGCCGGTCGTCACCCCGGCCCAGAGCGGCTCGGCGGCAAACTAGCGGCGCTGCCGGGGTGTGGCGGGGTCTTCGCCGGCTTGCGCCCAGTACCTCGTCGTGCCATTCGATTTGACTATGAGCCTCAAGCCCCAACCGGAAATGGCCGCCATCCTGCGCGAGCAGCAGGCGGTTCCCGCGATCGACTATCGACGCATGCCCATCGCGGAGGCGCGCCTCGCCTTCGAGCGGACCTGGGCAATGTGGAACAAACCCCTGCCCGAGATGGCCGGCCGAAACCTTACGATTGGCGGCATGAGTTGCCGCCTCACTGATCCCGAGGTCGCGTCCACGGGCCTGATCGTCTTCGTCCACGGCGGCGGCTGGACCTTCGGGTCACCCGAGTCCTATGAGCGGTTTGCGCGGCTGCTGGCGGGGGACGCCGCCTGCCCCGTGCTGATGCCAGACTACAGACTGGCACCCGAGCATGCCTGTCCGGCGGCGATCGAGGACGTGCTGGCCGTGTTGCGCGGTCTTGCCGCCGTGGAGGATCCAGTTCTGCGGCGGACGTTGTCGATCGTGCTCGCCGGCGATTCCGCCGGTGCCAACATCGCGCTTGCCGCGGCGCTTGAGCCGGGCTGTCCGCGTCTCGCGGCGCTGCTCCTGGTCTACGGCTGCTTCGAGCCGCGCTTCGATACGCAGAGCCACCGGGACTGTGGCGACGGCCGTTTCGGTCTCATGACCGAGCGCATGCGCTGGTACTGGAGCAATTGGCAAGGCGCTGCCCACGACCCGCGTGCGGTGCCGCCGGCGGCCGATCTCCCGGGTTTGCCGCATACCTATGTCATGGCGGCTGGGCTGGATCCCCTCCGAGACGACAGCACCACGCTCGCGGCGCGACTCGCTGCGGCGGGTGTCTCGGTCCGGCTCGACGTGGTGCCAGGCGTTGTGCATGGGTTCCTGCAGATGTCGTCTCGTCTCGCCCCAGCGCGGCAGGCGATCGAGACGATCGCCCGCGAGAGTCGCGCTGCCGTGGGGGAAACGCGCTGACGCGCGCTAGCCTCGCGCGGGCACGCCCTTGGTCGTCGAATACTCGAAGTGGAGCGCCTCGCCGGGGTGCACCAGCGGGTAGATCGCGTGGGCGGCCATCGCGGCCTCCGAGAAGCCCGACAGGATCAGCTTGAGCTTCCCGGGATATGTGGCGATGTCGCCGATCGCGAAGATGCCGGGCGCCGAGGTCGCGCAAGTCGCGGGCTCGACGGTGATGTGATTGCGGTCGAGGTTGAGACCCCAATCCGCGATCGCGCCCAGGTTCATCGAGAGGCCGAAGAACGGCAGCAGGCAATCGGCCTCGAGCGCGCGGGTCTTGCCGTCGAGGTCCGCGACGATGACCCGGCGCACCTGGCCGGCGTCTCCCTCGAGACCCGAAAGTTGATATGGGATGACGAGTTCGACGCCACCGCTCTGCGAGAGCGCCTCGAGGCGCGCGGCCGACTCCGGCGCCGCGCGGAACTTAGGTCGCCGATGCACCACCATCACGCGCTCCGCAACCTCCGCGAGCGAGATCGCCCAATCGACCGCGGAATCGCCGCCGCCTGCGATCACCACGCGCTTGCCGCGGAAATCCTCGCGGCGCTTGACCAGATAGAAGACGCTCTTGCCCTCATAGGCCTCGAGGCCGGACAGCGGCGGCCGATTGGGACCGAAGGCGCCGACGCCGGCGGCGATGATCACGGCCTTCGCGGCAACCGAGACGCCGGCCGCGGTGCCGAGGCGAAAGCCGCCGTCGACGCGCGACAACCCCGTCACCGACGAGCCCAGGTGATAGACCGGCTCGAAGGGCGCCGCCTGCTCCGCCAGCTTCTCCACGAGGGCCAGCGACTCGATCCTGGGATAGCCGGGGATGTCGTAGATCGGCTTCTCGGGATAGAGCGCCGTGCACTGCCCGCCCGGCAGGTCGAGGGCGTCGAACACGGAGGTGCGCATTTTCAGCATGCCGCACTCGAACACCGCGAAGAGCCCGACCGGCCCCGCGCCCACGATCGCCACGTCGGTTTCGCTCATCCCCCAAGTCCCGTGGTCCAAAACGGGCCGCAGAATGACGGCAAGGCCGTGCCCGCGCAACCCCGGTGGGGTTGCGACCGCGGGCCGGAACGGACTAAAAGGGCGGCGTGATCGCCGCACCCCCAGACACCGCAATTTCGCTCGATCTCGCGACGGAGTCCGAGACCTTGGCGCTCGCCGGACGGATCGCGCGCGTGGCGCAAGCGGGCGATGTGATCGCGCTCCGCGGCGAGCTCGGCAGCGGCAAGACCAGCGTCGCGCGCGGTTTCATCCGCGCACGCGGGCGCGGCGACGAGGAAGTGCCGAGCCCGACCTTTACTCTGGTCGAGATCTATGAACACCCCGATGGCGCGCCCGCCGTGTGGCATTTCGACCTCTATCGCCTCGCCAAGGGCGAGGACGTCTACGAGCTCGGCTTCGAGGAGGCGCTGGGCGGCGCGATCCTGTTGATCGAATGGCCGGAGCGTCTCGGGTCGCTGCTGCCGCGCGAGCGCCTCGATGTCGAGCTCTCCGCTGGGGCGTCGCCCACGGCGCGTCGGGTTCGCCTCCGAGGGAGCCAAGGCTGGGCGCGTCGGCTCGCGGGCGCGGTGTCGCCATGACCGAGCGCGCCGCGCTGATCCAAGGCTTTCTCAGGAAAGCCGGCTGGGGCGACGTGCCGCGCGGGCCACTCGCGGGCGATGCCTCGTTCCGCTGCTACGACCGGCTTGCGGGAAATGGGCGCCGCGCCGTGCTGATGGACGCGCCGCCGCCCCACGAGGACGTGCGGCCGTTCCTCGCTGTAGCGCGCTTGCTGCGCAAGCTCGAGCTCAGCGCGCCCGAGATCCTGGCCGAGGACGTCGAGGCGGGTCTCCTGCTCCTCGAGGATTTTGGCGACCGCACCTATACACGCCTCCTGGCGGACGGCGGCGACGAGGCCGCGCTCTATCGCCTGGCGGTGGACGTGTTGATCGCGCTGCACCGGCGCTTTGAGCCCGCCATGGGCGGAGGTGTGCCGCTCTACGACGAGACGCGCCTCCTCAACGAAGCGGCGCTGCTGGTCGACTGGTATCTGCCAGCGGTATGCGGGAAGCCGACCTCGCCGGACCTGCGCGCGGAGTATTTGGCGATGTGGCGCGCGTTGCTGCCGCTCGCGAATGCGGTCGCCGCGACCCTGGTGCTCCGCGACTATCACGTCGACAACCTAATGCTGCTCGATGGCCGTACCGGACTGGCGGCCTGCGGCCTGCTCGATTTCCAGGACGCCGTGATCGGCTCGCCCGCCTACGACCTGGTCTCACTTCTGGAGGACGCGCGGCGCGACGTCTCGCCGGACCTCGCGCGGTCGCTCTCGGAACATTACCTGGCTGAATTCCCCAAGGTGGATCGCGCGGCATTCACGACGGCGGCCGCGGTGCTGGCCGCGCAGCGGAACTGCAAGATCCTCGGCATCTTCACGCGACTTTGCGTGCGCGACGGCAAGCCGCAATACCTCGTGCACACGCCGAGGCTCTGGCGCCTGGTGGATCGCGACGTGAGCCATCCAGCGTTGGCGCCCGTGCGGCGCTGGCTCGATCGGCACATTCCCGCGGAGCTGCGGCGGATTCCGCTGCACGAGGTCAAGTCTTGATCAAGGTCGAGACCGGCATCGTGCTGTCGGCCGGGCTCGGCATGCGGCTCCGGCCGGTCACGAACGACAAGCCGAAGGCGCTGGTGACCGTGCAGGGCCGCACGCTTCTGGACCGCGCGCTCGACCACCTGGAGTCCGTGGGCGTCGAGCGCGCCGTGGTCAACACGCACCACAAGGCCGAGATGATCGAGCGGCATCTCGCGGGCCGGAAGACGCCGGTCATCACGATCTCCCACGAGCCCGTTCTGCTCGACACCGGCGGCGGCATCGCGAACGCGCTCTCGCATCTCGGTGAGCCGTTCTTCGCTGTGAACAGCGACGCGGTCTGGCTCAACGGCCGCGTGCCGGCGCTCACCCGCCTCGCGCAGGTCTTCGACCCCGAGCGCCACGACTGCGCGTTCCTGATGCAGGAGACCGTGCCCGCCGTCGGCTACGAGGGCCGCGGCGACTTCTTTCTCGATCAGCTGGGCGTGCCACGACGGCGCCGAGAGCATGAGGTGGTGCCGTTCCTGTTCGCGGGTGTCCAGCTCTTGAGCCGTCGGCTGTTCGCGAGTGAGCCGGTCGAGCCCTTCTCGATGAACCGGCTCTGGGACAAGGCGATCGCCAACGGCCGGATCGTCGCGGTCGTGCACGACGGCACCTGGTACGACGTGGGCACGGTGCCGGGACTGGCGGCAACGGAGTCTCGCCTCGGCGAGCTGTGGTTCCCGCGATGACAGAGGCGCGGGCCTCCGTCGTCACCATCGAAGCGCACCTGCCGTTCCTCGACACGCTCGCCGCGCGGCTCCGGGCCATGGCGGGCGCGGACCCGCTCGCGCTCTCGCGGATGACGGTGCTGCTGCCGACCCGACGCGCCTGCCGATCGCTCGCCGAGGCATTCCTGCGCTTGGGCGCCGGCGAGCCGCTCTTGCTCCCGCGCCTCAAGCCTGTCGGCGACCTCGATCTCGATGAACTCGCCTTCCTCGCCGACGAGGCGGATGTCGAAGGCCTCGACCTGCCGCCGGCCATTCCCGAGCTCGATCGCCGGCTGCTGCTGGCGCTTTTGGTGCAGAGCTGGGATTCGGAGATCCTGCCGGGTCAGGCGGCGATGCTGGCGCGGGCGCTTGCGCGCTTTCTCGACGAGGCGCAGACCGAGGGCGCCGGCTTCGAGCGCCTTGCGGAGCTGGTGCCGGAGGAATTGGCCGAGCACTGGCAGGATGTCCTGAAGTTTCTCCGCATCGTCACGGAGCGATGGCCGGAGATGCTAGCGGCGCGCGAAGCGCTCGATCCCGCGGATCGGCGCAATCGTCTGCTCGCGGCGCAGGCCGAGCAGTGGAAAGCGAAGCCGCCGGCGGATCCCGTGATCGCGGCGGGCTTGACCGGCGGCATCCCCGCGGTCGCCGCGCTGATGGAGGTCGTCGCCCGCTTGCCAAGGGGCACGGTCGTGTTGCCTGGCCTCGATCGCACGGCGTCGCCGGAGACCTGGGATGCGATCCGCACCGATGCTGGGCATCCCCAACATCTCCTCGTGCGATTCCTCGATCGGCTCGAGATCGCGCCAGAGGTCGTGGGTGCGTGGGAGGCGCGATTGCCGTTGGTGGGTCCGCCGGAGCGCTTGGCGCTCATCGCCAATGCCCTGCTGCCGGCTCGCCTGACCGAGCAGTGGCGCCAATCCCGCGCGGTCGAGACCGAGGCCACCCGCGGCTTCCAGCGGCTCGATTGCGCGGGGCCGCAAGAGGAGGCGCAGGTGATCGCGCTGCTCCTGCGCCACACTCTCGAGCGGCGCGACGGTGCCACGGCGGCGCTGGTGACGCCCGACCGCGCGCTCGCGCGCCGCGTCGCGGCCGAGCTCCGCCGCTGGAACATCGAGATCGACGATTCCGCGGGCGTGCCGCTCAACAAGACGCCGCCTGGCGTATTTCTGCGTCTGGTGCTGGACCTCGTGAGCGAGGCCGCGGCGCCAGTGCCGCTGCTCGCGGCACTCAAGCATCCACTCGCTGCCGGCGGCCTCGCTCCCGAGGAGTTTCGCGCGGACCTCCGCGCCCTCGAGCGCAGATCGCTCCGCGGCGTGCGACCCGCGCAAGGGCTGGACGGCATTCTTCAAGCACTGGAAGAGAAGGATCTTCAACGTTTTCGGCCTTTCATCGAGCGACTGCAACGACGGCTCGCGCCGCTCACCGACGCGATGGCGTCCAGCGAATTGCCGCTCAAGACCTTGGTCGAGGCGCACATCGCGGCGGCGGAAGCGCTTGCGGAGAGCGCACACGACTCCGGCGACCGCCGTCTCTGGAGCGGCGACGCCGGCGAGGTCGCAAGCGCCTTCATGGGCGATCTCCTGGCGGCCGCAGGCGACTTCATCGTGCGCTCGGGCGCCGACTATCCGGCGCTCTTCGAGAGCTTGCTCGCGGGGCCCGTGGTGCGGCCGCGCTTCGGCCGGCATCCCCGGCTCTTCATCTGGGGCTTGCTCGAGGCGCGGCTACAGCGCGCGGATCTGATGATTTTGGGTGGCCTCAACGAGGGGACCTGGCCCGGCGATCCCGCCGATGATCCCTGGATGTCGCGGCCGATGCGGAGCCGTTTCGGGATCGCGTCGCCGGAGCGCCGCATCGGCGTCGCCGCGCACGATTTCGTCCAGGCTTGCGGGGCACCCGAGGTGGTGCTGACGCGCGCGGCTCGGGTCGCGGGCACGCCGACGCTGCCATCGCGGTGGCTCCTCCGGTTGGAGACGGTGCTCCGGGCGGCCGGTCGCGAGACTGCGCTGATCGACCGGCGCCAGCCCCTGATCTGGCAAGCAGCGCTCGACCGCGACTCCGATCGGATCGCGGTCGCCGCACCCACGCCGCGCCCGCCCGTCGAGGCGCGGCCGCGCAAGCTCTCGGTCACGGCGATCGAGATGTGGATGCGCGACCCCTACGCGATTTACGCCCGGCATGTTCTCAGGCTGAAGGCGTTCGAGCCGCTTGATGCGGAGCCGGAGGCGCGTGAGCGCGGCGTGCTGATCCATCAGGCGCTCGACCGGTTCGTCGCGGCCTTTCCGCGCGCGCTACCCGACGATGCCGAGGCACGGCTGCTGGCGCTTGGACGCGAGGCCTTCGGCGCGCTGCTGTCGCGGCCGGGCATCTGGGCCTTCTGGTGGCCGCGCTTCGAGCGGATCGTCCGCTGGTTCCTTGAGCAAGAGCGTGAGCGGCGCGGGATCATCACGGGTCTGGTGAGCGAGACCAGCGGCACCCGCATCCTCGTGGCGCCAGGCGGCGACTTCGAGCTTCGCGCCAAAGCCGATCGGATCGAGCGCCGGGCCGAGGGTCTCGTGATCGTCGATTACAAGACCGGCAGCTTGCCGCGGGATTCATGGGTAGAGCGCGGCCTCGCACCACAGTTGCCGCTGGAAGCGGCGATCGCGGAGACCGGCGGTTTTGCCGACGTGCCGCCCGCGACGGTTGCCGCCCTCGAGTATTGGCGCCTGAGCGGCCTCGCGATTCCCGGCGAGTTGAAATGCATCGCTGAGGGCCCGCGCGCGCAGGTGCTCGTCGAGGCGGCGCTCGCGGGCTTGCAGAACCTGATTGCGGAGTTTGACGATCCCGCGACGCCCTATCGCGCGGTGCCGATCGCGAAGAACGCGCCGCGCTATTCCGATTACGAGCACCTCGAGCGCGTCAAGGAATGGCGCGCGACCGAGGAGGTGGAGGAGGCATGACCGGCTCCGCCGTCGATCTACTGCAGCGCGACGCCGCCGATCCCGCGGCCTCGGTCTGGGTCGCGGCCTCTGCAGGCACCGGCAAGACCAAAGTGCTGACCGATCGGGTGCTCTCGTTGATGCTCGGCGGCAGCCCGCCCACGCGGATCCTCTGCCTCACCTTCACCCGCGCCGCCGCCGCCGAGATGGCAAACCGGCTCCACGAGCGCTTGAGTCGCTGGGCCGTGCTGCCCGAGGTCGAGCTCCGCATGGAGCTTCAGTCCCTGCTTGGCCGATTGCCTGACCAGGCGCTGCTCGATCATGCGCGACGGCTCTTCGCCACGGTGCTCGATGCGCCCGGTGGGCTCGGTATCGAGACGATCCACGCCTTCTGCCAGTCCCTGCTGCGCCGGTTCCCGGTCGAGGCCGGCGTGCCCCCGCATTTCCAGCTGCTCGACGAGCGCGCTGCGGGCGAGCTGCTCGCCGACGTGCGCGAGGAAGTGCTGGCGGCGGCGCGCGAGGGTTCGGTGCCCGAGCTCGGAGCCGCGGTCGCGACGCTGGCGCGGCGGGTGGGCGAGGCGCGGTTCTGGACTTTGCTCGACCTGATCGCCACCGCACGCCCGCACTTCCGGCGCCTGCTGGATGAGACGGGTGGTGTCGCCGAGATCCTGGCCCGGCTCGCGCGCCGGCTGGACCTCGCGCCAACCGCGACGGAGGCCGCGGTGATCGCCGAGGCCTGCGCCGATGCGGCCTTCGACGGTGCGCCGCTGCGCCAAGCCGCCGATGCCATGCAGCTAAGCCGCACGCCCACCGACCGAGAGCGGAGCGAGACTCTCGCGGCCTGGCTTCGCGAGCCGGGGCGGCGGGTCGAGCTTTTCGGTGCCTATTGCGGCGTCTTTCTCACCAAGGACGGCACGCGGCGGAAGTCGCTGGTCTCGCGGGCGCTCGCGACGTCGAAGCCGGCGGTGCTCGCGTGCATCGAGACCGAGGCGGCGCGGCTCGAGGCCGTGCGCCGCCACTGTGTCGCGGCGGTGCTCTTCGAGACGACCGCTGCGGTGACGCACCTCGCGGTCGCGATGCTGCGTACCTACGAGCGGCACAAGCGGAGCCGGGCCGTCCTCGATTACGAGGATCTGATCTCGCACAGCGTGACCCTGCTGGAGCGGTCGGGCGTGCCCTGGGTGATGTTCAAGCTGGATGGGGGCCTCGATCATCTTCTGATCGACGAGGCGCAGGATACCAATCCCGAGCAGTGGTGCGTGGTGCAGTCGCTCACGGAGGAATTCTTCGTGGGCGAGGGCGCGCACGACCGCCCGCGCACGGTGTTCGCCGTGGGCGACGCCAAGCAATCGATCTTCAGCTTCCAGGGTGCCGACCCGACCGCTTTCATCGGCATGCGCGCGCACTTCGCCGAGCGCGCGGCCCAGGCTCAGGCGGGCTGGCGCACCGTGGCGCTCGAGACCTCGTTCCGCTCGACCGATGCGGTGCTCAGCGCGATCGACGCCGTGTTCGCCCAGCCGGCGGCCGCCGACGGTGTCGCACTCGATGGTGCCGCGATCCGGCACGAGCCGCATCGCCGCGGCCATGCCGGCCGGGTCGAGCTCTGGCCACTCGTCGAGCCGGTGGAGGACGAGCCTTCCGATGGTTGGACCTTGCCGCTGGTCGCCGAGCCCGTGCGCGAGCCCGACCAGCGCCTGGCAACGGTGATCGCGGCCACCATAAAACGCTGGCTCGACGAGCGCGAGCGCTTGCCCTCGCGCGACCGGCGCATCCGTCCGGGCGACATCATGGTGCTGATGCGTCGGCGCACGCCGTTCATCGCGGCCCTCGTGCGCGCGCTCCGCGACCGGGGCGTGCCGGTGGCGGGCGTTGACCGCATGCGCCTGACCGAGCAGCTTGCGGTCGAGGACATGATCGCGCTCGGGAACTTCCTCCTGCTGCCCGAGGATGACCTCACGCTCGCGACGGTGCTGAAAGGGCCGCTCTTCGGTTTCGACGAGGAGCGGCTCTTCGCCCTCGCTCACGCCCGTGAGGGACGGCTCTGGCGGGAGCTACTCCGGCGCGCGGACGAGCATCCGCTCCACGCACAGGCGCGGAGCACGCTGACGGAGCTTCTGGCCCAGGCGGATTTCATGCCGCCTTACGAGCTCTTCGCCGAGATCCTGGGCGCGCGCGGCGGCCGGCGGCGACTCCTCGCGCGACTCGGGCCCGAGGCGGAGGATGCTCTCGACGAATTTCTGGAGGCGGCGCTCGCGTTCGAGGCGGATCATCCACCGTCGCTGCAGGGTTTCCTGCATTGGCTGGTCGCCGGCGAGGCCGAGGTGAAACGCGATCTCGACCAGGGCATGGGCGAGGTGCGCGTGCTCACCGTCCACGGCGCCAAGGGGCTCGAGGCGCCGATCGTGATCTTACCGGACACGACCTCGGTGCCCAATCAGGTGGAGCCGCTGCAATGGGTCGAGGGTGGGGTCCCGCTCTGGCTCATCGCGGGCGCACAAACATCCGTGCCGCTCGCCGCGCAAGTCCGCTTCGACGCCGAGCGCCGGCGCGATCAGGAATATCGCCGGCTGCTCTACGTCGCGATGACCCGCGCGGCGGATCGACTCATGGTTTGCGGCTGGCGGATGAAGACGGCGCTGTCGAGCAGCAGCTGGTACGAGCTCGTGCGCCAGGGGCTCGCCGGCGCAGCGGGCGTGCGCGCGGAGGCGATGGATTTCACCGCGCTCGCCGGCACCGAGGGCTGGTCGGGCGAAGGCCTGGTACTGGAGACATCGCAGCGCGTCGCCGGCGCGGGTGACAAGGCGCCGCTCGAGCGCGCGAAGCTTCGGGAGGCGCTGCCGGCCTGGGCGCAGGTGCGCCCGCCACCGGAGCCGCTGCCACCCAAGCCGCTGGCGCCGTCGCGACCCACGGCGATCGAGCCCGCGGTGCGCTCGCCGCTCGGCGACGACCATGGTGCTGCCTTCCAGCGCGGCCGGCTCATCCATCGGCTGTTGCAGAGCCTGCCGGAGCTGCCGCCGGAGCGCCGCACGGCGGCGGCTGAGCGGTTCCTCGCGTTGCCGGTGCACGGACTCGCGCTGGAAACGCGAGCCGCCATCGCGACAGAAGCTCTGGCCGTGCTGGAAGAACCGTCATTTGCACCGATCTTCGGGCCGGGCTCGCGGGCGGAGGTGCCGGTGGTCGGCCTGATTGGCAATCGCGCGCTCTCCGGCCAGATCGACCGCATCGTGGTGACCGACGACACGGTGCTCATCGTCGACTACAAGACCCTGCGCCCCGCGCCCGCGAGCGAGGCGGAGATCCCCGCGCTCTACCTCGACCAGCTCGCGGCCTACGTCGCGGCCATCGCGGCGATCTATCCGAAAAAGCAGGTGCGCGCGGCGCTGCTCTGGACCGATGGTCCGCGCCTCATGCCGGTGAGCCTGGAACGCTTACGTGATCGGTGAGTCGAATTTCACGAGTTGTTACAGCGGCTTTATCCGCGTCATGCTCCGCGCGGAAGGCAGTTGTGCACAGCCGGTCGCCTTGACGAAGCTTCGAGGGCTCCCCTAATCTTGGGCCAACACCGGCCGCGGCATGAACGTCGCGGCTTTCTTGTCCCTAAGGACAGGTCAGCCAATATGGGAGCGGAGATAACGAGCATGACGAGCAAGACCACCGACGCGTCCTTCGAGACGGACGTGCTGCGCGCGACTGGACCCGTGCTGGTCGATTTCTGGGCGGAATGGTGCGCGCCCTGCAAGATGATCGCGCCCTACCTCGAGGACATCGCGACCGAGATGAAGGGCCGGGTCACCATCGCCAAGCTCAACATCGACGAGAATCCCGCGACGCCCACCAAGTACGGCGTCAACGGCATTCCCACCCTGATGCTGTTCAAGAACGGCCAGGTCGCCGCCACCAAGATCGGTGCGCTTCCCAAGAGCAAGCTGGTGGAGTGGGTGGAGTCGGTGATTTAAGCCCCCGACCCAGAGGCTTTCCGACGGGCGCTGCCGATCACGCAGCGCCCGTTTTATTTGCCTATTTCACAATCGATACGTGCCGTCGGAGGAACCAGCCGGTGGCGACCAGCGCGATCAAGATCAGTCCCGTGATCCCGACCGGCCAACGGTAGTGGCTGAGGAAATTGCGTGTGTCGCGCCAGTAGTGGGTGCGAGCGGCGTCATCGAAGTTGGGCTCGGGACAATCGTGGCCGAAGGTCGCGGCCCAGGGCACGTAGGGGCCCTCCTGGACGTAGCGCGCGTAGAGATTGTGCACCTGCTCGTCGGCCCCTGGGGTCCCCATCATCCAGCCCGTCGCCGTGCAGAGCACGGCGGCAAAGGCCTGTGACCGCGGCGGCAGTAGGTCCGCGGCGCGGCTCACCTCGTCCACGGCGATATAGCGGTAATGGAACCGCTGGTCCGAGATGGCGGCATTCGCCTCGAAGCGTTTGTGCTCGCCGTCGGTGATGAAGGCGCCCTCGAGCTTCGGCTGACCGAACCCGAAATCGAAGCTCCCGCCAGTCGAGAAGTAATCGGGCGCCACTTCCGTGCCCGTCATCTCCATGCCGGATTGGCGCGCGAGCAGCGCCGCCGCGAAGAAAGCGCGCGCCTGCTCGATCCGCGTCTTGCTGGCCTCGGAGGCCTTGAGCGCCTTGGCATAGCCGGCGGTCTGATCGCGAATGGCGGGATCCTGATAATAGGCGAGCGCGTCCTCATAGCGGCCCGCGCGGGCGAGCCGGCGCGCCAGCAGGTCCCGGAGCTGAGCCGCGGGGTTGCCGGCCGCAGCGGCCGCGGTCGCGGCACTGTCGTTCGCGCTCGTGTCGCTATCGGTTGATGGCGGCGGCGCCGGCGCTGGCGGCTGTGGCACCTTCGCATCGACGAAGGTCTTGAGCTCGTCGACCGTCAACACGCGCTCGGCGACATGGGCGACGTCGCCCCAATAGATCGAGGCGACGGGATAGAGTTTGTCGAGCGCGTCGACATATTCGCCGCGCGCCAGCGCCACCATCCCGCTCTCGCCGGTGAGGAGGTGAGCACTCGCGTTCTCGAGCGAGGTGGTGGCATCGATGGTCGGGAACGCGCCCGCAGCCTCCGCGTAGAAGCCAGCGGCGCCAGCGAGATCGCCCTTCTGCAGGGCGAGCTTCGCCTTGACCCAGCAGGCCAGCGGGCTTGCGGTCTTGTTTGCGAGGGTTGCCGCGAGATCGTAGCGCCCGGTCTCATAGGCAAGCGCCGCGAGCCGGTCCGCGCCCGTAGGGTGATCGAGCCCGTTCTTCTCGATCGCGTCAACTAGCGTGATCAGCAGGGGATTGGGTCGCGCCGCCGGTTGCGGTGCGTTTGGATCGGTCTGCGTGCTCTGCTGCGGCACGTCGTAATCATGCGACAGCACGTAGGCGACGAGCAGTCGCTGCACCAACGGATCGGAGACCGTGGCGGCAATCCGCTCGGGCTTGTCTAGCACTTGCTCGGCGATGATCCGAAGCGACTGGACGCCGCTGCCGGAGCCGCGCGCGGCCTGCTCGGCATAGAGCGCCGCCGCTGCCGCGGTCTCGCGACCGTAGGTCGCGACGGCGTCCGCATCGGCCGGCAGCGCACCCTTGTCGTCGAAGAGCGCGGTCGCGCGGTCGAAATGGAGGCGCGCCTCCTCGCCGTAACTCGAGACGGCGAGCCCCAGCCCATCAGGCGCGCCTTTGAGCGCGAGCGCGCGGGTGAGGGCGAAGGCTTCGGCGGCCTTGTCGGCATTACCCGCCTGCTTCTCGATGCGCCCGATCATGAAGGCAGCCCAGACTGCGCGTAGCTGCTGGTCGTCAGCGGGCAGATCGAGCACGGCTCGGAACCGCTCCGCCGCTTTCTCCTGATCCACCTTGATGAAATCGACGGCCCCTGCGGTGTAGAAGCGGACCGCCGCCGGCACGGCCGCGCCTTTCGCCAACGCGTCCTCGCCGCTATCGGCGTCGCGCATCGCCTTGACCGTTGCCGATTGCTCGTCGGAAAGGTCCGCGGCCTCTGCCTCGGCGAAATTCGCCATGGCCTCGGTCTGCTGGTACTCGCCGAACTCCACCGCTTTCAGGTCGTCCTTCGGCGCCGGCGCGAGATGCGCCGCCTCGTAGGCGAAGGTGTTGAATGGGGTGGCGGAGAGGGTCCCGGCTCGGTTGTCGAGGAGCTGGTTCGGAAAATCGGGACCGCATGCGATCGCCACGGTGGCGCCGAGCGCGACCGTGATGGCCGCGATAAGGAACTTACGGTTGGACATGGATATCTCCGAGACCGGCGGTGCAGCGCATCCAGCCGATGGCCTGTTGGTGATGGCCGTGGAGGAGCCCGGATTGCCGGCGCTCGAGCACGGGGCCGTCATCTCTCTGCGCGAGGTCGTAGCCATTGATGCCGTCGGCGATGCCGCAGTCCGCCGGCAACACGATCCGGAGCGGCAGGTCCGCGTCGACATCGTCCGCGTTGACCAGACGGATATCGCTCAACCCGCGTTGCCCGCCCGCCATCGCCTCCGCGCGGACTTGACCGCGCCCGGGCTCGCCCCGGATCACCGCGCGCCACGTCGCGAGACTCCAGGCGCGGATGTCGCCGTCCGTGGGCAGGCGGAACCAGACGATGCCGGCAAGCGCCGCCGGCCGCGAGCGCTCGAGGCCGCGCAGCAAGGACGCGACTTCCCGCGGCGTCGCAAGCAATTCGACGCCCGAGGAGGCACCGATCAGGAGCGGCCGCTCGCTCGCGACGGCGCGGAGGCGGCCGTCCGCCGCCCAGCTCACGCGCGTACCGTAGGTCGGGAGCGCGACGCGGAACGGTTTTGTCGTGCGGCGGCTCAGGACCTCGATCCAGCGTCGCGCCGTTGCCGCATCGAAGAGGCCGACGTGCGGGTCCTGCACGGCATGGACCTGCAGCACGACTTCGTCGACCGCGGACAGCACGCCATCGAGCGCACGCGAGCCGAGCCAGGTCGGCAGTGCGGTGATCGAGAGCGGCGTCGCGCCGCCAAGCTCGGCGTGAAGCGTCGCCAGGAAGCGCGCGTAGGCGGGGAGCCGCGCGGTCGCGCAGTCATGATCGATCTCGATGCCGGCGATCGGTGCCGCCGCGTCGTGCCAGCGCTGACGCAGATCGCGAATGTCCGCCAGGAGCTGGGCCTCGTCCCAGCGCGCAAGCTGGCCGTCGATGCGAATGACGGCGATGACCGGCCGCCCCGTCGCCGAAGCCGCAGCCCAATCCACGGCGGTTGCGCGCAGGCGGCCGCCACCATCGGAGCGGGCCGCGAGCACGCGCCAGGCGCGCACGAGGTCGGTTGACTGGTCCATGGCCGATGCCACCGCCGGGGTCCACTGCCGCTGCCAGACATAGGCGTCTTGCGGCAGAGCGCCGTGGGTCGCGCTCGACGCCGCCAAACCCGCCGTCAGCAGCAGGATCAGCAGAAGACGAAGCCAGGAAAGCGACATAAGCCCCCGCGTCGGTCGGTGACGACGGTTACTGCACCTAACGCCCGGATACTATGACATGGGGCATACGCGGAAAGGCGTGAAAACCCTTGGGATCAGCCGTTCTCCGCGAGCACGGTTCCGGCGAGGTAGAGCGAGCCGCAGATCAGGATGCGACTCGGGGTCGGTTTGGCCGCGGCGCTGGCCACCGCGGCGGCGACGCTCGGATAGGCCTCGGCCACAAGGCCCACGGCGCGGGCGGCCTCCGCCGAGTCCTCGGCGGTCCGGCTGTTCGCCTCGCCGGGGATGGCGACCGTGCCGATATCGGCGGCCTCGCGCGCCAGCGGCCGCAGGAAGTCGCGGGCGTCGTGGGTGGTGAGCATGCCGAAGACCAGATGCAGCGGCCGGTCGCGCCAGGTTGCGGCGTGCTGGGCCAGCACCTCGCCGCCCGCCTGATTGTGGCCGCCGTCGAGCCAGAGCTCGACCTCTGGCGGCAGATTGGCCGAGAGCGGTCCGCGGGTGAGGCGCTGCAGCCGCGCCGGCCATTCGGTCGTCTTGAGCCCGCGGGCAAGGTCGGCGGGATCGACGCGGAACGTGCTCTCGAGACCTTCGAGGCACGCGATCGCGGCACCGGCATTATCGAACTGGTGCCGGCCCGGCAGCGCCGATGCGGGGAGATCGAGGCGCCAGCGCCGGCCTTCGTAGCGCAGGCCCGTGGCGGCGGGCTCTGCGCGCCACTCCTTG
>DATEGF010000122.1:0-5550 GCA_035280245.1 Allostellaceae bacterium
CTCAAGGGCGCGCTGCGCGACCGCTGCATCCGGATCGAGCCGCCGCAGGCCGGCGGTCCGCCGCTCGCCGGTGCCACGAGCCCGCATGCGATCCCGCTCAACGTCAAAGTGGTGATCGTCGGCGCGCCGCGCTGGTACTACACGGTGTTCTCGATCGATCCCGACTTCGGCGTCTATTTCAAGATCAAGTCGGAGATCGATCCGGACCTGCCGGCGGAGCCGCAGGACCTCGCGCGCTATGCACGGCTCGTTCATTTCATGGCGCTCCGGCATCTGCCGGGCGGCATCACCGATGGTGCGGTGGCGCGCCTTCTCGCCGAGGCGTCGCGCTGGGCCCAGCACCGCAGGAAGCTCTCGGCGCGCTTCGAGCAGGTCGAGGACCTCGTCGCCGAGGCGGCGGCGATGGCACGTGCCGGCGGCGCTGCCAAGATCGACACGCCACAGGTCCTCAAGATGCTGACCGACCGGCACCTCAGGCGCTCGCGCATCGAGGACCGGAGCCAAGAGGCGATCCGCGAGGGCCTGGTTCTGATCGACACCGACGGCACGCGGGTGGGCCAAGTGAACGGACTCACCGTCCGTGACCTCGGCGACCACGCCTTCGGCTCGCCGGTGCGGATCTCCGCCCGTGTCCAGGCGGGTCGACTCGGAATCGTCAATATCGAGCGCGCGACCGAGCTCGGCGGTCCGATCCAGCAGAAGGGCATCTACATCATCGGCGGCTATCTCAGCGGCTGCTTCGCGCGCCGGCTGCCGCTGTCGTTCTCGGCGACGGTCACCTTCGAGCAGAGCTACGGCGGCGTCGAGGGCGACAGCGCCTCCATGGGCGAGCTCGTCGCGGTGATCTCGGCGCTCGCGGATGTGCCGCTCCGCCAAGACATCGCGATCACCGGCTCGGTCAATCAAGCCGGCGAGAGCCAGCCGATCGGCGGCGCCATCGAGAAGATCGAGGGCTTCTACCGCACCTGCGCCGAGCGCGGCCTCACGGGGAGGCAGGGCGTGGTGATCCCGGCCGCGAACGCGGCGCACGTGATCCTCGGCGAGGAGATCGCGGCCGCGGTCGCCGCGGGTAAATTCAATCTCTGGACCATGCGCGACGTCCACGACGCGCTCGAGCTTCTGACGGGCCGCGATCCCGGCCGCGCCGGCGCCGACGGCGCCTTTCCGCCGGACAGCGTGATGGCGAAGGTCGAGGCCACCCTCGACCACTTCGACCGCCTCCTGCAGGAGCGCAGCGGCAAAGCCACGTGAGCGCCGAACCCTGGCGATGAGCAGCATGCCCCGGCTATCGATCGTGGTCCCCTACCGCGACCGGGCGCAGCATCTCGCGGCGCTGCTGCCGCGTCTCGTCCAGTATTTCGCGGAGACGCCGAGCCACCAGGGCATTCCCTACTCGGTGATCGTGGTCGAGCAGGTGCCGGGCTTGCCCTTCAGCCGCGCCCTCACCCGTAATATCGGCTATCTCCTCAGCCGCGATCGCACGGACTACGTCTGCTTTCACGACGTCGATTACCTGCCGCTCGAGGCCGACTATGGCTGCCCGGAGCAGCCGACCTGCGCGCTCTGGTTCGGCGCGGAAATGCGGCCGATCCGCCCCGGGCGCAGCAACCTCGTCATCAAGCACGAGCTCAGCAACTACTTCGGCGGCGTGGTGCTGATGCGGAACGCGCAGTTCGAGGCGGCGAACGGCTACTCGACGCGCTATTGGGGCTGGGGTCTGCAGGACCTCGATCTCGCGCGGCGACTCGAGGCCAAGGGCTTTGAGCTCGATCGCAAGAAGGGCCGGTTCCACCCGCTCGACCACGACCATGAGGGCTTCACCGAGGCGGGCGAGCTCGTGGCGCTGAGCCAGCAGAACCACGAGCTCTACGACGCCCGCTGGACGCTGAAACAGGTTCCGACCGAGATCGAGACCGAGGGCCTCAATACCACCCGCTTCGAGATCCTGGAGCGCGGGGTGATCCGGACCGATCTCACGGGGGGCCGACCCCAGATCGAGCGTGTCCTCGTGCGCTTTCCGGGGCCGCATTGACCACTGTCGTCGAGATCGTCCTCCCCGTCTTCGCGGTCATCCTCCTGGGCTACGGGTTCGGGCGCGGCGGGTTCATGAGCGCCGAGGGCGCGCGCGGCATCGGCGCCTTCGTCTATTACGCGGCGATCCCCGCGCTGCTGTTCCGGGGCATGGCGACGGCGACCGCGGGCATCGGCGGCTCGCTCGGTCTCATCGGCGCCTACTTCGCGGGCGCGCTCTCGGTGTTCGCCGCGAGCATGGCGACGGGGCGGCTCCTCTTCCGACTGAGCCTCGCCGAGCAAGGCCTGATGGCACTCAGCACGGGCTTCTCGAACTCGGTCCAGCTCGGCATTCCCTTGGTGATTGCGGCGTTCGGCCAGGCGGGGCTGGTGCCGCTCACCATCATCATCAGCGTGCATTCGCTCGTCCTGCTGTCGCTGGCAACGGTGGTGGTCGAGGCCGGTCAAGGGCACGGCGGCAGTGCGTTGCGCATGGCGGAGTCGACCGCGATCGCCATCGTCACCAATCCCGTTATCGTCGCAATCGTCGTGGGCTTCCTTTGGCGCTTCACGGGAATGGCGATCCCAAGCCCGCTCCAGCATCTGATCGATCTGCTCGCGGGCGCCGCCACACCCGCGGCACTCTTCTCGCTGGGCGCCACGATCGCGGGATTCCGCCTCGCGGGCGATCTCGCCGAGAGCCTGGTGGTGGTGGCGATCAAGCTCTTCGTGCTGCCGGTCGCGGTCTGGCTGCTCGCGACCCGAGCCTTCCACCTGAGCGCCCTCGACGCCGCCGTCGCGGTCACCTGCGCGGCGCTCCCCACCGGCGCCAACGCCTTCATCCTGGCGCAGCGCTACAATCTCTATGTCGCCCGCGCGGCCTCGAGCGTGCTGATCTCGACCGCGATCTCGGTCGTCACGTTGGGCGCGCTGCTGGCGGCGCTGGCGCCGTCGAGATAGAAACTGAGGGAGCCTAAAGCTTGGGCCGCGACAGTGCCGGCGCGTCCGCAACCACGGTCTCCCGCGCCACCACCGGCGTGTCCGTGGCGGTGATAGGCATCCTACCCGCGCCGCATTCCTGCAGATGCTTCGCCTGCCATTCGCGTAGCCCTTTCATGAAGCGGTCCCAATAGGCGTCGTTGAGCCAACTCCGGCCCCAGTCTGCGGTATTGGTGGCATGAAGCCCGCGGAGCCAGATCGCGCGTGCCGCCACGAAGAGCGGCACCGCCGCGAGGTCCATCGCGCCGATCGGACGCAGCGCGCGATAGCCCTCGAGGAAGGCGGCCCAGCGCCGGTCGCCCGCCTCGTCGTCGCCCCAGCGCCAGCGGAACACTGCGATATCGTAAGCGCGCCAGCTCGGCCCGCCGCAGTCGAAGTCGAACATCGTGACGGTGTCGCCGTCGATGTGCGCGTTGTCGCCGTGGAAGTCGCCGTGGCAAAAGCCGCGATCCACCTCGCGCGCCGGCAGCGCAGCGATCCGCCGCGCGAGGGTCGCAACGATCGTCTCGACGGTATCGAGGTCCGCCGGCCGGTGGCGCAAGAAGGGACGGATCGCCGCCATCGGTTCCATCAGGAGATGATCGAGGTCGAGCCCGAAGCGTACGTGGCCGGTGTCGAAGTCGTCCGTCGCGGCGTGCACCGCCGCTACTGCGCGGCCGTAGCGGCGGCAGTCCTCGTCGCTTCCATCGGGCTCGCGGCCGGGCGCGTGGGTGAGCAGCACCGCGGCGCGGCTCCCTTCGGGCGCCGACACCCAATCGACGACCGCACCATCGCGCCGACGGACCGGCAGCGCCACGGGAACACGCTTCCGCCCGAGATGCTCGAGCACCGCCATCTCGTAGGCGATCTCGTCCGCCGTCCGCCAATCCACGCGATAGACGCGCAGGACATACCGACCGCGCGCGGTTTCGACGAGATAGCTGTCGTTGAGCCCGCGATGCAGGAACCGACAGGCCGCAACCGCGCCGATTTCGTACCCGGCCTCGAGCCAGGCCGCGAGCGCCTCGGTCGAGAGCGTCGAATAGGTGACGGGAAGGGGCGCTGGCATGGTCGCGGACAGGTGGCGATGGCTCGCCGTAAATGCCTGGACTACGCGCGCTTGCGGCACAGGATCTCGATGGGGACGAGACCGCCGTCGGCGAGAGCGCGGCCGGTGTTCGCGCCCATCTCCTTCGCGAGCTCGCGGTGGATCAGCGCGACCGCGCGATGCGGCGGCTTCTCGCCGCGCTCGATCATCGCCCGTGCGCGGACGTTGTAAGCGAGCGCCTCCTCGACCGTCTCGCGCATGGTCACGATGGCAAAGCCGTTGGCCTCGAGCTGGCGGCGGGTGTCGGCCGGGGTCGAGAGAAAGCTGGAGGCGGCGGTCTTGGCCCAGGGCGTCGGATACTGAGGCCCGGGCCCGGGTCCTCGGGCAAGCTCGGAGAGGACAAGCAGGCCACCCGGTTTCAAGACGCGGTGAATCTCTCGATAGAGCCCGTCCTTGTCGGCGATGTTCATCGAGACATTCATGGAGTAGGCGCCGTCGAAGCTCGCGTCGGCGAACGGCATCTTAAGCGCATCGCCCGCCTCGAAGCTGACCCGATCCTGAAGCCCGAGCGCCCGTGTGAGCACCCGTGCCACCTCGCAAAATTCAGCCGTGAGATCGATGCCGACCACGCGGCAACCGAACCGATGCGCGAAATAGCGGGCGGGGCCGCCGATGCCGCTGCCGATATCCAGGATGCGGTCCGTCGGTTTGACGGCGAGCATACCCGCGACCTCCGCGGTTGCGTCGAGACCCCGGCCGTGGAACTGGTCGTGCGGCGCCAGCGCCTCGAGGGTCGGACGGTCGGGGTCGGCGCCCTCGGCCGCGAGCGTCGCACGCAGCCGCTCCAACAAATGACCGCGGCTGTAATGCGCCGCGATGTCCGGCGTTGGCAT
This sequence comes from Allostellaceae bacterium, assembly GCA_035280245.1. GTDB lineage: Bacteria > Pseudomonadota > Alphaproteobacteria > ATCC43930 > CGMCC-115725 > DASZHJ01. The sequence continues at coordinate 4,930 of DATEGF010000122.1, forward strand.
CGCTATGCTCCCCTCACTATCGTCGCCGCTTCAGCGTGGTCAATCTAACCCACGCGCGAGGCGAGGTCCGCAGCTTTCGCTTCCCCGCAGGCGGGTTCCCGCTAGACTGATACCCGCCGGAGATGTGTCGGGAGGAGCACCTTGGTCGCGCGGGTGAAGACGGTGGCGTTTCAGGGCATCGACGTGCTGGAGGTCGATGCCCAGGTGACCATTGCCTCGGGCTTCGTCGCCTTCAACGTGGTGGGGCTGCCCGACAAGGCGGTCGCGGAATCGCGCGAGCGCGTGCGCGCGGCGTTGAATGCGCTGGGGCTGGCGCTGCCGCCGCAGCGGATCACCGTGAACCTGGCACCCGCCGACGTCGTCAAGGAAGGCAGCCACTACGATTTGCCGATCGCGCTGGGCCTGCTCGGCGCCATGGGCGTGCTGCCGGCTGACGAGATCGAGGGCTTCATCGCACTGGGCGAGCTCGCGCTCGATGGCGCGCTCCTGCCGGTGGCGGGCGTGCTGCCGGCGGCGATGGCGGCGGCGGAGCGCGAGGTCGGACTCATCTGTCCCGCGGCCTCGGGCGGCGAGGCCGCGTGGGCGGGCTCGGTCGAGGTCGTGGCGGCGCCGTCGCTGCTG
>DATEGF010000123.1:0-3980 GCA_035280245.1 Allostellaceae bacterium
CCCGCGCCCATCACGGCCACCGGTCCGGCATCGGCGCGCCAGCTCGGCGCCGCCTCTCGCAAACACTCGATGAAGCCGAACACGTCCGTGTTTGAGCCCGAGAGCGAGCCATCGGCCTCGACCACGATGGTGTTGATGGCGCCAATGCGCTTTGCCAAGGGATCGACGCGATGGACGAGCCGCATCGCCGCTTCCTTGTGCGGGATGGTCGCGTTACAGCCGGCGAATCCGAGCGCGGGAAGCCCCTTCAGCGCATCGGTCAGGCGCTCCGGCTTCACCGGCAGATAAACGTAGGCGCCGTTGAGCCGGAGCTGTTTGATCCAGTAGCCGTGGAGCAGCGGCGAGCGCGAATGCGCGACCGGCCAGCCCATGATGCCGGCCAACCGGAATTTCTGCGCCTCAGCCATGACCAACGTGCTCCCCAGCCGCGCTACCGATGGCCACCATTATGGCCTATAAATCGGCCTCTTCGAAGGGCCGGAGGCTGCGACCCATGCGCCTGGTCATCGCCATGATGAAGCACGAGACCAACACCTTCTCGCCGGTGCCGACGCCGCTCGAGCGCTTCGCCCGCGGGCGGAAGGAGCCGCCGGCGGGCCGCGAGGCCTACGAGGCCTTCAAGGGCACCGGCCTCGGCCTCGCCGCCTTCATCGATCTCGCCGAGCGCGCCAAGGCCGAGTTCGAGATTCCGATCGCGGCCGCGGCACCCCCCAGCGGACCGGTGCCGGACGCGGTCTTCGAGCATATAGCCGGGCGCATTTGCGATGCCGTCGCCAAGGGCTGCGATGCCGTGCTGTTGGACCTGCACGGCGCTATGGTCACCGAGAGCCGCGAGGACGGCGAGGGCGAGCTGCTGCGGCGGCTGCGGCAGCTGGCACCGACGGTGCCGATCGCCGTCGCCCTCGACATGCACACGAACCTCTATCCGGCGATGGTCGAAAACGCGACGGTGATCGCGGGCTACCAGACCTATCCGCACATCGACATATATGAGTCTGGCATCCGCGCGGGCCGGCCGATCTTCGCGATGCTGGAGGGCAAGGCCCGGCCGGTGATGGCCTGGGGCAATCGCCCGATGCTGCCGCACGTGATGCGCCAGGGCAGCGACGACGCGCCCAATCGCGAGCTGCAGGCCCGTTGTCGGGCGATGGAGGGCGAGGGCGCGCTGGCCGCCAGCCTGTTCGTGGGCTTCCCGCACGCGGATATCTCGAACGCGGGGCTCTCGGCGGTGGTGGTGACCGACGGCGATCGGCCGCGGGCGCAAACGTGGTGCGACGAGCTGCTGGACCGAGCCTGGCGCGAGCGCGAGGCCTTCGTCTATCGGATCGAGCCGCTGGAGCAGTCGCTCGCGCGCGCCAAGGCCATGACCGATGGGCCGGTGGTCCTGCTCGACCACTACGACAACACCGCCTCTGGCGGCACCATGGACACGACCGCGGTGCTGGGTGGGATCATCCGCGCAGGGCTCGAGAATGTCGCGGCCTTCGCGATCTGCGATCCCGGCGCTGCTCAGGACATGATCCGCGCTGGTATCGGCGCCGAGGTGACCCTGCCGCTCGGCGGCAAGCTCGACATGCCTAGCATCGCGCGCAAGGGCGAGCCGCTCCGCGTCGCCGGGACCGTGAAGCTCATCTCCAACGGCCGCTTCCGCAATCGCGGACCGATGATGCGCGGCGTCCAAATGGACATGGGGCCGACGGTCGTACTCGACACCGGGAAGGTCGAGATCGTCGTGGTCTCCCGCCATGTCGAGCCGAACGATCGCGAGTGCCTGGCGTCCGTCGGCATCGACGCGACGCAGAAGCGCTTTCTGATGCTCAAGAGCCGCGTGCACTGGCGTGCGGGCTTCATGCCGATCGCGAAAGCCGTGGTGGACTGCGCGGGCGTGGGCGTCTGCACCTCGGACTACGGCATACTAAATTTCCGGAAAGTGCGGCGGCCGATCTTCCCGCTCGACCGCATCAACACACCCTGAGCGCGGCGCTTTGGAAACTGGCCAAGCACACGCACCCGTGTTCCACTCTCCCTGAGCGCAATTCAATCGAATCACCGGAGTCACCATGGCGGTAATGGCGGGCAAGCGGGCGTTTCTCGAGCTGCTGAAGCAAGAGGGCGTCGACATCATTTTCGGCAATCCCGGCACCACCGAGCTGCCGCTGATGGACGCGCTCGCGGTCGAGAGCAAGCTCCGCTACGTGCTGGGCCTGCAAGAGGCGGGTGTGATGGCGATGGCGGACGGCTATGCCCAGGCGGGCCAGCGTCTCGCCGTCACCAATTTCCACGTGGCGCCCGGCCTCGGGAATGCCATGGGCATGCTCTACGACGCCAAGAAGGCGGGCTCGCCGATCCTCGTCACCGCGGGACAGCACGACCAGAGCTTCACCCTCACCGAGCCGATCCTCTGGGACGACCTTCCGCCGATTGCGCGGCCGCTGGTGAAATGGTCTTCGGAAGTGCATCGCCTCGTCGAGCTGCCGCGCGCGATCCATCGTGCCGCCAAGACCGCGCTCGCGATGCCCACCGGCCCCGTGTTCCTGTCGCTCCCGGGCGATGTGCTGACCAGCGAGGCCGACATCGACCTGGGCGCGCCCACGCGGGTGGCGCCGCGGGTTCGCGGCGATGCCGATGCGGTCGATCGCGCCGCGGCGCTGCTGCTGGAGAGTAAACGGCCGCTGATCATGGCGGGCGACGGCGTGGCGCAAAGCCGTGCCCACGTGGAGATCGTGGCGATTGCGGAATTGCTGGGCTCACCGGTCCATCCCGAAGGCGTCGCCAATACGGCCTCGTTCCCGACCTCGCATCCGCTCTTCAAGGGTGCGCTCACCCGGATGGCGCCGATCATGCGCGCGGCGCTTGAGCAGCACGACGTGCTGTTCTCCGTGGGCGGCGATCTCTTCACGATGTCGCTCCCGTCGGATGTCGACCCGATGCCGCCGAGCCTCAAGGTCGTGCACCTCGACACCGACGCCTGGGAGCTCGGCAAGAACTATCACGCGGAAGTCGCGATCCTCGGCGACGTCAAGGCGACGCTCAAAGACCTGCTCGCCGCGCTGGAATCCCGCATGACGGCGGCGCAGCGCGCCGAGGCGAAGCAACGATCCCAGACAGCACGTGCCGCGATCGCGGCCGAGCTCGAGAAGCTCAAGGCTCGGGCGCGGGCGGACGCCAATACCACTCCCATGAAGCCGCTCGCGCTCATGCACGGGATCGGCGAGATGCTGCCGCCGGACGCCGTTATCATCGACGAATCCGTCTCGTCGAACCCGGGCTTGCGCCAGTTCGTGCGCAGCGAGGATCCGCAGAGTTTCTTCGGACTGCGCGGCGGTGGCATCGGCTGGGGGCTGCCGGCGGCGATCGGCGCCAAGCTCGCGCTGCCGGATCGGCCGGTGGTCGCACTGATCGGCGACGGCAGCGCCATGTACACCTGCCAGGCGCTCTGGACCGCCGCGCACGAGAGCGTGCCCGTGGTGTTCGTCATCATCAACAACGCGTCCTATCGCATCCTGAAGCAGCGGGCGAACGCCATGCGCGCCCATGCGGCGCAGACCGATCTCTATGTCGGCATGGACCTGGTGAATCCGCGGATCGATTTCGTCGGCCTCGCGCGGTCGCTGGGCGTCGCGGCCGAGCGTGCGACCACCGTCGCCGAGGTCTGCGCTCTCATCAAGCGGGGCATCGCCGGCAAAGAACCGCTGCTGATCGACGCGCAGATGGATTCGGGCTTCAAGCCGGTCTGAGCGCGTGACCGATCCGGCGGCGTTCGTCGCGGACATCGCAAGCCGCGCCGAGGTCCGGCGCACGCCTTGCGGTGCCGGCTCGATGGTCTGGCGCATCTGGGGAGAGGGCGCCCCTTTGGCGCTCTTCCATGGCGGCTACGGCTCCTGGACCCACTGGATCCGCAATGTCGAGCCGCTCGCGAAGCATTTCCGGGTACTGGTGCCGGATCTACCGGGCCTCGGTGAGTCCGACGTGCCGCCGGA
>DATEGF010000124.1:0-9147 GCA_035280245.1 Allostellaceae bacterium
TGCGGGCGCCGGTCTCGGCATGGGCCTGGGCGGAACCGGAGTCGATGCGGGCGCCGGGGTCGGCATCGGTGTGGGTGACGGCACTGGGAGCGGGTCGAGCGGCGGCGGCAGTACCGGCGGCTCAGGCTCAGGCGGCGGCACGACCGCCGGGGGTGGCACGGGGAGCGGTACTGGCGGTACTGGCAGCGGTACGGGCGGCACCGGCACGGGGGTTGGCGGCGGAACCACGGGTGCCGGCGGTAGCGGCATAGCCGGCGGGGGAGGCGAAGGTGTCGACTCCGGAAGCTCCAGCGGAGATCTGGCAAGCGCCGAGAGCGGCGCGCCGTCGGTGCCAGAGTTGGCCGCCGTCCAGCTCAGCAGCATTTCCCCCGCGGCGACCAACGTGCCTCCGCTCCATGAATGGCGCTACTACCAGAGCACGCTGTCGTCTCTCCAGCCGTTCCGCTTCAACCAGGGTGCAGTGGTTTTCCTGAGCACGGGCGGCTTCATCAAATATGCGGAGGTCGAGGGCAAGTCTCTCACGACGGTCAACGCTGCCGGCAGCGTGGTAATGCGTCCCGGCGGCTTCTTCACGCCGCAGAGCGGAAGCACCTACGATGAGAGCAAACTGACGAGCCTCTGGCCGCTCAAGGTCGGCAAGACCGTTCAGTTCGTGCAGCACCGCGATAACAACGAATGGCGCCAGACGATCAAGGTGCTGGGCACCGAGACGATCGACACGCCCGCCGGCCGATTCGATACGTTTGTCGTGCAGCGGGACGCGCGGGGTCTCGGCAACACCAATTTCGCCGCGACGTACACCTACTGGTATGCACCGAGCCCCGGTGCAATCGTGAAGTTCGACGTGCACCAGAAGGCTGGTGCGGCGGTGGCCGAGAAGCCCTGGGTCGCGGCGCGCGTCCTGACCGCGGAGGCGACACACGCGTCGAATTGAGCGGGGCTGACGACCGAGCGGGCGACGGCGTCGCCCACCGGCATCATTGAGCAGGGCAGGGTGTGGGCTCGCCGAGCCCCATCCTGCCCTTTCTCTTTCGAGACAGTCCGTTCGGCACCGTGGAGGCGCGCCACTCGAGGTTGCCTGCTCTTACGAGGAGGCGGGCGGTATACGCCGCGCCACATAAGCATCGTCGCATCGCTCGCGCGCTCGCCAACGCCACGATCAGCGCGTCCGCCTTGTACCGCTTCACCATGAGGCTCGCCGTGGGCACGCACGGGAATAGCCTACCGAGAACGGGCGTTCTCCCATTGCTCGGCGGGGCTCTTGCTTTCAGGAGTGCTAAGGATGGCTGACGTAACAAGATTTGCCTTGGGCTTGGCTCTGGTGTTGGGCCTCCTTGCCTCGCCGCTCGTGACGGGCAAGGCCGTCGCAAAGTCACACGTCAGCGTCGGCATAGGTTTCGGCGGGCCGGTGTATGGGGCGCCCTACTACGTCCCCCCGCCGGTCTACGCGGTGCCCTATTACACTGCCCCGCCGGTGTATTACGCTCCTGGCCCTGTCTATACCCCGCCGACATACGGCTACCCGCCGCGGACCGTCATCGTGCCGTCACCGGGCTACTATGGGCAGGTCCACTCGTGGCAGGGTGAAGACGAAGACGATGACGACTGATCCTGCTTCTCGGGTGACCTTGACGTCCGGAGGGCCAGCGACCGGTTCAGCCGGGACGCGCTGAAGGGTGAGTCGCGAGCGCTCTTGCTCTGATCAGTACCAGCGCGATCGCTAAGCTCGCCGATCGCTTTACCCGAGAAGTGTTGATCGAGGATGCTCGGCGTTGACGATGTCGCGAGCCGACACGACACTCGCGCGGGCGCGTTCATGGGGGGCAAGTCCGAAGGTGACTCCTTCCGCGGTCGATCTCTTGATCGTCGGCGGCGGCATCAACGGCGCGGGGATCGCGCGCGATGCCGTGGGCCGGGGCCTGTCCGTGCTGCTGGTGGAGCGCGGCGACCTCGCGGGCGCCACGTCCTCCGCCTCGAGCAAGCTCATCCACGGCGGCTTGCGCTATCTCGAGCTCGGCGAGTTCCGCCTGGTGCGCGAGGCCTTAATCGAGCGCGAGGTGCTGATGCGGATGGCGCCGCATCTGATCCACCCGGCCGAGTTCGTCCTGCCGCACGACAAGAGCCTGCGCCCGCGCTGGATGCTGCGGCTCGGCCTCTGGCTCTACGATCACCTGGGCGGTCGCCAGATCCTGCCCGCGAGCCGGCGGATCGACCCGCGGCGGGACCCGCGCGGCGCGCCGCTCCGGCCGGACATCGCCGCGGCCTTCGTCTACGCCGATTGCCAGGCCGACGACGCCCGGCTGGTGATCGCCAACGCCCGCGATGCCGTCCGCCGCGGTGCCCGCGTGCTGTGCGGCGTGGAGTTCGTCTCGGCTCGCCGCGACGGCGCGATCTGGCGCGCCGAGCTGCGTGCGGCCGACGGCGCTCGCTCCGACGTCGATGCGCGCGCCCTGATCAATGCCGGCGGTCCTTGGGCGATGGAGATCGCGCGCCGCGCCGGCGTCGAGCATGGCAAGGCGGCGCTCCGCCTGGTGAAGGGCAGCCACATCGTGGTGCCCCGGCTCTACGACGGCGCGCAGGCTTACATTCTCCAGAACGACGATCGCCGCATCGTCTTCGTGCTGCCCTTCGAGCGAGACTTCACCCTGATCGGCACTACGGAGGCGCTGTTCGAGGGCGATCCCGCGACCGTCGCCTGCACCGACGAGGAGGCGGACTATCTCTGCCGCGCGGTCGGCCGCTGGTTCGCGCGGCCTCTGTCACCCGCCGCGATCGTCTGGCGCTACGCGGGCGTCCGCCCGCTCTACGAGGACCACGCCGAGAGCGCCTCCGCGGTGACCCGAGATTATGTCCTGCTGCGCGACGGCGGGCCCTCGGAAGCGCCGATGCTCTCGGTACTCGGCGGCAAGATCACGACATACCGCCGCCTTGCCGAGCATGCGCTCGAGCGGCTGGCGTTGCCCGGCACGGGTCGCGCTTGGACCGCGGGTGCGCCGCTGCCGGGTGGCGCACTGGGCGGCAATGGTATCGAGAGTGCTGCGGCGGCTCTCATCGAGATCTATCCCTGGCTCGACGCCACGGCCGCCGAGGCGCTCGTGCGTCGATACGGCAGCGAAGCCGTGGCCGTGCTGGGTGACGCGCAACGCGCCGAGGATCTCGGCGACGCCTTCGGTGCGGGCCTCAGCGCGCGTGAGGTCGACTGGCTTCGCCGCGAGGAATGGGCCGAGAGCGCTGACGACATCCTCTGGCGCCGGACTAAGCTCGGCCTGCGGCTGACATCCGCCGAGCGCAGGCGTCTGGAGGAATTCTTGCGCCGAACAACCTCGTGAGCCAAACCTGACTTGTCTTCGTCCTTCGCTTTTGGAACCACTGTGACAGCGCACCAGGCACCATGGACCGAGTCTGCAGTCGCGATTGACGGAGGGCGGGCACCGCTCAGGGGCACACTGCTGAGGCCGCAGGGCTCGTCGCGGTTGTCCGCTGTCTTGATCCTCGCGGGCTCGGGACCCACGGATAGGGACGGCAATCAACCGGCTCTGCGCAACGACAGTCTGAAACTTCTGGCGCGGGATCTGGCCGGGTTCGGTATTGCGTCGCTGCGCGCCGACAAGCGCGGCATTGGGGAGAGCGCCGCTGCAGTGATGTCGGAGCGCGACCTCAGGTTCGTGTCCTACGTCGATGACGCCGTTGCATGGGTCCGGTCCCTGCGCGCACAAGCACGAGTACGCAGCATCTTCTTGCTCGGACATAGCGAGGGCGCTCTCGTGGCGACTCTTGCGGCGCAGCGCGACCGGGTCGAGGGATTGATCTCGATCGCGGGGCCTGGCTTTCCTGCAGGTACCGTGCTGCGCCGCCAGTTGGAAGCGTCGGGTCCCGGGAGTCCGCTTCGCGAAGCTGCGGAAGCCGCTCTCACGAACCTCGAGAAGGGGGAGGAGGTACTGAATGTCCCGAAAGAACTTGCGGTGTTTTTTCGGTCAACCGTGCAACCCTATCTGATTTCCTGGTTGCCAATCGATCCTGCGGCAGAGCTCGCGAAGGTTATGGCACCGGTCCTCGCGATCCAAGGCACGACGGATATCCAGGTAAGTCTCGCTGATGCGCGCCGACTGCAGCGCGCGCGCTCAGATGTCGAGGTGGCCATCCTCGAGGGTGTCAATCACATTCTCAAGCACGCACCGCCGGACCGCGCTCCGAACATTGCGACTTACGGCAATCCTGCGCTCCCGCTCGCTCCGGCCGTCGTGCCTAGGATTGTCGCATTCATTCAGCAACACGCCCGTTGATAGCCGCATCGTTGCTGTGCGCAGAAACGCATTGCGCGCCTCACCGATTCATCGGCTATATCGGGTGAGAACGCACTTATGAAGGGGAATCGGCGATGAGCGATCTCAAAGTACTCGGCATCTGCGGCAGCCTGCGCAAAGGCTCGTTCAACATGATGGCGCTCCGCGTGGCGCAGGGGCTCGCACCCGCGGGCATGAGGATCGAGATCGCCGACATCAGCGCATTCCCGCCCTACAACGAGGACGTGAAGGCGCAGGGCTTCCCGCCGGCGGTGCAGGCATTCCGCGACCAGATCGCGGCCGCCGATGCGCTGCTCTTCGTGACGCCGGAATACAACTACTCGGTCTCGGGTGTGCTCAAGAACGCGATCGACTGGGGCTCGCGGCCGCCGAACCAGCCCTTCGACGGCAAGCCCGTCGCGATCATGGGCGCGAGCGGCGGCGTGCTCGGCACGGCGCGCGCGCAGTATCACCTCCGGCAGATCTCCGTCTTCCTCAATATGTTCCCGGTCAACAAGCCCGAAGTGATGATCCCGCAGGCGCAGACCCGCTTCGACGCCCAGGGCAACCTCACCGACGAGACCGCGAAGGGCTTGATCAAGCAGCTCCTGGAATCGCTGCAAGCCTGGACGCTGCGGCTCAAGCAGAAGGCCTGACACTCACCCTTTACTTGTGAGTCCCACGCAAGCGGGAAGTGCACCCGACGAGCGCCATGCCAGTGAATCGGACGGAGCCCTATCCCCTTTTGGATAAATCCGATCCGAAATATTTCTGTCATCCTCGCGGAGCGTGGTGCACGCTCTGGTAGAGTATTGGGGGTTTCACGATCTTGTGAGGTTGTTCCGCCCGTCGACGCCGGTTCGTGCGGTTCGACCGGCCCGAAACTTTCCGCTTCCAAATGACGCCGTCTCGAAACGGCGCGCACCTGAGGTGGTCCCATGATCGTCCCACGCAAAGACCACGAGGCTCACCCGATCGATATCTATGTCGGCGGCCGCATGCGGCTCCGGCGCATTCAACTGGGTCTGAGCCAGGGCGCGCTCGCCAGCAAGATCGGCGTCTCCTTCCAGGCCGTGCAGAAGTACGAGTCCGGCGACATCCGAATCTCCGCAAGCCGGCTCTATGACGTGGCACAGGTGCTGGAGGTCTCGCCGGGATTTTTCTTCGAAGGCTATCCCGACGGCATTGTCGCCAAGAACATCGCGGTCGAGGCCTCGCCCGCGAACGAGACATTCGACCGGCGCGAGGTGATGTCGCTGATCCGCGGCTATTACGGCATCCGCGACCCGCAGCTCCAGGCCGATATCCTTCGCCTGATCTCGAAGCTCGGCGATCGCTCAGGGGACGAGACCGCGGCCTGAGTCTCAGGTTCTTGCCAGGTTCGCCAGGACCGCTCTAAGACTAGCGTCATGGCCCTGAAGAAGAATCCTCTCAACCTCAATCCGCTCCAGCTCAAGACACTGACCTTGCTGCAGGAGCTTGCGCGCTCGGCGGCGAATGCGAAACCGTTGCCCGACGGCACCGTCCGGGTGAGCGACCTCCCTTACCCCCATGGCGACCACTTCCATGTCGGCGCCGCCATCGTCATGGCGCGCGACGCGCATGGGCTGTCGAACGCCGCCGCCTGGGTGGCGCTCGAGCGCAAGGGTCTCATCAAGTCGGAATTCCCCGCGGCCGCGGTACTCACGCCCGCCGGCCTCGCCTACGACACCGGCCTCGCCGACACCATCCTCCACCGCGGCGGCCACTGAGCGCGCGCCCGAAGATTCTTCCAGTCAGCAAAAAATCGATTTCACCACGGAGCACACGGAGAGCACGGAGAAGGCGATGAGCCTTTCGCACGGAGGCGCGCTCACAGAGCGCGTAATTGGCCTAGCAATCGATGTGCACCGGCAGCTTGGGCCCGGTCTCTTGGAATCGGCCTATGAAGAGTGCCTGTGCTTCGAGTTGCTCCAAAGTGGAACCCACTGCGAGCGCCAAGTGCCCCAACCAATCCTCGACAAAGCGACACGGCTCGAATGCGGCTATCGCATGGACGTGGTTGTGGAGCGGGTACTTATCGTTGAAGTGAAATCGGTCGATCGGCTTCTGCCGATTCATGATGCGCAAGTGCTCACTTATCTTCGTTTGAGTGGGCTCAAAATTGGTCTGCTCATTAACTTCAACACAACAATGCTGAAAGACGGGATCCGACGGTTGGTTATGTAGTCAGATCCTCCGTGTTCTCCGTGCGCTCCGTGGTGAACCTTCTTCCTGAATGCTCCGGCGCGAAACCGTCACCAAGTCAGGTGCGCCATCGCGTAGGTCGGCCGATGCCCGCTTTCGGCGACGGCCGCCGCGAGTCTGGCGGGATCGGGCAGCGCGCCCGGTGCCCCGCCCAGCTCCTCGCCGTGGATGCCGCCGATGATGAGCAGGCTCGCGATGCCGACGCCGTTGGCGCCGGCGATATCGGTGCGGAGGCTGTCGCCCACGCCGAGGATGCGCCCGCGGTCGGCGACACCAAGCAAGCCGAAGCAGGTGTCGTAGACCGAGGGATAGGGCTTACCGTGCCAGCGCACGCGCCCGCCGATCGCCTCGTACTGCTGGGCGAGCGCGCCCGCGCAGATGACGCGGCTGCCGCGATGCATCACCACCAGATCCGGATTGGCGCACACCATCGGCAGATCCTTGGCGCGGCCGCCCCGGAGCACGGCCTCGTAATTCTCGACCGTCTCGTTCCAGCCCCAGGGTCCGGTGTTCAAGATGAACTCGGCATCCGCGACGTTCTCGACCCGGCGCAGGCCGAGGTCTGCCAGCATGTTGTCGTCGCGCGGCGGGCCGATGTGATAGCAGACGCGGCCGAGCGCCGCGTAGAAGGCATCGTCCCGCTTCTTGAGATGCTGCCAGACCTCCTCGCCGGACGAGAGGAGATGATCGTAGAGCGTGCGGGGAATCCCGATCTCGGCGACGCGCTCCTCCACGAGATGCGCACGGCGCGGCGCGTTCGACAGGATGACGAGGCGCTTGCCGGCGGCCTTGAGCCGCGTAAGGCAGTCGAGCACGCCGGGAAACGGCGCTTGCCCATCATGCAGGACGCCCCAGAGGTCGAGGATATAGCCATCGTAGCGGTCCGCGATCTCGCGAAGGCCGGATAGGGACGGAATCTCGGTCAAGGTTGCTCTCAGCTCGAAACCGGCACGTCGGCACCGACGGCGTCGGCGATACTCGCAAATCCATCCCGGGCGAGGAAGCCCGCGAGGTCACGCTTGATGCGCGACACCAGACCCGGCCCCTCGTAGACGAGCATGGAGTAGAGCTGCACCAGGCTCGCGCCGGCGCGGATCTTGGCATAGGCGTCGGCACCGCCGGCGATGCCGCCGACGCCCACCAGCGGGAGTCGTCCCTGCGTGAGACGCCGCATCTCCGCGACCAGCGCGGTCGAGGCCGCAAGCAGCGGTCTGCCACTGAGGCCGCCGGCCTCGCGCGCATGCGTGCTCCTGAGCGTCGCCGGCCGCGCCACCGTCGTGTTGGAGATGATGAGTCCGTCGATACCGGTCTCGAGCGACGCCTCCGCGATCTCCGCACGCTCGCTTTCCGATAAATCGGGCGCGATCTTGAGCAGGAGTGGCGGCGGGTCGGTGGGCGCGGTTTCAGCGCGCGCGGATTTGAGCGCCGCGATCAACGCGAGAAGGCTCGCCTTCCTCTGAAGATCGCGGAGCCCCGGTGTGTTGGGCGACGACACGTTGACGACGAGGTAGTCTGCGAGCGGCGCAAGCGCGCGCACGCCCGCGACATAGTCCGCCACCGCGTCGGTGCTGTCCTTGTTCTTGCCGAGGTTGGCGCCGACCAGGCCGCGCCGGCCGCGCCGGCCGGCGAGCCGCGCACGCACCGCGTCGAGGCCCTCATTGTTGAAGCCGAGCCGATTGATGAGCGCGCCGTCCTCTGTGAGGCGGAACAGCCGCGGCTTGAGATAGCCGGGCTGCGGACGCGGCGTCACCGTCCCGGTCTCGACGAGCCCGAAACCGAATCGCAGCATCGCGTCCGGCACCTCGGCATTCTTGTCAAAGCCCGCCGCAAGCCCGACCGGGTTCGGGAACCGCCGACCCCAGAGCGTGATGCCAAGGCTTTGCGGGTCCGCGGCTGTAGCCCGCGGCACGATCCCGACACGGAGTGCGACGATGCTGGCACGATGTGCCGTTTCCGGCGGCAGCAACCGAAGCAGCGGCAGACCGAGCTCGTAGATGGCGTTCACGATCAGCTGGCGTCGCTGAGCTTTGGAAACAGGTGCACGCCATCGGGCCCGAGCGGCAGGGGATCGACCCGGATCACCGCGGTGAGCGGTAATGGGCCATAGAGATGGGGAAAGATCTCGCCGCCGCGGGATGGTTCCCATTTGAGCGAGGCGCCGAGTTTCGCGGCGTCGACCGTCACCAGGACAAGATCGGTCTGTCCCGCCCGGTGTTTGCGAGCGCTTTCCCGAATCTGCTGAGCCGCGGAGAAATGGATGAAGCCGTCGGCCGCATCCTGCGACGAGCCGTGATAGACGCCCGCCGCCTCCGCCGCCGCCCATTCGGACTGGCGGCACATGTGGTAGATCCGCCGTTCATTCATCAACGGCACGCTATCGCAGCCCTGCGGCGACTGCCAGCCTGCTGCGCGCTTCCTTCCTTTGCCCCCATAGAGTCGGCGGTCTATGCTCCCGGCCGGGAACCAGCGCTGGCGAAGGAAGGGTCATGAAGGCGTTCACTTACATTGACTGCACTTGGCACGAGGGCAATCCGCCGATCCTGGGGCCGATGAGCCACGCGACCTGGCTCTCCTCGATCATCTTCGACGGCGCGCGCGCCTTCGAGGGCGTATCGCCCGACCTCGACCGGCATTGCGA
>DATEGF010000125.1:0-10405 GCA_035280245.1 Allostellaceae bacterium
GCTGATCGGCTTGCGCGCGGCGCTGGCGCGGCTTCGCGAGGATGCGTCCGCGGGCGCCGCGGTGCTCCACGGCAAGGGCCGCGCCTTCTCCGCGGGCGGCGACATCACGGCGATGTCGGCGATGGAGGAGGCCACCTTCTCGCGCACCATCGGGCTCTACATGGCGATGGCGAAGGACTTCCGCGCCTGCCCCAAGCCGATCGTCGCGGCGATCCACGGCTATGCGCTCGCCGGCGGCTTCGAGCTCGCCTGTCTCTGCGATCTCCGGATCGCGGCCGAAGGCACGCGCTTCGGCCTCCCCGACACGCCCTTGGGTCTGAGCCCCACCAGCGGCATGACTTATCTGCTGCCGCGCATCGTCGGCCTCGGCCGCGCCCTCGACCTCACGCTCTCGGCGGAGAACATCGACGCCGCCGAGGCCCACCGCATCGGCTTCGTCACCCGCGTGGTCGCGGGCGAGCAACTCCTCGACACCGCGGTGGCACTCGCCCGCAAGCTCGCAAGCTACCCCCGCACCGGCGTCGCCCACGCCAAGGCGGAATTCTACGGCGCCCTAGAGTCGACCTTCGACCACGCCACCGCGACCGAGCACGCCGGCGAAGTCGCCTGCTTTCGCGATCCCGAGACGCGGGAGCAGTTCAGGAGGTTCGTGGAGCGGAAGAAGAAGGGCTGACAGTGTTGCGTCCTTCGACGCGCTTCGCTTGCTCAGGATGAGGGCTTTCCTTCGGCTATCTCAATGCCCCTCATCCTGAGCAAGCGAGCAGTGCGAGCGCGTCGAAGGACGCACCACCCTCATTGAAACGCCGGCGCCACCTCGGCCATGAACCGCGCCATCTCGTCCTTCACCTGCGCGTGCGGCTTGAGGCCGACGTTGAAGTAGAGGATGACTTCCTCGATGCCGGCGGCCTCGACCTTCTTCAAGGTCTCGATGATGCGCGCGGGCGAGCCCAGCAGGACGGAATTCTCGGTCAGGTCCTCGGGCTTCACCTTCTGCAGCCGCGCGACCATGTCCACGAAGTATCGATAGCTCGGTGGCGCGGTCTTGGGGTCGCCGGGGAAAGAGGGGATCACGCATTCCCGGTAATAGCGGATCTGTCGCGCACGCTGCGCCGCTTCCTCTGCGGGTGTGTCCGCGAAGTGCGTGAAGTAGCTGCACATGAGGCGCTTGGGCTTGGTGCCAGCCTTGGCACAGCACTCGTGATAGACCTCCGCCACCTGACGCAGCCCGCCGAAGGACATGGCGGCGGCGAAGGGCGCCACCACCACGCCGCAGCCGAGCCGCGCCGCAAGCTCGATCGAGGGCTTCGAGAACGACCCGACATAGGTCGGGATCGGCTTCTGGATCGGCTGCGGCGTGATCCGCACGTCCTTGAAGCGATAGTATTTGCCCTCGTGCGAGATCCGCTCGCCGCCCGATGACCAGAGCCGTTGCACCAGCGCCATGCCCTCCTCGAAGATCGCCTGGTTCTCCTCGAAGGAGACGCCGAAGGGCTCATACTCCCGCCGGTCGTAGCCGCGCCCCGCCGCCCAATCGACGCGCCCGCCGCTCAGGAGATCGAGCGTCGCCCATTGCTCGGCGACGCGGATCGGATTGTGCAGCGGCAGCACCGTCACCGCGGGCGCCAGCCGAATGCGCTTCGTTCGCGCCGCCGCGTGCGCCAGCACGAGGTCGGGGCAGGACAGCACGCCCAGGGAGTTGAAATGATGCTCGCCGATCCAGGCGGAGTGATAGCCGAGCTCGTCCGCATAGACCGTCTCGTCGAGGATGTCCGCGACGAACCGGTTCGCGTCCCGCGAATTCCCCTCGTAATGATTGTCGCTCAGCGTGAAGTAGCCGAATTTCATGCGCCCCTCCCGCGGATCTGGGCCACCCTCACGCTCCGCGACGTCGGCTACGATACCTCCGCGATCTCCCGCACGCGCG
The DNA here is from genome assembly GCA_035280245.1 of Allostellaceae bacterium. Classification (GTDB taxonomy): domain Bacteria; phylum Pseudomonadota; class Alphaproteobacteria; order ATCC43930; family CGMCC-115725; genus DASZHJ01. The sequence goes on from DATEGF010000125.1 coordinate 1,925, forward strand.
GCGCCTCGGCGGCGGCGGCGTGGTCTTTGGCGAGGTAGGTGTAGACCGCGGGGAGCACGAAGAGCGTGAAGGCCGTGCCGATCGACATGCCCGCGACGATGACGAGGCCGATCGAGAAGCGGCTGGCGGCGCCGGCGCCGTGGGCGAAGATCAGCGGCACCAGGCCCACCACCATGGCGGCGGTGGTCATCAGGATCGGTCGCAAGCGGACGCGCGCCGCCTGCTCGATGGCGCCGCGCTTGCCGAGCCGGTCGCTGAGCTGGGCCTGGTTCGCGAACTCCACCATCAGGATGCCGTGCTTGCTGATGAGGCCCACGAGGGTAACCAGGCCGACCTGGCTGTAGATGTTGACGGTCGCGGCGCCCGCGAACAGGAACAGCAGCGCACCGCAGATCGACATCGGCACGCTGGTCATGATCACCAGCGGGTCGCGCAGGCTCTCGAACTGCGCCGCCAACACCAGGAAGATGATGATCAGCGCGAAGGCCAGCGTGACCAGCTGCTGGCTGCCTTCCTGCACGTACTGCCGCGATTCCGAGAGGAAATCGTACTTGAAGCCTACGGGCAGCAGCGCCGCCGCCTGGTCCTTCAGGAAATCCACCGCTGAGCCCATGCTGACACCCGGCCGCAACACCGCCGAGAAGGTCGCGGAGTTGATCTGGTTGTACTGCGTCAGCGCGTTCGCCTCGGTGACGTTCTTCACGGACACGATCGTCGAGAGCGGCACCTGCTGGCCGCTCACCGTCGGTACGTAGTACTGCGTCAGGAGCTCCGGCGTGAGCCGGAGCTCCCGCGGTACCTGGGGGATCACCTCATAGGAGCGGCCCTGCAGGTCGAAGCGGTTGATGAAGTTCTCGCCCACGAGTATCGCGAGCGTGTCGCCGACCACCTGCATGTTGACGCCGAGGTCGTTGGCCTTGGCGCGGTCGACGACGATGTGCGCGCCCGGCGCGTTGTAGTCGAGGTCGCTGTCGGTGAAGATGAAGAGCCCGCTCTTGTTCGCGGCCTGCTTCAGCTGATCCATCACCTGATAGATCTCCTGGTAGCCGCCGGGCGACTGGATCACCATCTGGACGGGAAGGCCGCCCGCCGACGTCGGCAGCGGCGGTATCGAGAAGACCGCGGCCCTGAGCCCAGTGATGTTGCCGACCGCGGCGGTCATGGGCTGTTGTAGTTGCAGCGCCGTGCGCGTGCGGTCGGCCCAAGGCTTCAGGATGGCTCCGGCGAAGCCCTGGTTCAAAGTGGGCGTTCCCGCTATTACAAAGGTGGCCTCGGCCTCCGGAAACGAGCGGAACACCTTGTCGAGCTGATTGCTGTAGGCGTCCATGTAGTCGATGTTGGCGTATTGCGGCCCCTTGGTCTGCGAGAAGAGGACACCCTGGTCCTCTTGGGGTGCCAACTCGGCGAAGCTGTGCGTATAGAGGTAGAACACGCTCGCGAGCACGCCCGCCGCGAAGACCAGCGTCACCAGCCGATAGTTGAGCGTGGCGTGGAGTGCGCGGCTGTAGATTGCGGTCACCTGTGCGAAGACCTTGTCGACGAGCTTCGGGAAGCGGCCCTCGTGCATGGTCTTCGTCAGCAGCATCGACGCCATCATCGGCGAGAGCGTGAGCGCGATCACGCCGGATATGACCACCGAGCCCGCGAGCGTCAGCGCGAACTCGCGGAACAGCACGCCGGTCAACCCACTCTGGAACGCGATCGGCGTATAGACCGCGGCGAGGGTGATGGTCATGGCGATGACGGGACCGACGATCTCGCGCGCGCCGAGGAGCGCCGCCTGCACCGGCGTCTTGCCGCCCTCGATATGGCGATAGATGTTCTCGACGACCACGATGGCATCGTCGACCACCAGTCCGATCGCCAGCACGAAGGCGAGCAGCGTCAATAGATTGAGGCTGAAGCCCATGGCCAGCATGAACATCGCGACGCCGATCAGCGACAGCGGAATGGTGACCACGGGGATCACTACCGAGCGCACGCTGCCCAGGAACAGGAAGATCACGATGATCACGATCACCGCCGCCTGGCCCAAGGTCCAATAGACCTCGTTGATCGAGGCGGTGATGAACTTGGTCGAGTCGTAGGCGACCGCCATCTTGACCGAGGGCGGCAGGTCGCGCTCGATCGTCGGCAACAACGAGCGCACGCCGTCGACGATGGTCAAGGGATTGCCGAGCGGCGTCGCGTTGACGCCGATGAACACCGCGTGCTGGCCGCTCATGGAGACGCTCGAGTTCGTGTCCTGGGCGCCGAGGTCGACCGTCGCGATGTCCTTGAGGCGCACCAGCGCGCCGTTCTGTGCCTTCACCACCATGTCGCGGAAGTCGTCGAGGTTGGTGAGGCCCGTCTCGGCGGTGATGTTGATCAGGTTGAAATAGCCCTTGGACTGGCCGGGCGCCGACTGGAAGTTATTGACGCGGATCGCGGTCGCGACGTCGTCGGCGGAGATGCGGCGCGCCGCCATCTTGGCGGGATCGAGCCACACGCGCATGGCGAAGGTCTGGCCGCCCAAGATGTCCGCCGAGGAGACGCCGTCCACCGTCGCGAGCAGCGGCTGCACCACGCGCGCCAAATAGTCGGAGATCGCGGGCCGCGGGAGCTTGTCGCTCGAGAAGCCCAGATACATGACCGCGAAGCCCTGGCCCGTGGTCTTGGTGATCACGGGGTCGTTTGCCTCTTTCGGGATCAGGTATTTGACCTGCTGCACCTTCGCCATGACCTCGGTCATGGCCTTGTCCGGGTCGAAGTTGAGCGTGATGTAGGCGTTGATCACGCTCTTGCTGGGCGTCGAGGACGAGGTCATGTACTCGATGCCCTCGGCCGACGCCACCGCCTGCTCCAGCGGCACGGTGATGAAGCCCTGCATGAGCTCGGCCGTGGCGCCCGGATAGACCGTGGTCACGGTGATCACGGTGTTCTCGAGCTTCGGATACTGCCGGATCGGCAGGGTGAACATCGCGCGCGCGCCGATCAGCAGGATGAGCAGGCTCACCACGATCGAGAGCACGGGACGCTTGATGAAGATATCGGTGAAACGCGAGCGGCCCTCGGTGCTTTGCGACCGCGAGGCGTGGGGCTCGCGCGGCGGACGCGGCTGCATGCTGTCGTTCATGATCTAATCTCGCTTCCGAGTCACGTGTTCGGCAGCTTCGCTGGCGGCGTCAATGCGTCCGACGGCGTCACCACCACCTCGCCGCCGCTCTGGAGCTTGAGCTGGCCCGAGGTCACCACCTGGTCGCCGGCGGAGACGCCGTCGAGGATCGCGACGCGGTCCTTGTCGCGGTCGCCGGTCTTGACGAAGGTGCGGGTCACCTTGAGCACCGGCTTGCCGTCGGCGCCCTTGCCGTCCTCGCGCACCACGAACACGGAATCGCCGTAGAGCGTGAAGTCGACGGAGGTCGCGGGCAGCGTCACCACCTCCGGCCCCGAGGGCAGCACCACGCGGATGCTGGCGAACATGCCGGGCTGCAGCGCGTGGTTGGGATTGGCGAGCGTCGCCTGCACCTTGATCGCGCGCATCGTCGGGTCGATCTGCGGATCGATGGTGGTGAGCGTCGCCTCGAAGGTCCGACCGGAATAGGCGTCGACGGCGATCAGCACTTTCTGCCCGATCGCGATCTCGCCGCGCTGCTGCTCCGGCAGCGTGAAATTGACATAGAGATTGTCGAGATCGGTGAGCGTCACCACCGGGCCGCCCGCGTTGATGTACTGTCCGAGGTCGACCTGGCGGATGCCGAGCGCGCCGCCGAAGGGCGCGCGGATCAGTTTCTGCGCGATAATCGCCTCGGCCTTGGCGATGCTCGCGCGTGCCTGGTCGAGCTGCGCCTGGTTCTGGTCGACCGTCGCCTGCGCCGCGTTCTGCCGCGCCAGCAGCTCGCGCGAGCGGGCGAGATTCACCTCGGCGAGCTTCGCCTGGGCCTTGAAATTCGCGAGGTCGCCCTGATCCGGCTGATCGTTGAGCTGCACCAGCGGGTCACCCGCCTTCACCTGGGCGCCCGCCTGGAAATAGATCTTGGTGACGAGGCCGCCGACCTCGCTCGTGATGGTGACCTGGTGCACGGCCTGAAGCGTGCCGATGCCGGGCGCGTAGCGCGGCATCGCCTCTTTCTTCGCGACCGACACCGAGACCGCCGCCGGCGGCTGCTTCATGTTGTTGAAGGCGTTGTTGATCGCCTGCGCGCGGAACGCATTGAATCCGTAGAACCCGAATCCCAGGATCCCCATCAGCAACGCCATCAGCGCGGCGCGCACCCAGACCGGCCGGAAATAGGCGAAGAGGAAAGACCAGAGGCCGATGCAGAACACCGCGATGCCGATGCCCATCGCGACCTTCGCGGCGAGCGCCGCGCCGACGGCTGCAGCGATCGCGGCCAGGATCGTGATGGCGAGCAGGACTTTCTGGAAACGAGTCATGACGAGCTCCTACCGATGCCGTTGGACCGGCTCTCGCCGGCCTGCGGCGTCTCTCCCGATGGCTGCGCGAAGCTGCGGGCGTACTCCACCAGCTTCTCCGCGTCGTAATGGGCGGCGATCGCCGCGTCTTTCAGTCCGAGGCCGCGCAAGATGAACCAGACGGCCTCGCGGATGATTTGGTCCTGGTCGCCCTGATAGGGCACCGCCGGCTTTCCCGGCAGCGAGACCAGCGCCACCGTCGCCGCGACGTGCTGACCGAACCAGAAGCGGTTCCGGTGCTTGACCGGCATGGCCGCGAGGTCGCCTGCCGCCTCCGCCGCCTCGAGGCAGGCGCCGAATTTCGGAAACACCTGCGAGAAGATCGTCTCGTAGAGCAGCCGCGCATAATCGCCGTCGGCGAGCAGGCTGTTCGCGACCAGACGATGGCGCGTGTCGCCGCTCAGGCGGTCGTCGACATCGCCGCGCACGATATGGTGCACCATCATATAGGCCATCAGCACCAGGCCCGCGGTCGATGGCTCCAGCGTCCTCAGGCGCTCCAGCGCCTCCTCCTTGATGCGGCAGCCGAAGTCCTGGATCGCGCCATAGAGCGCGGCCTTGGTCGGGAAATGCTTGAAGAGCAGCGCCTCCGAGACCTCCGCCGCCTCGGCGATCTCCTTCGTGGTCGTGCCCGCGAAGCCCTTGCGCGCGAAGAGCGGCAGCGCCGCGTCGACGATCCGGCGCCGGCGAGCCTCGCTGTCCAAGCGCAGCCGAGGGAGTGGCGACGCGGCCATGGAGCAACTCCTTCAATCGATCGACGTCATCCGCCATCAGTCAGTCGAGCGTGCCGGGGCGGAATCGACACACGGGGCTGTTCAAAGGTTAAAGGTGCGCGGCCGCGGAGAGTGAGTGGTCACTTACCCCGCGTCAAGGGACATTTTTGTCAGATCAGATCTGACCGATGCCCAAGCGGACAAGGGGTGCGTCCTTCGACTCGGCGCTGCGCGCCGGCTCAGGATGAAGGGGTTTCGTATGTCGAATCAATCACCTACTTCATCCTGAGCCGCAATGCGGAGCATCGCGAGTCCAAGGACGCAGTGACATCCGGATCAGCGCTTAACCATGCGAGCCACCCGCTCCGCTGCGTCGCGGCCGGTCAGGTAGGCGCCGTGGGTCGTGGAAAAGTCGTGCGCGGAGGTGGCTTCGCCTGCGAAGAAGATCCGCTCGGCGATGGGCTCCGCCCAGACCGCGCGGTCGTCGGCGTGGCCGGGGAGCGCATAGGAATAGCTGCCGCGGGCGTAGGGATCGCCGGACCAGGCCGACGACACGAGCGGCTTGAGGCTGGCGCGGATGCGGTTCCCGAACGCGCCCGCGAGCTCGTCGAGGGCGAAGGCGGCCATCGCGGCCGCGCCGCCGCGCTCGAGGTCGCGGGCGAGCTCCCCGCCCATGAACATCTCAACGATCGGATGGCCCATGGCGCGCAATTGATAGACGGCGGTTCGCGTCCGCTGGGTCGAGCCGAGCACATGCCAGTTGGGGCCGATCTCCGGCCACTCGCCCGTGAGCGCGAGAAAGAGCTTGTTGTCCACGCCAAGGGGCAAGCCGTGTGCCGCCGCGAGCTTTCTCTGCGGCAGCGCTGGCGTGAACGCGATGGCGTCGGCGGCGATGACGGTTGGCGGCACGGTCAGGATGATCGCTTTCGCGCGCACGGTTCCAGCGTCGGTCTCGAGCGCCACCGCGCGCCCGCTCCAATCGATGCGCCGCACCGGCGTGCCGAGCCGCGCCGGAAGGTCCGCGCCGAACTTCGTCACCAGCGCGCCATAACCCTCGCGGACGCGCCAATTGATGTCGGTGCTGTCGTAGCGGTTGTAGTCGTGCGCCGAGAGGTGCTCGAGCTCGATACCGTTCGCGAAAGTGCTGACGGCGTCCAGCATCCCGTTCCAGCGGTTGCCAGGCTCGAGGAGCGTCGCGGCGGTGCGATCGGGCCCTGCCGCCGCCGCCTCCAGCCGCTCGTAAAAGGCCTCGCGCGTGCGGAACCAGTCGGTCTGATCCGCCTCGGTGTAGCCCATGCGGATGAGCCGGCTGCCCCAGCCCGGCAAGGTCTCGTCGACGCCGAAGCCGAGCTCGCGGGCGATCGCGACCCAGGGATTGCGATCGGCCGAATGGAGCCAGCCACAGCCGAGATCGACCGGATATCCCGTCGAGGTCGTCACCGTGTGGGCGCGGCCGCCGAGCCGGTTGCGCGCCTCCAGCACCAGCGTGCTGACGCCGCGCTGCCGCAGCCGATGGGCCGCCGAGAGGCCCGCGGCCCCCGCGCCCACCACCGCCACATCGACGTCGCTTACCGGTTCGCTCACCCGCGCGGGTCTAGCGGGGAACACGCGCGAGGTCCAGTGCCGGGGCAGACTCCCGGTTGTGCCGGGGCGCGCGGAGTGGGAGTCTCGCCGACGGACTCAACAGCGGGGGACCACTCCGATGGCCGGCGTCTCGATCGAGCTGATCCATGCCTGGCACGACTTCTACGTCTTCATGGGGACGGCGGCGGCGACCTTGATCGGCGCCATGTTCGTGGTGGCGTCGATCGGCGGCGGGTTCCTGACCCGCGACCGCTCGCCGGAGATCCGCGCGTTCCTGACGCCGACCACGGTGCACATGGCGACGATCCTGCTGGGCTCCGCCCTGATGCTGGCGCCGGGTCTCGAGGCGCCGAGCCTGCTCATGCCCATCGGCGCGGCGGGGATCGCAGGCCTCGTCTATTCCGGTTTGGTGGCGGCGCGCCTGCTGCGGCGCAAGATCGATGTCGGCGACCGCGTGTGGTACGCGGTGGTGCCTTTCCTCGGCTACGGCGTGATGCTGGCGGCGGCGGTGCTGATCGCGCGCTGGTCGCCGGCGAGCCTCGATACGCTCGCACTCTCGGTGGCGGTGCTGCTGGTCGCGGCTATTCGAAACGCCTGGGACCTCATCCTCTTCTTCGTGGCGCAACCCAGGGGCTCGAATTGAGCGGGTGGACGGGCACGGACCCAACGGGATAATCGCGGGGTTCGGCAATATCAGGAGCCGCCATGATCTTCGTGGAGATGCAGGGAGAGAAAGTGCCGGCGCTGGGCTACGGCACCTGGGATTTGCGGGGTGCCGATTGCGAGCGCGCGGTCGCCATGGCGATCGAGCTCGGCTATCGCCACATCGACACCGCGCAGTCCTACGAGAACGAGGCCGAGGTCGGCCGCGGCTGGGTCGCGTCCGGCCTGCCGCGCCGCGACCTCTTCATCACCACCAAGATCGCGCGCCTGGTTCGGGGCGATCCGACCGGCAACTCGGTCAAGCATGTCGAGAGCGGCGTCGAGGAGTCGCTCAAGAAGCTCCGCACCGACTACGTCGATCTCCTGCTGATCCATTGGCCGATTGCGGAAGTGCCGATGGCGGAGACGTTCGACGCCATGGAGCGCCTCAAATCCGCCGGCAAGGTCCGTGCGCTCGGCGTGAGCAACTTCACCGTCGCGCACATGCGCGAGGCGGTGGAGCGCTTGAAGCGCACGGTGGTTTGCAATCAGATCGAGTATCACCTGCTGCTCTCGCAGAAGCCGGTCATGACCTATGCGCGCGCGCACGGCATCGCCGTCACCGGCTATTGCCCGCTCGCGCGCGGCAAGCTCATGGGAAATGCCGTGGTCGAGCGCGTCGCCAAGAAGCACGGCAAGACCGCGAACCAGATCGGCCTGCGCTGGCTCCTGGAGCAGCCGGGCGTGCTGGCGATCCCGAAAGCCGGCAGCCTCGCGCACGCGCGCGAGAACATCTCGATCTTCGATTTCGCCCTCGATGCCGACGACCGCCGCGTCCTCGATGCGCTGCCGGGCAACACGCGCCTCGTGAGCCCGGGCTGGTCGCCCAAATGGGATGCGGCGTGAGACCACCCGTGGTGCGTCCTTCGACTCGGGCCTAGCGGCCCTTGCTCAGGATGAGGGCGTTTCTTTGTGCATCACCAATGCCCCTCATCCTTCTGTGATTGGGGCTGTGGGTGTCAATCGGTTTAGCGGGCGGACCGGGCGACATGCTTCTGTGCGCGGTCGGCGCGAGGCCGCCGCAGGA
>DATEGF010000126.1:0-3413 GCA_035280245.1 Allostellaceae bacterium
CGCGGTCTCGAGCGTGCGGTGGATGTTGAGATAGACGATGATCCGATGGAGCGCGATCGGGATCACCATCGCCTTGAAGACAAGCGCGATCCCCGCGGTGATGTAGAGATGCGGCGCTTCCTGCGCGTGGGCCTGCCAGGCCGCCGCCGCCGCCAGCAACAGCGCCTGCTGCGCATAGATCTTGATCACGCCGAAGAGGCGCCGCTGGTAGAGCAGCGCAAAGCTCAGGACGAGCACGCCGGTGTCGAGCAGGTGCGCGGTGTCGTAGGCGAGGTTCTGGAACACCGGCATCACAACACCTGCGACACATAGAGGAAGATCGCGGCGAGAATGCCGAGCAGGAACGCGCCGCCGAGGAACTCCGCCAGGCGGAACACGCGCATTTTTGCGATGCTGGTCTCGAACACGCCGAGCAAGACGGCGCCGATGCCGAGCTTCGCCACGTAGCTCGCGAGGCCGAGCCCGACCGCGCTGGCGCCGAGTCCGCCCACATCCATGCCCCACGGCAAGAACACCGCCGCGATCAGCGAGAGGTAGAGCAGCAACTTCACCATGGAGGCGGCCTCGATCAGCGCCAGGTGCCGGCCGGAGTACTCGAGGATCATCGCCTCGTGCACCATGGTGAGCTCGAGGTGGGTCGCGGGATTGTCGACGGGGATGCGCGCGTTCTCGGCGATCGCCACGATCACCAGCGAGATCAGGCCGAGGAGCAGCGAGACCCGTATTCCGACCGCATGCGTTATCATGAACTCCGCGATATGCGGCAGCGAGGTCGAGCGCACCAGCAGCGCCACCGTGAACGTCACCATCAGCATCGCGGGCTCGGCGAGCGAGGCGATCATCATCTCGCGGCTCGAGCCGATGCCGCCGAAGCTGGTGCCGACGTCCATGCCCGCGAGTGCCAGCACGAAGCGCGCGGTGCCCAGCAGCGCCACCAGCGCGATCAGGTCCGCGGTCCGGCTCACCGCGAGACCCGTGGTGAAGGTCGGCACGATGGCGGCCGCGAGCCAGACTGCCGTGAAGATCAGGTATGGGCTCACCCGGAACAGCCACGACGCGTTCGGCGCCAGCACGGCCTCCTTGCGCAACAGGCGCAGCAGGTCGCGATAGGGCTGGATGAGCGTGGGTCCGCGCCTGGCCGTGAGGCGAGCCTTCACCTTGCGGACGATGCCGGTCAGCAGGGGCGCCAGCGCCAGCACCAGGATCAGCTGCAAGCCCTCGAGCAGGATGCCCGTCATTGGCTCACCGCCACGATCAATAGCAGGAGCACCAGCGCCGCGAACATCAGCGAGAGGTACCGCCGGATGGTTTGGAACTGCAGCACGTTCATCCGGTCGGCGATGCCCGCGATGAGTCGCGAGACAGGTCCATAGATGCCTTCCCAGGCGGGATCGCGCAGCGTCACCTCAAACGCGGCCGCGCGGCCATCGCCCGGCTCGGGCATATCCACACGCTCACGGGCAGCGAAGGTGGTGCTGCCAAAGATCCGCCGGATCGGCTGTGCGAAGCTGCCAGCGGTGTATTGGGTCTCCGTCCGCGGGTCCGGAAAGCCGCAATCCCAGGGTGCCGACCGGCGCGCGCGATCGGACGCGAAACGGTGGATCACCACGACGAGCACGCCCGCCAGGAGCGTGATCGCCAGCAGGATGGTGAGGCCACTGTAGGAGCTGCGGTCGGCATCGAACGGCACGAGCCAAAGCAGGCTCGACTCCGGCAGCGCGGTCCCACCGCCGGGAACCAGAAGTGCGGCCACCGGTCGCAGGATCTCGATGAGGAGAATCGGGACGACCCCCACGAGCGTGCAGATCGCGGCGAAGCCCGCCATCGGCACGACCATGAGCGGCCCCACCTCGCGCGCGTCTGAGGCGGCGGGCGTCCGCGGCCGACCCAGGAACACTACGCCGAACGCCTTGACGAAGCAGACCGCCGCGAGCGCCGCCGAAAGCGCGAGCATGGCACCCACCACTGGCACGGCGAACTTCAGAAGCCATTGCGGCAGCAGGGAGCCGGCCAGGATCGCCTGGAAGGTCAGCCACTCCGAGACGAAGCCGTTGAAGGGCGGCAACGCCGAGATCGCGACCGATCCGATCAGGAATACGAAGGCGGTGCGGGGCATCCGGTGGATGAGCCCGCCGAGGTGCTCCATATCGCGCTCATGGGTTGCCACCAGCACGGCGCCGGCGCCGAGGAATAAGAGGCTCTTGAACATGGCATGGTTGAAGACGTGGAGCAGAGCGGCGACCAGCGCCAATCCCGCGAGCGCGTCGAGGTGATTGGCGCGGAACGCAAGCGCGAGGCCGAGGCCGATCACGATGATGCCGATGTTCTCCACGGTGTGATAGGCGAGGAGCCGCTTCAAATCGTGCTGCATCACCGCGTAGAGCACGCCCATAAGCGCGGTGACCCCGCCCACCACCAGCACGACGGCACCCCACCACCACGGCGGCGTCCCCATCAAGTCGAAGAGGATGCGCACGAGCCCATAGAGCGCGACCTTGGTCATGATGCCGCTCATCAGTGCGGAGACGTGGCTCGGCGCCGCGGAATGCGCGGGCGGCAGCCAGACGTGCAGCGGAAACAAGCCGGCCTTGGACCCCGCACCCACCACCGCGAGGCCGAACACGATCGCCGCCTTCGTCGGATCGAGTGCCGCGCCGCGGAGCGCGTCGAAGGCGTAGGATTCGGCGCCGCCGGACAGCAGGCCAAAGCCGAGCAGCAACGCCCCGGTGCCGAAGCTCGCCATCATCAGATAGAGGAAGGCGGCGGGTGGGGTCTCCGCTTCCCGGTGTGTCGACAGTACCAAGAGCCAGGACGCCAGCGACATCAGCTCCCAGCTCACAAGGAAGACGAAGGCGACGTCCGCCACGAGCACCAGGTTCATGGCGGCGAGGAAGATCGGATAGAAAGGCAGGACGCGGCCCGGCTCGTCGTCGTGCGCGCCGTATTCGAGCGCGAAGATGCTGATCAGCAACGCCGCGCCGTTGACCACCAGAAGGAAGAAAGCCGAGAGCGCGTCGGCCCGAAAATGCGCGCCAAGCCAGGGCAGGCCCACCGGCAGCACCGCGGCGACCGGCGTCGCCCCCACGACCAATGTCCAGACCGCGGCGAGTCCGATCACCGCGGCGCCGGCAGCGGCAATCAGGTAGACCCCGACCAGAGCCCAGCGTCCCGCGAGTCCGGCGATCGCCGCGCCGGCATAAAGGCACAGCCCAAGGGCCAGCGCGCTCAGCACGCGGGCGCTCTCTGAGCGCGGCTCGGACGCGGAAAAGCCACCGACGCAGGTCCTCGATCGCCCGGATCGGCGCCATATCGCCGCCCTCCCTCACGAGCGGCGGACGACGACGGGCGATCTCGGTAAATAACACAACAAGAACGTGAATTCTATCAGCAGGTCACGGCCCCGCAAGCGCCTT
>DATEGF010000127.1:0-4349 GCA_035280245.1 Allostellaceae bacterium
GTCCACCTCCTCCCCGAGGGAGAAGGTGATTGTGGCGGTCGGCAGCGGCTCGGGCGCGACCTCGCTCTCGCCTTTCAAGCCCACGGCACCGAACCGGATACTGCTGCGGCGCATTTGCCGGGCCTCGGTGCTGATCGCCGACAGCGTCAGCCGGGCCAGCACTTCTTCCAGGAATCCCTCGAAGTCGTCGCGGCTCACTTGATCTTCGAATTCGAGCCGCTGGATGCCGGCCTGGGCGAGCCGCTTGCCCCAATCCCAGGCCTTCAGCTCGCGGAGCGGCTGCTGGCCGAACACGACTTCGTCACCCAGAAAGGTGAACAGAGGATTCGGCGTGTCCGACTGGAGATCGAGGATCTGCTGGTAGGCCACATCCACGGCGCGCTCCCGCGCCGGGTGCCCGTCGCGGTACAGGGCCATCGCCGCGAGGGCCTGTGCGAACGCATTCAGGAAGCGGGCGGGGTCGCTCAACGTCTGGCCGCGCGCGCGCTCATGGTGGCGGCGTTGCGGATATCGGGATCCGGCGACACGGCCGCGAGCGCCAGCAGCGCGCGCGCGTGGCGATCGTCAGCCCATCCGGTGGCCAGCGCCATCAATGCGGCGAGCAATTCCAGCGACCGCGCGGCGAGACGTGGGCGTCCCAGCCAGCTCGTGCCGCCGTCCACCAGCCGCACCAGGGCGGCGAGTGCGGCCGGGCTCCCTGCCCGTCCCAACACCTTGATGGCCAGCACGCGCAGCTCGGACGTCCGCGACGCGTCCTGAGCCACGCGGGTGACGAATTGCACCGCCGACAGGGGACACTGTTCCAGCGCGGCGGTCAGGCCGAGCCGCACCATGCGCGGGTCGGGATCGCACAGCGCGCCGAGCAGCGCCACCTCTCGCTCCGCGGGAATCTTGAGCGCGAGCTTCACGGCCTCGCGCCGCACTCGAACATCGGAGTGGCCCACGAACGTCGTCGTCGAAAACCCGGCCGGCAGCGCGGGCAACCCGTCGAGCACGATCAGCAGATTGCGCGCGACGTACCAGGGAGCGTCCGCCGTCAGACGCTCGGCTACCACAGGACCGAGCTCGCTCGGCGCCCGGGTCAGCCGGTCGAGCAGTCCCCGCCGCGTCGTGCGCGATTCCGATGCCGCCAACACGTCGAGCAGCGGCCCGAATGCGCCCACGGCCAGACGCGGCAGCACCCGATCGATGGTGGTGAAGTCGGGCGGCTCGCTGCTCGCGAGCTGGCTCACCACCTCCGGCGAGGTCACGCGGGTCCAGAGCGGCGCGACGTCCGCGCGCACGGGCGCGGGCGACGCTTGCGGCGACTCGGCGAGCATGTCCACCAGCTGGCCGACGTGACGATCCGCAACGAGCCGCTCGACGGCACGCCAGGCGGCGACGCCGAGCACGCCCGTTTCCACCGCGATTTGAACCACGCGCAGCGGCTCAGCCGGCAGCGCGGTGAGACTGCGCGGCCCCGTGCTCGCCGGCGTCGCGGCCGACATGCGATGCAGCGCCGAGCCGTATTCTGTGGGATTGGGGTCCTCGAGTGTCCAGCCCTCCAGGAGATGGCGGACTTGATCGCGCAACGCTTCATCGGCCTGTACTCGCGCTTCCGGCGGCCCGTGCTCCGCGTGTTGCGCCAGCTTGGAGAACATGCGGACGAGCGGCTCGGAAACGGTTTTGTGAGTGGCGTCGGCCATCGCGCGCACGATCTCGAGCACGGCATCGACCGCGAGCCCCTGCGTTGCCGCCAGCGCGAACTTGGCGCGTTGCGCGTTGTCGCCGCCCATTTCGATCAGGCGCCGCAACGTGCCGGGCTGGAGCGCGCCGACGAGTTTCGATGTGCGCCGGCGCAACGCGGCGGCGTCCGCTCCGCCGGCATGCTTCAGCTCATCGGCGATCTGCAGGAGATATCCAACGATCACCTGATCGTACGCGGCGTTGCGGGGATGCTCGTCGATCGCCTTCGCAATGATCGCCGGCTCGTTCGAGGGCGGAGGCGCATCTGCGTCGCTCGCGTCCGCCGTGAGCGCGGCACGCGCGAGTCCCACCCAGAGCTGCGTCCCGCGTAGCGCGCGCTCGCGCGCTCCCTTGTCATCGCCCGGGCTCTGCTCCTCGTCCTGCAGTAGCTCGAGGCGCTCGTACGTGACCGGATGCAAACGGGCATGCTCCCACGCGCGCAGTCGCTCGGGCGGACCCAGCCCGAGCGGCGCGCCGGTTCGGTCGGCATCGACCGCCAGCGTGCGCAGTAGATCGACGACTTCGTTCACGCGGAGGCCGCGCTGGAAGGTGACCGCGCCGAGGTGGTGGCGATGCAACCGCCCGGCGAGCTCGGCGAGAAGCGGATTCTTGGGCTCGGTGGCAACGCCCTCGATGACCAGCTGGTTGCGCGCGACGCCAAGCGCCAACGAGCTCCGGCCCTCGAACAGATGCTCGGCACGGCGCGTCACGGCCAGCACCGCCGGCTCGAGCGACGGGTGACCTTCGGGATACATGGTGTGTTTGTGGAGGGCGATCGACAGCTCGATCAGAAAGTCCGCCAATTCGCGCGAAAGCGCGGCCCGCTCCGGAGCATGAGCCGGGGCGGGCGGGAGCGGCTGCGACGGCGAGTCCGAGGACCCAGTCATGGCCCACCAACATAAAACTCCCCCCCGTGCGAACCATCACACGAGGGGGAGCCCGACCGTAAACTCTTGCCTACTAAGCGTCTACGCGTCTGTGCGTCTAGCTTTTAGTACATCCCGCCCATGCCACCGCCCCCAGGCATCGGCGGCGCCTTTTCCTTCTCCTTCTTCTCCACGACGACGCACTCGGTCGTCAGGAGCAGGCTCGCAATCGACGCGGCGTTCTGCAGCGCCGTGCGGGTGACCTTGGTGGGATCGATGACGCCGGATGCCACCAGATCCTCGAACTTATCGGTCTGGGCGTTGTAGCCGAAGTTCTTGTCCTTCGACTCTTTCACCTTTCCAACGACGATCGGGCCTTCCGCGCCCGCGTTCTGGGCGATGATGCGGATCGGCTCCTCGAGCGCCCGGCGCACGATCTCGATGCCGGTCTTCTCATCTTCATCGTGACCCTTGGTCTTGTCGAGTGACTTCTGACACCACAGCAGCGCTACGCCGCCGCCCGGCACGATGCCCTCCTCGACCGCCGCGCGGGTCGCATGCAGCGCGTCCTCGACACGGGCCTTTTTCTCCTTCATCTCGGTCTCGGTCGCCGCGCCAACGTTCAGCACGGCCACACCGCCGGCGAGCTTCGCCAGCCGCTCCTGCAGCTTCTCCTTGTCATAGTCGGATGTCGACTTATCGATCTGGGCCTTGATCTCAGCCTTGCGGCCGTCGATCTGATCATCCTTGCCCTTGCCGTCGACCACCGTGGTGTTGTCCTTGTCCACGAGGACGCGCTTGGCGCGGCCGAGATCGTTGAGCGTCGTGTTCTCGAGCTTCAGACCGAGCTCTTCCGAAATGACCTGCCCACCGGTCAGAATGGCGATGTCGCGCAGCATCTCCTTGCGACGGTCACCGAAGCCCGGCGCCTTGACGGCGCAGACCTTCAGCGTGCCACGGAGCTTGTTGACGACGAGCGTCGCCAGCGCCTCACCCTCGACGTCCTCGGCGACGATCAGCATGGGCCGGCCTGACTGTGCCACCTTCTCGAGCACCGGCAGCAGATCCTTCATCGTCGAGATTTTCTTGTCGTAGATCAGGATGTAGGCATCCTCGATCGTGCATTCCATCTTCTCGGGATCGGTAATGAAGTAGGGGGAGAGGTAGCCGCGATCGAACTGCATCCCGTCCACGGTCTCCAGCGTGGTCTCGAGGCTCTTGGCTTCCTCGACCGTAATCACGCCGTCCTTACCGACCTTATCCATCGCGTCGGCGATCTTGTCGCCGATTTCGGCGTCGCCGTTGGCGGAAATCGTGGCGACCTGCTTGATGTCCTTCCGTCCCGACGTCGGCACCGAAATCTTCTTCAGCTCGGTGACGACCGTCTCGACGGCGCTCTCGATGCCGCGCTTCAGCGCCATCGGATTCGCGCCGGCCGTGACGGACTTGAGGCCTTCGCGATAAATCGCCTGGGCCAATACGGTCGCCGTCGTGGTGCCGTCGCCCGCGAGATCGGACGTCTTGGTCGCCACTTCCTTCACCATCTGCGCGCCCATGTTCTCGATCTCGTCGTCCAGCTCGACTTCCTTTGCGACAGTCACGCCGTCCTTGGTGACAGTGGGGCTGCCGAACTTCTTGTCGATGACGACATTCCGGCCCTTGGGGCCGAGTGTCACCTTCACCGCATCGGCCAGTTGATCCACGCCCCGCTTCAAGCGGGCCCGGGCCTCGGTGCTGAACTCCAAAAACTTGGCTGCC
>DATEGF010000128.1:0-14537 GCA_035280245.1 Allostellaceae bacterium
GGCGTCGGCGGCTTCGCCGAACCCGGCGGCGTCCTCGATTTCGGCAACTCGGGCACCGGCGCGCGGCTGATGCTGGGCGCGCTCGCGAGCACGCCATTGACCGCGGTCTTCACCGGCGACGCCTCGCTCCGCCGGCGGCCGATGGGCCGCGTCGCGAAGCCGCTCGAGCGCATGGGTGCGCGCATTCTCGCGCGAGACGGCGATTGCATGCCGTTGACGCTGGTGGGCGCCAGCGACCCGCTGCCGATCTCCTACACGCTGCCGGTGCCGTCGGCGCAGGTGAAATCCGCCGTGCTGCTCGCGGGCCTGAATGCGCCCGGCGAGACCACCGTGATCGAGCCGCTGGCGACCCGCGACCACACCGAGCGCATGCTGCGCCACTTCGGCGCGACCGTGGTCACGACGCCTCGCCCCGGCGGCGGTCGCGAGATCCACCTCAAGGGCGAGGTCGAGCTCAAGGGCGCCGACCTCGTCGTGCCCGGCGACCCCTCCTCCGCTGCATTCCCGATCGTCGCGGCATTGATCATGCCGGGCTCGGAAATCGAGATCATCGGGGTCAGCATGAACGAGCTCCGCACCGGATTGCTCACGACGCTCGCCGCGATGGGAGCGCGGATCGAGCGCACGAACGCGCGCATCGCCGGCGGCGAGGAGGTCGCCGACCTCGTGGTGCATGCGAGCGCGCTCAAGGGCGTCGAGGTGCCCGCCGAGCGCGCGCCCAGCATGATCGACGAATATCCGGTGCTGGCGGTCGCGGCTGCCTTCGCCAAGGGCAAGACCGTGATGCGCGGGCTCGGCGAGTTGCGGGTCAAGGAGAGCGACCGGCTCACCGCGGTGGCGGAAGGGCTCATGGCTTGCGGCGTCACGGTCTCGGTCGATGACGACACACTCACGGTCGAGGGCCTCGGCGGGCGTCCGCGCGGGAATGCCGCGATCGCGGCGCGTCTTGATCACCGCATTGCCATGGCGTTCCTGGTGCTGGGTCTGGCCGCCGAGCGTCCCGTCTCGATCGACGACGGCGAAACCATCGACACGAGCTTCCCCGGCTTCATGCGGCTGATGAACGGGCTCGGCGCCACCATGACCGAGGCAAAGGCGTGATTGTCGCGGTGGACGGGCCCGCCGCCGCAGGCAAGGGCACGCTCGCACGCCGGATCGCGCAGCACTATCGCCTCGATCACCTCGACACCGGACGGCTCTACCGCGCGACGGCCTTCGAGGCCCTCGAGGTCGGCGCCGATCCCGCCGATCCCGCTGCCGCCGAGGCGGCGGCGAAGCGCGTGCGGGCCGATCGCCTCGGTGATCCCCGGCTCAACGAGGAGCGCGTCGCCAAGGCGTCCTCGGTGGTGGCGGCGGTCCCCGGGGTGCGCGCGGCGCTCCTCGCCTTCCAGCGCGACTTCGCCCAGCGTCCGCGCGGCGCGGTGCTGGACGGCCGCGACATCGGCACCGTGGTGTGCCCCAATGCCGACGCAAAAATCTTCGTAACCGCCAGCGCCGATGCGCGCGCAACCCGCCGATTCAAAGAGTTGCGGGCCGCGGGGGTCGAGGCTATATACGAGCGCGTCCTGCAGGACATGAAGGATCGTGACGCGCGCGACAGCGGCCGTCAGGTGGCGCCCCTAAGGCCCGCCGACGACGCTTTCGTCCTCGACACGACGGCATTGAATGCCGATGCGGCGTTCGCTGCCGCCATTGCCTACATCGACGGCGAGCTGGCCGGTAAGTCTCTCTAGATATTGAGAGAATCCGGCGGGCTCGGCCGTTTATCGGCTTGCAGGACCCGGGCCCATGCCACCACGCCCGACCCCTGTCGGTGGCCCGCCTCTCGTGTGCCGCGATCCCCCGGCACCGAGGCGTCAGCGATCCGGGGATCAACGGGAGTTTGAATGGCCGCCGTATCCGGAACTGAGGCTCAAGGCAACAAAGAGAGTTTCGCAGCCCTGCTCGAGGAATCCCTCGGAAGCGGCGGCGGTCTCGAAGGCACCGTGGTCAAGGGCCGCGTGATCGCCATCGAGAACGACATGGTGCTGATCGACGTGGGCCTCAAATCCGAAGGCCGCGTCGCGCTCAAAGAATTCACGCCGGCGGGCAAGGCGCCTGAGATCAAGGCCGGCGACACCGTCGAGGTCTACCTCGAGCGGATGGAAGACAAGAACGGCGACGCCCAGCTCTCGCGCGAGAAGGCGCGCCGCGAGGAAGCCTGGACGCAGCTGGAAAAGCATTTCCAGAAGAACGAGCGCGTCACGGGTACCATCTTCGGCCGTGTCAAAGGCGGCTTCACCGTTGACTTGAACGGCGCCGTGGCATTCCTGCCGGGCAGCCAGGTCGACATCCGCCCGGTGCGGGACATCACGCCGCTCTTAGGCTCGCCGCAGCCCTTCCAGATCCTCAAGATGGACCGCTCGCGCGGCAACATCGTGGTCTCGCGCCGCGCCGTGCTCGAGGAGAGCCGCGCCGAGGCGCGCTCCGAGCTGGTCGCGAACCTTCAGGAGGGCCAGATCCTCCAGGGCGTCGTAAAGAACATCACCGACTACGGCGCCTTCGTGGATTTGGGCGGCGTTGACGGGTTGCTGCACGTGACCGACATCGCGTGGCGGCGCATCAATCATCCTTCCGAGGCGCTGCACATCGGGCAGAACGTCAAGGTGCAGGTGATCCGATTCAACAAGGAGACCCAGCGAATCTCGCTGGGCATGAAGCAGCTGGAGGCGGATCCGTGGGAGGGCGTCGAGCTCAAGTATCCGGCGGCCGCACGCTTCAAGGGCCGGGTCACCAACATCACCGACTACGGTGCCTTCGTGGAGCTCGAGCCCGGCGTCGAGGGCCTGGTGCACGTCTCCGAAATGAGCTGGACCAAGAAGAACGTGCATCCCGGCAAGATCGTCTCGACGAGCCAGGAGGTCGAGGTGATGGTGCTCGACGTCGATCCGGTGAAGCGTCGGATCAGCCTCGGCCTCAAGCAGTGCATGGCGAACCCGTGGGAAGCCTTCACCGAGAAGTATCCGGTGGGTACGGAGCTCGAGGGCGAGGTCAAGAACATCACGGAGTTCGGCCTCTTCGTCGGCCTCCCCGGCGACATCGACGGCATGGTGCACCTCTCCGACCTCGACTGGCAGAAGACCGGCGAGGAAGCCATCAAGGATTACAAGAAGGGCGACGTGGTGAAGGTGCGCGTCCTCGACGTCGACATCGAGAAGGAGCGCATCAGCCTCGGCATCAAGCAGCTCGCCCACGACCCCTACGAGCAGAGCCTCGCCTCCGTGAAAAAGGGCGACGTCGTGACGTGCACGGTCTCGGCGGTCACCGACGGCGGCATCGAGGTGACGCTCGCCGACGGCCTCCCGGGCTTCATCCGCAAGGCCGAGCTCTCGCGCGATCGGGCCGAGCAGCGTCCGGATCGCTTCGCCGTCGGCGAGAAGGTGGACGCGAAGGTGACGGCGGTCGACCGCGCCTCGCGCAAGGTGACGCTCTCGATCAAGTCGCGCGAGGTCGAGGAGGAGAAGCAGGCGATGGCCGAGTACGGCTCCTCCGATTCCGGCGCGAGCCTCGGCGACATCCTGGGCGCCGTCATCCGCCGGACCGAGAAGGCCGACGACAAGGACGACAATAAGGACGAGAAGGAAGGCGAATAGCGCCGTTCCGGGCCAAGCAAACGAAAAGGGCCGGCGCGTTGCCGGCCCTTTTTTCTTGAGAGCGATCGATGCTCGACCTCGCGAAGATTCCTAAAATTTCGACACGCCGGTGGTTCTTGCGTACCTTCTGCCCAACTTGGGGCGGGCGACTCAGCTATGGCGACCGAAAGCCGGACCATCACCTTCACCGACGTGGAGATCGTGCAGGCGATCACGTCTTATTGCGTGAAGACCGGCCGGATCACGCCGCCTGTCAGAATAACGGCGCCGCTGGTCACCAACGAAGGCGAGGTCAAATTCTCATTCGACCCCGTGCCCGCGGGAGCGCGAATCACGCTGGGCGAGAACGAGGTGCTCTCGGCGATCATCCTGTTCTGCAACGAGCACGGCATCCCGATCGCACGGCGCTCGACGAAGTCGATCCAGATCGCGCGCGACACCTTCTCGCTGCATCTGACGACACCCCGCTGAGCTCGACGATCGGGGTGGTGGGGTGCCGGCAATGCCAGGGTCATCGCTTCGCCCTCGATCTCTCACTACTCGCACTCGAATTCCTCTCTCCACCGGGGAGAGGCAAGGTGAGGGGGTGGTGCCTCAGTCGCAGACATGTGTCAGCGCGAGTGGGCCATGCCCCCTCACCCCGACCCTCTCCCCGCTGGGGAGAGGGAGCAATCGCATCGAGCATTCCGCACAAACCTCACCACGCGAGGATCGCGGGCTTGTAATCCTCGATCCGCTCGGTGACGCGCAGTACCGCCTCGATGCCGTAGAGCTTGCGGGCGTTCTCGCCGAGAAGCTTCTTCTGCGCGGAGAGCGGCACCTTGTGCTCGGCCATGTGATGGAGCGCGTCCCAGGCGTCCTCGGCGTCGTGGTGCGGATAGTCCGAGGACCAGATCGCAATGGGCTCGAACGTGTCCCAGAGGCGATAGACCAGGTCCTCGTCGGACTCGAAACCGATCGCGCACCGCTCGTAGAACGCCTCGTAGGCGTCCTTGATCGGCCGCGAGCGCTGGAAGGCGAAGAGGTCGGTGAAGTTCCTGCACTTCTGCAGGATGAGCGGGAGCCAGCTCGCGTTCGATTCGAGCACCGCCACCTTGAGGGTCGGGAATTTGTCGAGCCAGCCCGTCATCAGCACGGTGGTGAGCCAGGTCATTGCCTCCATCATGAAGCCCAGCGCCTCCGAGGTGTCGATGGTGGGATCCATCGCGAAGGCGATGTTGCTCACGAACTGGCCAGGCGAATAAACCACGGCCTCGTCGGTGAAGAGCAGCCCCTGTCCCGATCCGCGCGCCTTCGCCATGCGCTCCGCCCAGTCCGGCGTCAGCGCCTCGCGAGAGGGAAAAGTGTGCATGGCGAGCACGACGCCGAGGTGGTCGAACTCGCGCCAGAGCGGATCGAACTCCGGCAAGGTCGGATAGCGCCCGTTCCAGAAACAGGGCCTGACCGCCGCCGCCTTGAAGCCGAGCTTCGCGACCCGGCGCAGCTCCTCGATCGAGGCCTCGACGCTCTGGATCGGCAACACCGCGCACGGGAAGAGCCGCTGCCGGTCGGGCGCGCAATAGTCGTAAACCCAGTCGTTGTAGGCGCGCGCGAGGACCGCGGCGGCACCGGGGTCGCGCAGCAAGGCGAGCCGCACGAACCAGGTCGGGAATAACATCACCTGGTCGGTCCCGATCGCATCCATGTCCTTGAGCCGCGCATGGGGATCGCGGCAGCCGAGGAGGCGGCCGAATTTCTTCTGCCACTCGGGCGTGCCCGGCGTGAGCGCGCCTACCTCCTTCTTGTTCCAGCGCGGCCAGCCGACCTCGGCGGCGTTGGAGCGCTCGCGCGCCGCCGGCACCGCGCGACCATTGATGTGCAGGAGGTCGGTATCGGTGTGGAAGCAGAACTGCGTCTTGATCCAGGCGCGCTGCTTCTGCGGCACGTACTCGTCCCAGACCGCCGGCGGCTCCACGATGTGGCTGTCGCAGTCGAAGACCGAGATGTCCTTGGTGACGCGATTGCTGGCCATGGCGGCATTCCTCCGAGCGGGCTTGACGGCTGTTTTCAAATATTGAAAACTATTTTCAATATTCGACGACGGGCTCTCGACGATGTCAAGACGCGCCGCCGCGGGCGCCCCACCGGAGCGGCCCGCCTATTTCACCGCGACCCTCGCCAAGGGCCTCGACATCCTCGAGGCGCTCTCGAGCGTCGAGGAGTCGAGCCTGACCGAGCTCGGCCGACGCCTCGATATCTCCGGCCCGACCCTGTTCCGCATCCTCGCCACCCTCGCCGCCCGCGGCTACGTCGAGAAACACCCCGCGACCGGCCGCTATCGCGCGACCCTCAAGTCCTGGGCCCTGGGTGCCCAGGTGGCGCGGCGGCTGACGCTCCGCGACGTGGCGCGGCCACACATGGAGACGCTGCTGGCGGAGACCCGCGAAGCGCCGCACCTCGCCGTGCTCGAAGGCGAGGGCGTGGTGGTGATCGAGCGGCTGGAGGCCCCGCACCCCGTCCGGGTCGACACTTATGTGGGCCAGCGCGCGCCCGCGCATTGCTCCGCCACCGGCAAGGCGATCCTGGCATTCCGCCCGGGCCCGGCGTCGTCAGGCTCGCTCGCCCGCTACACCAACGCCACCATCGACGATCCCGCGGTCCTTGCGCGCGAGCTCGCTCTGGTGCGCCAGCGCGGCTACGCCGTTAACCAGGAGGAATGGCGCCAGGGCGTCTGCGCCATCGCCGTGCCGCTCCAGGGCGAGGGTGGCGCCGTGCTGGCCTCGCTGAGCCTCACGATGCCGACCGAACGCTTCCTGCGCGGCGGTGCGCCCCGCCGCTTCCTCAAGCCCCTCAGGCGGGCCAGCAAGGCGATCTCGGCGCGACTCGGCGCGCCCCCGGGGATTGCCTGATCCGCGCAACCGCTGGTGTGCACAGGAGCCCCCAAATTAGCGCCATTTTGCGCTGCTTTCGGCGTTGCGACCCTCGACGCCCTGGGGGCGGTTCCGTACCAAGTCTTAACCACCTCATCTCCAATGCTTTTTCTTGACGGTCTACCGCCAGTTTGGCACCCTGTCTCCAAGACGCGGCATAAGCCCGAGGGGGAGCGGGCCATGACGAAATCAGAACTGATCCAGCGTCTGGCAGAGCTCAATCCGCATCTCTACCAGCGCGATGTCGAGCGGATTGTCACCGCGATCTTCGACGAGGTCGCGGCGGCACTATCACGGGGAGACCGGGTCGAGTTGCGGGGGTTCGGCGCTTTCTCGGTGAAGCGACGTGAGGCGCGCGTGGGGCGCAATCCCCGCACGGGCGCCAGCGTGCAGGTCGCCGAGAAGCACATCCCCTTCTTCAAGACCGGCAAGCAGCTGCGCGAGCGCTTGAACGAGCCGGTCTGAGCCTGAGGCCGCTGGCCGGCCTTGGCGCGTGGCGGTAATCTGACGCCCGTGAGATATCTCTATTGGCCCGTCATCGCCATCGCGGCGATCGTGTTCGGCGATTTCGCGGTGTCGAATCTCGGCGCCGTCAGCGTGGAGCTGTGGCCGTTCGGCGAGTTCGAGAGCCAACTGTTCCTGATCGTGCTGCTGGCGCTGCTCGTGGGCTTCCTAATTGGCCTGCTCGTGGCGTGGGTGTGGAGCTGGGGCGCGCGTCGCGCGGCCTGGGCGCGCGCGCGGCGTATCGAGATCCTCGAGCGCGACCTGGCGGCGGCGGAGCAGCGGGCGAAGAGCACCGCGGTGATCGTCCCGCACGCCTGATGCCCTGATGCGCAATCAGCCGCCCTACACGATGCACGTGCTGGGCTATTCGGAGGTGGTGGCAGCGCTCGACTTCGAGTCCACCATCGAGGCGCTCCGGCAGATGTTCCGGAGCGGCTGCGAGGTGCCGATCCGGCATCACCACCCCGTGGCGGTGCCCGGCGCGCGCGATGCGACCTTGCTGCTGATGCCAGCGTGGCAAACCGGCCGACACATCGGCGTCAAGATGGTGACGCTCTTTCCCGACAACGCGGCGCAGGCGCGACCGACGTTGCAGGGCACTTACCTCTTGCTCGATGGCAAGACGGGTCGGCCTCTCGCCTCCATGGATGCGCCCGCGCTGACGGCGCGCCGCACCGCGGCTGCATCGGCGCTCGCCGCCAAATACCTGGCGCGGCCCGATGCCGAGCGGCTCCTCATGGTTGGCACCGGCGCGCTTGCCTCGCATCTGATCGAGGCGCACGCCAGCGTCCGCCCGATCAAGCAGGTGGTGGTCTGGGGCCGCAACCTCGAGAAAGCGCAGAAGCTGGCGCATCGCCTGAGCCGCCGGCACCTGACGCTCACCGCGACCGACGATCTCGCGAATGCCGTGCGCGGGGCCGATATCGTCTCCTGCGCGACGCTCGCGCGCGACCCGCTCATTCGCGGCCATTGGCTGAAGCTCGGCACGCACGTCGATCTCGTCGGCGGTTTCACGCCGGAGATGCGCGAGGCGGACGACGAGGCCGTGAAGCGTGCCCGTGTCTTCGTCGACACCCGCGAGGGCGCGCTCAAGGAGGCGGGCGATATCGTGCAGCCGATTCTCTCGGGTGTACTCCGTGAGGACGACGTCGCGGGCGACCTCTTCGACTTGACGCGCGGCAGCCGCGCCGGCCGCCGCTATTACGACCAGATCACGATGTTCAAATCCGTGGGCACCGCGCTCGAGGACCTAGCTGCCGCGCAGCTCGCCCTCGAGCGCGTCACGACCTAGAGAGCGAGGCTCAGCGTCTCGCTCGCGTGGCGTCAACACTCCAGGGTCCAGGCCCCGCGAAGACGAAATAGAGAAACACGAAGCAGAAGAGCGATTCCAACATGCCGCCGTTCACGATCGGAAAGAACGACGCACCCGTCAGCACGCGCCGGAGCAGATAGGCGACCGCCATCTCGCCGGACATGATGAAGGCGGCCTCGCGGGTCCATAGCCCCACCAGCAACAGCAGACTGCCAATAGTCTCGATGGCACCCGCCAAGCCGAAGAGCGAGAATATCGCGAAATCCTTCGGCTGCGGCCCCGGCCATCCGAAATACTTCGATAGACCGGCCTGTAGGTAGAGCAACGCCACGAAAATCCGCAGGATGCTGAGCATCTGCGGGCGGTAGTTTTCCAGAGATACGAACACGGGTCCCCCTTCCCCAGTTGTTGGGAGCCCGATACCTCCATTGCGACGGGCTCTTCGCCCCAACGATGAGGCGATTTGCTGCGTTCGCATGATCACTTTTTCGTGCCGAAGACACCTCCACCTGCGCGGAGGGCACCCACCGATCGACCGCAAGTGAGCGGATGATTACCTCTGGCGCACCCGTTATAAAAAGGTGATGAGCTCGGCCAACCCGCTCCTCTGCGCGATCGACACGGCGGACCTTGGCCGTGCTCGGACGCTCGCTGCAGCGCTGGCCGGTGTTGCCGGCGGGATCAAGCTTGGGCTCGAGTTCTTTGCGGCGCATGGCCCGGCGGGCGTCCAGCAGGTGGTCGGCTCGGGAACTCCGCTGTTCCTCGACCTCAAGCTCCACGACATCCCCAACACGGTGGCGGGCGCCGTGCGCGCGGCCGCGGCACTCGAGCCGATGCTGCTGACGCTGCACGTGGCCGGCGGGCCCGGCATGATGGAGGCGGCACGCAATGCCGCCGACCTGGTGGCGTCCCAGGGGAAGCGGCGCGTGAAGCTCCTGGGCGTCACCGTGCTGACGAGTCTCGACGACGGCGATCTCTCGGCGGTGGGCCAGCGCGGCCCCGTGGGCGAGCAGGTGCAGCGCCTCGCCGTGCTCGCGCGCGACAGCGGCCTCGACGGCGTGGTCTGCGCGCCCCTCGAGGTGGCGGCACTCCGGGAGCTGTGCGGCCCCGATTTTCTGCTGGTGGTGCCTGGCATCCGCCCCGCCGGCAGCGCGAGCGGCGACCAGAAGCGCGTGATGGGTCCGCGCGCCGCGATCCAGGCCGGTGCCGACTATCTGGTGGTGGGCCGCCCGATCACCGAGGCCGCGCATCCGGCGGCGGCTGCGCAGGCGATCCTGGACGAGCTCCGATGAGCGTGCAGGCGAAGATTTGCGGCCTCTCCACCGCCGAGGCGCTGCACACCGCGATCCGTGGCGGCGCGCGCTTCGTGGGACTGGTGTTCTATCCGCCCAGCCGCCGCAACGTGACGCCGGAGCTTGCGGCGGCGCTGGCGGCCTTCGTGCCCGAGGGTATCACGCGCGTCGGCCTCTTCGTCGATCCGACCGACGATCTGCTCGCGGGCGTGCTCGACCGCGTGCCGCTGGATCTACTGCAGCTCCATGGCAGCGAGACTCCGCGGCGCGTCGCCGAGATCAAGGCGCGCTTCGGCAAGGCGGTGATGAAGGCTGTCCCGATCGCTGGGCCTGAGGATCCCGACGCCGCGCACACCTACCTCGACGTCGTCGATTGGCTCCTCTTCGACGCGAAACCCCCGCGCGGCGATCCCAAGGCGCTGCCCGGCGGCAATGGTCTCGCCTTCGACTGGCAGCTCCTCGGCGGCCGAAGCTGGACCAAGCCCTGGATGCTCTCCGGCGGCCTCACAGCGAAAAATGTCGCCGAGGCCGTGGCGATCACCCATTCCGACGTGGTCGATGTTTCCTCGGGCGTGGAAATCCGCCCTGGGATCAAGGACTTGGGCAAGATCAGCGAATTCCTGGCAGAGGTCGGCGCGCTGCCCTGACCGCGGCATTTGAGCGGGCGGGCGATTGGCGTTAAAAGACCGGTCGCTTTATTTTCCGCCGGTTTCGAGCCGCCACACCAACC
Source organism: Allostellaceae bacterium (assembly GCA_035280245.1). Lineage (GTDB taxonomy): Bacteria > Pseudomonadota > Alphaproteobacteria > ATCC43930 > CGMCC-115725 > DASZHJ01. The sequence continues at coordinate 10,380 of DATEGF010000128.1, forward strand.
TCGAAGCCGGCGTAAGCTAGTATTTTCCACCCGCTTCGAGCCGCCACGCCAACCCTCGAAGCCGGCTTAAGCCCGCCGCTGGAGCACACCGATGCCCTCTCCCAACACATTCCGCGCAGGTCCCGACGAGCGCGGGCATTTCGGCATGTTCGGCGGGCGGTTCGTCGCGGAGACGCTGATGCCCCTCATCCTCGAGGTCGAGCGCGCCTACGCGGCCGCGCGGAAAGACCCGAGCTTCGCCGCTGATATCGCCTACTACAGCGAGCACTACATCGGCCGGCCGAGCCCACTCTATTTCGCCGAGCGCATGACCGCGCATCTCGGCGGCGCCAAGATCTACATGAAGCGCGAGGAGCTCAACCACACCGGCGCCCATAAGGTGAACAACACGCTGGGCCAAATCCTGCTGGCTCGGCGCATGGGCAAGCGCCGCATCATCGCGGAGACCGGCGCGGGCCAGCACGGTGTCGCCACCGCGACGGTCTGCGCGCTCTTCGATCTCCCCTGCGTCGTCTACATGGGCGTAACCGACATCGAGCGGCAGAAGCCCAATGTCTTCCGCATGAAGCTCCTGGGCGCGGAGGTTCGCCCGGTGACTTCCGGCACCGGGACCCTCAAGGACGCCATGAACGAGGCGCTCCGCGATTGGGTCGCCAATGTCGACGACACCTTCTACATCATCGGGACGGTCGCGGGGCCGCACCCCTATCCCACGATGGTGCGCGACTTCCAGTGCGTGATCGGCGAGGAGACGCGCCGGCAGATGCAGAAGGCCGAGGGTCGGCTCCCGGACACGCTGGTCGCCTGCATTGGCGGCGGCTCCAATGCCATGGGCCTGTTCCACCCGTTCCTCGACGACCGCAGCGTGCGCATGATCGGCGTCGAGGCGGCGGGTCACGGCGTCGAGACCGGCAAGCATGCGGCGTCGCTCAACGGCGGCAAGCCCGGGGTGCTCCACGGCAACCGCACTTATCTCCTGCAGACCGACGACGGCCAGATCATCGACGCGCATTCGATCTCGGCGGGCCTTGATTATCCCGGCATCGGGCCGGAGCACGCCTGGCTGCACGATATCGGCCGCGCCGAGTATGTCGCCATCACCGATCGCGAGGCGCTCGAGGCGTTCCAGCTTTGCTCGCGCCTCGAGGGGATCATCCCCGCGCTCGAGCCCGCCCATGCGCTAGCCCACGTCGCGAAGGTGGCGCCCAGCCTGCCGAAGGACCACCTGCTCGTGGTCAATCTCTGCGGCCGCGGCGACAAGGACATTTTCGCGGTGGCGGACGCGCTCGGGGTAAAGCTGTGAGCGAGACGCGGATCGCGCGCCGCTTCGCCGCACTCAAGTCTCAAAGTCGCGCCGGCCTCATCACCTATCTGAGCTGCGGCGATCCCGACGCCGAGACGTTCTCGCGCGTACTGGCGGGCCTACCCAAGGCGGGCGCGGATCTGATCGAGGTCGGCGTGCCCTTCTCCGATCCGATGGCCGACGGGCCCGCGATCCAGGCGGCGGGGCTGCGCGCGCTCAACGCCGGCATGACCCTGGCGAAGACGCTGGAGATCGTGGGCACGTTTCGCCGCGACAACGCCGAGACGCCCATCGTCCTGATGGGCTACTACAACCCGATCTATCGCTACGGCGCCGAGCGCTTCTGCAAGGATGCCGTCGCCGCCGGCGTCGACGGCCTCATCACCGTGGATCTGCCGCCCGAGGAGGACGAGGAGCTCCACGCGCCCGCGCGCGCCACCGGCATCGACCTCGTGAGCCTCACGGCACCCACCAGCGACGACAAGCGCCTGCCGGTGGTGCTCCGGCGCGCCACCGGCTTCGTCTACCATGTCTCGATCGCCGGCATCACCGGCACCAAATCCGCCGATATCACCGACGTCGCGAAAGCGGTGGCGCGCATCCGCCACCACACGCCGCTTCCGGTCGCCGTCGGCTTTGGCATCAAGACCCCCGAGCAGGCGGCGGACGTCGCCCGCGTCGCCGATGCCGCCGTGGTCGGCACGGCGCTCGTGCAGCGCGTCGCGTCGTTCCTCGACGAGAAGAACCGCGCCAAGCCCGGCTTGGTCGAGGCGGTGCTCGCGGATGTGTCGGCGCTGGCTCGAGGGGTGCGCGGGTCTCGCGCGTCGTCGAAGGTCAGCGCACCGTGAACTGGCTCACCAACTTCGTCCTGCCGAAGATCCGGGCGGTGGTCGCCAAGAAGGACGTGCCGGAGAATCTCTGGCACAAGTGCCCGGGCTGCGAGCAGATGCTGTTCCATCGCGAGCTCGAGGCGAACCTGTTCGTCTGCCGCAATTGCGGACACCATCTGCGCCTTGAGGCCAAGCGGCGCCTCGGCATCCTCTTCGACGAGGGGCAGTACACGCAGATCGAGCTGCCGAAGACACCGGCCGATCCCCTGCGCTTCCGCGACCAGAAACGCTACACCGACCGCCTCAAGGAGGCGCAGGCGCGGAATGGCGGCGGCGATGCGCTGGTGGTGGCCCACGGCAGGATCGGCGGCACGCCTGCGGTGATCGCGGTGTTCGATTTCGATTTCATGGGCGGCTCCATGGGGGTCGCGGTGGGCGAGGGCCTGCTCTCGGCCGCGCGGCTCGCGGTGCTCCAGGAGGCGCCGCTCATCGTGGTTCCGGCCTCCGGTGGCGCGCGCATGCAGGAGGGGATTCTCTCCCTGATGCAATTGCCGCGCACCACGCTCGCCGTGCAGGAAGTGAAAGCGGCGGGGCTCCCTTACATCGTGCTCCTCACCGATCCCACCACCGGCGGTGTCAGCGCCTCCTTCGCCATGCTGGGCGACATCACGCTGGCGGAGCCCGGCGCGGTCGTGGGCTTCGCGGGCGCGCGCGTCATCGAGGAGACCATCCGCGAGAAACTCCCCGACGGATTCCAGCGCTCGGAATACCTGCTCGAGCACGGCATGGTGGACATGGTGGTGCCGCGCCGCGAGCTGCACGACACGCTGGCGCGGCTCATCGATCTGCTCTGCCGCACGACACCGCCAGCGCCTGTGGTTCCGCTCTTGCCGCGCCCGGAGGCCGCCTCCTGAGCAGCGACCGCATCCTGGAGCGGCTGTCGCAGCTCCATCCGAAGCTCATCGACCTCGCGCTCGACCGCATCGAGCGGCTGCTTGCGGCCCTGGGGAACCCCGAGCGCAAGCTGCCGCCGGTGATCCACGTCGCCGGCACCAACGGCAAGGGCTCGACGGTGGCGACACTCCGCGCCTGCCTCGAGGCCGCCGGCTATCGCGCGCATGTCTACACCTCGCCGCATCTCGTCCGCTTCACCGAGCGGATTCGGATCGCCGGGAAGCTGATCGAGGACGACGCGCTCAGCGCCTGCCTCGAGGAATGCGAGCGGGCGAACGCGGGCGCGCCGATCACGCTCTTCGAGATCACCACGGCGGCGGCCTATCTCGCCTTCAGCCGCACGCCCGCGGACGCGACGCTCCTGGAGGTCGGCCTCGGCGGCCGGGTGGACGCCACCAACGTGATCGCTCGGCCAACGGCTACGGCGATCACACCGATCTCCTTCGATCACCAGCGTTTCCTCGGCGACACGCTCGCGGCGATCGCCTTCGAGAAGGCGGGCATCCTGAAGCCAGGGGTGGTCAGCGTGGTCGGACCGCAGCCACCGGAGGCCGCGGAGGTGATCGAGGCGCGCGCCACCGAGACGGGCTCGCCGCTCTATCGGCACGGCAAGGAGTGGCGCGCCGAGCCGACCGCCACGGGTTTGCGCTACGAAGGCCGGCGATGGCGGCTCGATCTGCCGGCATCGGCGCTGCCGGGCCGGCACCAGGTCGACAATGCCGGCGCCGCGATCGCATGCCTCGAAGGTCTCGAGAGCACGTTCCGCGTCGATCCCGCCGCCCTCGCACGCGGGCTCAAGACGACGGAGTGGCCGGCGCGGCTGCAGCGCCTCACCCGCGGACCGCTCGCGGCCAATCTGCCGCCAGACGTCGAGCTCTGGCTTGACGGCGGCCACAATCAGGCCGGCGGCGAAGTGCTGGCCCAGCACGCCGCGACCTGGCGCGACCGGCCGCTGCATCTGGTCTTCGGCATGCTCACCACCCACGACGCCCGCGACTTCCTGCGGCCGCTGGCGCGCGAGGCCGCCGATATCGGCACGGTCGCCATCCCCGGCGAGGCGAACAGCCGGAC
>DATEGF010000129.1:0-5155 GCA_035280245.1 Allostellaceae bacterium
CTCGGCGGCGCAGAACGGCCACGGCTTTCTCCAGCGGCGGAACGTCGCCGCCGCGATCGAGGCGCGGCTCGCCACGCGGCGCGCGCGGCTCGAGGTCACGGCCGCGCGCGTGATCGGGGAGCTCGCGCGGATCGCGTTTGCCGACATCGGCCGGATCATGGACTGGTCGAGCAAGGACGCGGCGCTGCGGCCTCCCGGCGAGATCCCGCCGGAGGACCGCGCCGCGATCCAGGAGATCGCGGTGGTGAAGCGCCACGGCGGCCTTGCGACGCGCGTCATCCTCCACGACAAGGAACGCGCCCTCGAGGCGCTCTGCCGCTACCTCGGCCTGTTCCGGCCGGGCGCCCAGAGGGTCGATGCGCCGAGGGTCGCGGACGAGCTGCGCGAGCAGCTCAAGGCGAAGATCGACAAGCTCGTGGCGGACCGCGTCGCCGACGCCCGCGAGGCCGATCGGCGCGCCGCCGCGGCCCAGGCTCGCGAAGAGACCGAGCTCTGAGCTTGCGGCGAAGGACGCAAAAACTTTCGAACCACCAGGACACCAAGACACCAAGATTTGGGAGAACACGACGGAGGCCTGTGCTCGCGGCCTGGCGCAAGCTCATCTTGGTGCCTTGGTGTCTTGGTGGTTCAATGTGCCCTTCGGCCTCTCGATCGAGGTGGGGGAAGCATGAAGCGAGTGGCGGTCATTCTCCTGGGGCTCGTGCTGCTGGGGTCGTCCGCGGCGTGGGCGGACGAGGCGGGGCAGAAGCGCGCGGCGACATTCACGCAGAAATTCTATGACTGGTACGTGCCGATCGCGCTCAAGCCGCTCAAGGAGCCGAGCTCCAACGTGGCGATCGCCAAGCGCGGGAGCCTCTTCGATCCGCCGCTGCTGAAGGCGCTCAAGGAGGACGCCGAGGCCGCGCGCAACTCGCCCGGCGACATCGTGGGCCTCGATTTCGATCCGTTCCTCAACACCCAGGACCCCTCCCACAAGTACGTCGTGGGCGGCGTGAGCGAGGAGGGCGGCCTCTATCTCGTCGAGGTCTATGGCGTGAGCAAGGGGAAGCGCGACGCGAAACCCAGCCTCGTCGCGGAGGCCAAGCCCGCGAAGGACTCGTTCGTGTTCTCGAACTTCCGCTACGGCACCGACGGCGACCTCGTCGAGATCCTCAAGGGCTTGGCGGACGACCGTGACCATCCCTTGCAATGACCATCGGGCTCTCCTGATAGGCGAGGCGGGGCTCGCATCGTCGCCGCGGCTGGACGGTCGAAAATTGGAGCACTAATCTCGACGTGCGGTCCAAGGGGGGAGCCATGCGAAAATTCGACAAGGGCAGGGTCATTCGCGCCGCGTCTTGGCTGATCGTCGCGATCGCGTCGCTGGTGATTGCCGGCAAGGCCGGCGCGGAGTGGAGAGACCTGGGCGACAATGCCGTCTGGAGCGATGTCGGCGTGCTGTTCGAGTTCCGCATCGCGCGGATCAGGGACACTAACGAGCATTTCCATACGATCGTCATCGACTGCGACGACAACCGCTACTTGGGTGTTCTCACCGGCGCCCAAGGCGAGCAAATGATCGACGATGACTGGTTCGACCTTGATGCTGGAACCACCGGCGAGCGGGTGGCGAAATACGCGTGCGGTCTCAAATTCGAGAAGACCGGGCGCTGGATCGCCCATGTGGATCCCACCACCAACCCGACGAGCATCCTGGGCTTCGATCAGTGGAGCCAGGTCGGCGAGCTCGGCGACCTCAGGCTCACATGGATTCAGAAAAACGGCTCTCACGACCGCGAAGTCTGGTTCGTTCGATGCGCGGACGCGGCGATCGTAGAGGTCAGCAGCATCGAGAGCGGTAAGGCATTCCGGATCAATGGGCGCTGGAAAGCCGCAAGCGAGCGCGCGGAGCGAGCGATGGTCGGCTACGCCTGTGGCACTTGCCAGTCGCTGGTCGGATTCAAATGTGCTCCACATGATGTCTGAGCGGCTCGGCATAGAGGGTTAGCCCCATGGTTTCGATACCGGTGGGCGCCAAGGGGACGTTCACGCTGGTGGTGGCGCCGCAGCACCTCGCCAATCAGTTCAAGGACGCGACGCTGCCGCCGGTGCTGGCGACGCCGGTGATGATCATGGCGATGGAGAATGCCGCGCTCAATGCGCTGAAGCCCTATCTCGGGCCCGGCGAGAGCGCGCTCGGGACGGCCGTCGACGTGCGCCACGTCGCAGCCACGCCCGTGGGCCAGCGCATCGTCGCCGAGGCGGAGGTGACGGCGGTCGAGGGGCGACGGATCGCGTTCAAGGTGGTGGCGCGCGACGAGCTCGAGGAGATCGGGCACGGCACGCATGAGAGAATGCTCGTGGCGCTCGCCCGGATCGAGGCGCGCCTCGCGGGGAAGCGGCGAAGTTAGCCGCGAACACCGCCGCGCGTCATCGGATGACGCCCAGAAGATCGACCGCGATCTTGCTCGCCGAGAGCGGGAAGGCGGCGACGGGGAGGCCGGTGGAGGCGGGACCGGGACGGCGGTAGTAGGCGTTCCGCACGGCCATGTGCACGGACAAGCACGGCACGTGGCGCTGGGCGCTCGCCGAGCCCACCGTGGACCGCTGGGGCTCGCTGCAATGACCGCTCGGCGCTCCGGCAAAGACTCTCTAACCACCAAGACACCAAGACACCAAGGTTTGGGAGAGCACGACGAGACCGACGCGCCCGCGGCGAAGCGCAAGCTTGCTTGGCGCCCTCGCCTCCCGAGCCTTGGTGCCTTGGTGTCTTGGTGGTTCAATGTTGCTTCGGGATGGGGGACCGACATGAAACGAGCGATACTCATTGTCTTGGGATGCTTCCTTTTGGCCTCGTCGGCGGCTTGGGCCGACGATGCCACGCAGAAGCGCGCGGTGGACTTCGTGCAGACGTTCTACACCTGGTACATACCGATCGCGCTCAAGACCCTGAAGGAGCCGAGCTCCAACGTGGCGATCGCGAAGCGCGGGAGCCTCTTCGATCCGCCGCTGCTGAAGGCGCTCAAGGAGGATGCCGAGGCCTCGCAAAAGTCGTCCGGCGACATCGTGGGCCTCGACTTCGATCCCTTCCTCTACGCCCAAGACATCGACAACAAGTACGTCGTGGGCGAGGTGAGCGAGGAGGGCGGTCTCTATCTCGTCAACGTCTACAGCGTTCGGAAGGGAAAGCGCGCGGCAAAGCCCGACGTCGTCGCGGAGCTCAAGCCCGCGAAGGATACCTTCGTGTTCTCGAACTTCCGCTACGGCGCCGACGGCGATCTCGTCCAGATGCTCAAGGAAATGGCGGTCGACCGCGCGCACCCCTCGCAATAGCGACGCGCCGCCTGCGACCTCTGCGCTAACGCGTTACTTTTTTCCGGCCTGCTCTATAGTTGATCGATTCTTCGGGGGTCTCGATTGGCCAGGTGGATCAGGCTCGCGATTGCCGCGCTGGTGCTTGCCGGGGACGCGGTGGCGTTCTTCGGCTGGCCATTCGCGGGGCCGGCCGTGCTCAATTGGGTGGCGGGCCTCGCGGTGTCGCTCGACCTCTGGCTCGTCAACAACGCGGCCTATCCGGGACTCCTCGTGCTCGGCCTGATCGCGGTGGCGCTGTTGGCGTTTCCGGAGCTCGGGGGCTGCGTCCAGTGGCTCCGTCGGCGGACCGAGCCACCGCGCTTGCGGGTGAGCGGGCCCTATCTGCATCCCGACCTCGCCGAGCGGCATTACCGGATGATCGTGACCAACGCCGGCGGCGAGATCGCGGCGAATGTGCAGGTGATGCTGCGCGGCATCGCGCCCGAGCCGCGGGCCGAGTCCTGGCACGCCGACTATCCTTATCCGATGACTTGGGTGAGCGCCGCGCCCGGCCATGAGCACGCGCCCTGCAACATCGAGTCGGACAAGGAAGAGACCTTCGAGGTGATCGCGGGCGCGCCCAGCGCCGAGGGGTCGGTGGTGTGCGGCGGCCTCGACACGAAGACCGAGGGCGCGGCGCCCGTGCCCATCGCCGACGACGAGCGCTGGAGGCTCCGCTACGAGGTCGTGGCGGACAACGCGCGGGGTGTCGCTTTCGAGCTCGAGGCCTCCGTCGAAGGCAAGACCCTCGTCCTCGAGCGCAAGCCCGAGAGGAAGCTCCGGCACCATCTCGACCCGCGCCGCCTCCGCCGATAGCACCCGGCGCTTCCGCGCCGGCTCCTATGGGAGCTAGCGGGGTGCTCTAAAAAACAGGGGGTGCGCATCGCCCGCAGCGCCGAGGCAAAGTTGAAGCTTCGCGAAGTGCCAACGTGATAGGGTCCTGCCCATCTTTCGGGAGGACGATCGAATGCAGCCGACGTTGCAAGCGCCCATCACGGTGGGAGGGATCGAGATCCGCTATCTCATCGACGGCACCGTCACCGGCGCCGGGAGCGGCGTCTTCGAGATGATCGTGCCGCCGGGCGCGCGCGTCCCGCCGCCGCACAGCCACTCGAAGAACGAGGAGGTGATCGTCGTCCTCGAGGGCGTGCTGCGCTACGCCGTCGACGATGAGACGCGCGACCTCAAGCCCGGCGAGCGCATGTACACGCCCCGCGGCTCCGTCCACGGCTTCAGCAATCCGCACGACAAGCCCGCCCGCGCGCTGGTGATTCTCACGCCCGACATCGGCCTCGGCTACTTCCGCGAGGTCGCGGACATCGCAAACACGCCGGGCCCACCCGACCGCGCGAAGCTCATGGCCGTGATGACCCGCCACGGCCTCGTCCCCGCCGCGCCCAAGTCGGCCGGGCCGGCATAGCCAATCATCCCTTAACCATCTCTTGCTATCAGAAGGGGCGAGCGGGCGCCGATGCGGCCGCCGAGAGGGAGACTTCGCTTGAGAGACGGCGGGTTGGCCGAGCCCAGGAAAGTGCTGGCGCCGCGCGAGAACGAGTCCGGCATGCAGCACGATCGGAGCCTCGCCTTCGAGCGCTCGGAGCTCCGTGATCTCCTCGGACTATGGCAGGCAAAGCGCCAGGGACGGCTCATGCCGGCGCGCGCCGACCTCACGCCCTTCGACCTGAAGGCGCACCTCGGAAACCTGATCCTGACCGACGTGGAGGCGGAGCCCCTGCGCTTCCGCTATCGCCTGATCGGCACCAACATCACCCGGATCGTGAAGCGCGACGCGACGGGCCGCTACTTCGACGAGATCTATACC
>DATEGF010000130.1:0-2150 GCA_035280245.1 Allostellaceae bacterium
CCCGGAAGGCGCGCTCATCGAGCCCGACGGCCGTCTCTCGACCGACCCGCAGACGCTCTACGGCCCCATTACCGGACCCGGCCAGCGATCGCCCGGCCGCGGCAGGGGCTCGATCCGCGCCATGGGCGAGCACAAGGGCTCTGGCCTTGCCTTCATGTGCGAGATCCTCGCGGGCGCGCTCACCGGCGGCGGCTGCGCGGGACCCACGCCACGAGATCGCGTTACCAACGGCATGCTCTCGATCTACATGTCGCCGATAGCCTTCGGCTCCGACACGGGCTTCGCGCAAGAGCTCCGCCAGTACGTCGACTTCTTCAAGAGCTCGCGACCGGATCACGAGGGCGGCGAGGTCCTGACCCCCGGCGAGCCTGAGCTGCGCCATCGTGCGAAGCGCCTCAAGGAGGGCGTGCGGCTCGAGGCCGGGACCTGGGATGCGCTCCGCTCAGCCGCCAAGGGAGCGGGTCTCGACGAGAAATGGGTTTCGGGGTTGCTCATCTAAAGCAGTAGCGGCTGGATCACTCCGTGCGTCCTCCGACTCACGGCCCTGCGGGCGGTGGCTCAGGATGAAGCAATTCCTTCTGCCATAATCAATTCACCTCATCCTGAGCCGCGATGCGGAGCATCACGAGTCGAAGGACGCACGGTATTCATGCCATCGGGAAGCGCTATCTCGCGGCCAGTTTTCCTTGCTTTTTGATAGGCACCGCCGAAATCTCCGTGATCAGCTTCTGTACCATCGCGTCGGCGAAAGACTCGAAATCGTCGATCTGCAGGACGAAGGAGCCGGGCCCGCCGATCACGTTCTCCTTGTAGTAGGCCGGCAGGCCGCCGGGCGGCTGGGTGTGCGCGATGAAGCCGAAGTTCGGGTTGAGGTTGATGATGGCGAGACCGTTGACCACGATGCCCTTGGCGACCGCGTCGTCGCGCGCGTCGCTGATCGGACGGCCGGAATTGTTGGTACCGTCGCCGGCAACGTCGATGACGCGGCGCTGGCTGGCCATGCCGGAGACGTCGAAGCGCTTCACGGCGAAGTCGAGCCCGTCGCTGATCGAGGTATGTCCGACGAAGGAACGCGGCGCCGCGCGAATCTGCGCCGCCACCACGGCGGCACCCTCGCCATCGCGGATGACCGACCAGTCGACCACCACCTTCTGCTCGCCGACGCTCGACCACTCGACGAAGCTCACGGCGATGGCGCCGACCGGCCCCGAGCGGATCGCGCTCAGCACCTGCGGGTTCTCGAGTGCCGCGGCGTAGCCCTCGCGTTCGAGCTTGAATTCCTCGTTGTCGATGCTGCGCGAGACGTCGGAGGTGAGGACGAGCTGGAGATCCACGGTCTCGGCCTTCGCGCCGTGGACTCCGCCGAGCAACAGGACCGCACTCAACAAACCCAGCAATGCGCTACGCATGGGACCGCTCCTACCAAGGTGCGCCGGCCCGCAGGGTCGGCCACGTCGGCGCTACGGCGGGGCCACGGGACGATGACCCCAGTCGCTGGCGCCGGGATAGACTCTGACTTCCCAATTCCGATCGTCGATCTCGCGGCCGCCCCAACCGACCTCGAAACAGAAGCCGGAGGGGGTATAGCCGTAGAACGACACCATCCGATCGTTCTGGTGCCGGCCGATCGTGCGCTGCAGCGGCACACCCAGCTCCTGGCACCGGTCGAACGCGTGACCGACGTCGTCGATCGAGTTCACCTCGAGCATGAAATGATGCAGCCGCTTCTCGAGCGGCAGCTCGGCAAAGGCGAGCGAATGATGGCGCGAGTTCACGTGCAGAAACACGCCATGGAAAGTGTCGGTATCGACGTAGTCGGTGAGCGTGAAGCCGAGGATCTCGCGATAGAAGCGCTCGGTCTCGGCGCTGTCGCGAGCATTGACGAGCACGTGCCCCATGCCCTGGTCGCCCGTGTGGAAGCCCGAGCGCATGCGCTCCGAGACGAACGACTCGGACGCCATCACGGGTCCATGGAAGATCTCGCTGCGGATCCCGCTGGGGTCCTCGAACCAGAGGAGATGCTCGACGCCGCGCTCGGTAATTTCCGCCTTAGTGCCCGAGCGCACCGGCACGCGCGCCTGCTCGAGCCGCCCCGCCATGGCGTCGACCGCGGCATGATTGTCGAGTTCCCAGCCGATAAACGCGACATC
>DATEGF010000131.1:0-2810 GCA_035280245.1 Allostellaceae bacterium
GTCAGATCAGGGCTACCCGGGCTTTTCTTCGGTGGCGGCCTGAGGATCTGGCTCATGAGTCAACAGTAGGAGTAGCTACGATCCGTCGAGCTGTGTCGCGCGACAATCTGGATGAGAACGGCGGCGGCAATCAGGGTTTGAAGCGGCGGCCGGTAGCGAAGTCATGATCGCCTTGAGTCCTGAGGTTCGCAAGCTTTTTTTCTCGGCGCCGCTTTTTGATTGTCGCTGAGCGTCAATCAGCCTTTTTCCTTGATTGTCGCGTGCGTCGGCGGTCGCCCTGAACCACGCTTGCGGTCGAGGGCGGCGCGGCGTCGATAGCTCTCGACATTCATCTCGAAGATGGTCGAGTGATGGACGAGGCGGTCGATGGCTGCCAGCGTCATAGCTTGGTCTGGAAACACCTTGCCCCATTCACCGAATGGCTGATTGGCGGTGATCAGCATCGAGCGCCGCTCGTAGCGGCTTCCGATCAGCTCGAACAGCACACTCGTTTCGGCTTGATCCTTGCTGACGTAGACGATGTCATCGAGGATGAGCAGATGATACTTGTCGAGCTTGGCGAGCGCACTTTCGAGGGCGACCTCGCGGCGGGCGATCTGCAGGCGTTGGACGAGATCGCTGGTGCGCATGAACAGCACGCGCCATCCGTTCTCGACGAGCGCGAGCCCGATGGCTGCCGCAAGATGGCTCTTGCCTCCGCCGGGCGGTCCGAACAACAAGAGATTGGCGCCCTTTTCGAGCCAGCTATCGCCTGCGGTGAGCGCCATCACCTGCGCCTTGCTGACCATCGGCACCACCTCGAAGTCGAAGCTGTCGAACGTTTTGCCCACGGGCAGCCGTGCTTCGGCAAGGTGACGCTCGATGCGCCGGCGACCGCGATCGGCGATCTCGTGCTCGGCGAGCGCGGCAAGGAAGCGAGCTGCTGGCCAGCCTTCCTTGTCGGATTGCTCGGCGAGCTTGGTCCACATCAGTTTGATGGCAGGCAGGCGCAGATCGGCGAGGAGGAGCTCGATGCGCGCGGCATCGACAGGATTGATCGTCTTCATGCCATGCCTCCCTCGGTCGCGAGAGCGGCTTTCGGCGCACGAACAGCGGCCAACTCGTCGTAGGTGGAGAGTGACACAAGCTCGACCGCAACGTTCGGGATCACGGCCTGATCGGGCTTGAAGCGGTCGCGCAGTCGATCGAGGTCAGGCAGACAGCCGGCATTAAGATCGGCGTCGATCGCATGCGCGAGTTCGGCTTCACAGGCGCGGTCATGAGCGAGCGCAAGCAGGCCGACCATGGTGCGACAGGCTTGCGTCTCGCTCTCCATGGCCAGCAGCGCCTCGAATGCGCGGGTGTAAGCGCGGCGCGGGAACAACTGCTCGCGATAGACCAGATTGAGCAGCGCCATCGGCTTCCTGCGCAGCGCATGGATGACATGATGGTAGTCGACGACGTGGCCGTGCTTGCCGCTCCCTTGCGGCGGCCGGCCGCGTCGCAAGTTCAGGAGCTGCGTGGAGCCGAGGAAGCACTCGAGCCGATCGTCATAAAGGTGGACATTGAGACGGTGGCCGATCAGACGCGATGGAACGCTGTAGAATACGCGCCGCAGGATGAAGCCGCCGCTCGACGTGACCAGGACGTGAGCCTCCTCATAGTCGGCGGTTCGTCGGTCGGGGAGTTGCTTGAGGGCAGCTCGCTCGATCTCGATGCGTTTGCGGTTCCTGGCATTGCGTCGCCCGACCACCTCGTCAACGAAGCGGCGGTAAGCGGCGAGATCCTCGAAGTCGCGCGAGCCGCGCAGCAAAAGCTCGTCACCAAGGGCCTTCTTGAGGTGCCCATGGGCGCTCTCGATCGAGCCGTTCTCGTGCGCGATGCCGCGATTGTTGCGGGACGGCGTCATGCCGTAATGGGCGCACAGTTCCTCGTAGCGTCGGGTGAGGTCCTCCTGTGCCTCCCGATCGAGGTTGCAGAACGCCGCCGACAGGCTGTCGCTGCGGTGTTGTTCCGGCACCCCGCCCAGCATCCACAGCGCGTTCTGCAGCCCTTCCGCGAGCGCTACGAAGCTCTCGCCGCCGAGCACCACATGGGCATGCTCGAAGCCTGAGAACGCCAGCCGGAAGTGATAGAGCCGATGACCGAACCGCTCACCCGCGATCGTGATGCCGAGCGCGCCCAGGTCGGTGAAATCTGACAGGCCCATGCGGCCAGGCGGGTGCTCCTGGCGGAAGATCACATCTCGGTCGGGACCGTTGAGCGCCCGCCATCTGGCGATGCGGCGCTCCAAGGTCCGGCGCACGCCCGCGGCGAGCCCGGGCTCTCGATGGCGAATCTCCTCGAAGATGGCCACCGCACGAATGCTGGGGGCGCCCTCCAGCATCGGCACGATCTCGCTGTCCCATACCCCGGCAAGCGGGTCGGGACGACGGCGTCCACGCGGCTTCTTCTTCCGCGACGGCAGCCGCGGATCGCCTTCGATCCGATAGGCGGTGGCGGTGCTGAACCCGGCCTTCGCGGCGGCGATGGCAGGGACGTTGCTCTGACGGGACTTCATGTACAACCTCGTCTGGCAGTCGGTGATGTGTCGGCCAGGCAAGTGCTGATCCTTCTCGTGATTGAAGAATCAGATGCTGCGCCCAACCGCTCCGACCGCCAGACGGACGTCTGTCCCCTGGGGAAAACGCGCCGCCGGGGGTAACCTGACTACGGTCGGGCTACGCCCTCCCTCCGTCAGCCTACCCCCGGCGCCATTCTCATCCTGATTGTCGCTCGCCTCTCACCTTGATTGTCGCGCGGCACCAATCGCCGCTACGGCCAGCATTTGC
>DATEGF010000132.1:0-12883 GCA_035280245.1 Allostellaceae bacterium
GGCAGGGCGGCAGTGTCGGCATCCATTGCAATCAAAGTGTCGGCCGGTCGGGTTTGCTCGCGAGCTGCGTGCTGGTGGCGCTCGATTTCGAGCCGGTCGAGGCCTTCCATGTGATCAGCAAGAGCCGCGGTACCAGCGTGCCGGAGACGATGGAACAACGTCGCTGGGTCGAGACCGCGATGCCGGCTCTACGCGCCCTCCCGCTTTAGAGCCGTTGTCCCGTTTCCGCCCATGGACTATAGCCAGACCCGGTTTCCCGCCGGGAGTCATGGCATGCGCAACCTTGAAATCAATGGCGAGCGGCTCTGGGAGTCGCTGATGGAGATGGCGAAGATCGGCGCCACCGAGAAGGGTGGCGTCTGCCGCCTGGCGCTGAGCGATCTCGACAAGGCCGGGCGCAATCTCTTCATCCGCTGGTGCGAGCAGGCTGGCTGCTCCGTGAGCGTCGATCGCATGGGCAACATCTTCGCGCGGCGGCCCGGCAGGAACCCGCAGCTCGCGCCGGTGCTGACCGGCAGTCATCTCGACTCCCAGCCGACCGGTGGGCGGTTCGACGGCGTCTATGGCGTGCTGGCGGGCCTCGAGGTGATCCGCACCCTCAACGACCTCGACTACGAGACCGAGGCGCCCGTCGAGGTGGTCTGCTGGACCAACGAGGAGGGCTCGCGCTTCTCGCCGCCCATGGTGGGCTCCGGCGTGTTCGCAGGCGTGTTCGACCTTGCATACGGGCTCGAGCGCCCCGACAACGTTAGCGGCGTGAAGCTCGGCGCGGAGCTCGAGCGCATTGGCTTCGCGGGCGAGACGCCGGTCGGCGGCCGTCCTGTCACCGCTTATTTCGAGGCGCACATCGAGCAGGGCCCGATCCTCGAGGATCAGAAGAAGCCGGTGGGCGTCGTGATAGGTGCGCAGGGTCAGCGTTGGTACGAGATCACGGTGACGGGGCAGGAGGCGCATGCGGGTCCGACGCCCATGCGCAAGCGCCGCGACGCGCTGGTGGGGAGCGCCCGCATGGTCGACGCCGTGAACCGCATCGGGCTCGCGCATTCGCCTCATGCCTGCGCGACGGTGGGCTTCGTCCAGGTGAGTCCGAACTCGCGCAACACGATTCCTGGCCGCGTGTTCTTCACGGTGGATTTCCGGCATCCCGAGGATGCCGTGCTGACCCAGATGGACAAGGAGCTGCGCGCGGCCTGCGCGGAGATCGCTGGTGCGATCGGCCTCGAGGCCGACGTGAAGGAGTTCTGGTATTTCCCGCCGACGCCCTTCGACAAGACCTGCGTCGCGAGCGTGCGCACGGCGACCGAGGCGCTCGGCTACGCGCACATGGACATCATCAGCGGCGCGGGCCACGACGCCGTTTACATGGCGCGCGTCGCCCCTACCGCGATGATCTTCGTGCCCTGCGTCGGCGGCATCAGTCACAACGAGATCGAGGACGCCAAGCCCGAGGATCTCGCCATGGGCTGTGCGGTCCTCTTGAACGCAGTGCTGGAGCGGGCAAACGCCGGTAGCGATGGCGCTGGTACCTAGGAACGATCCATCAAGCGAGCTCACAGGCTAGTGGATAGAATCAGACGGATGGAACCCTTGCTACAGCTCGCGGTAGCCGGTTTTCCGCGATTTCGCACGGACTCTTCCGTGTGATTTTCACCACTAGCTGGCTCGCGCGCGACATTTTGGCGTGAGCACCACGATTTACGAGCCGGTCCCATTCGTCAGTTCGACGCGGCTGAACCCTCGATAGCCTCCGAGACACACATCGCCATCACGTGCCGAAGCGGGCGACTATTGAAAGCGATCTGGAATTGTTTTTTCTCGTCGGTCTCGCGGCCAATGGCCTCCACATCCTCGCGCGGAACCCAAATCGGCGTCTCCCGAATGATGCAGGAGCAAAGTGTGTTCATGGCTGCCCAGGGCAAATTGTTCGCGGGCGCTCTACATGCGGTCAAAAACTGATTGCGTTGCGAGTTGGTGAGGGCAAGACCATTCGAAACCGGTACCAGCGGAGCCCTCGCCTCCGGGTTCGAGACGGCTAGCGAGTCCAGAGCCTCTGAGAAGCACTGGGCCACGACGTGGCGCATCGGGCCGCTCTTCAGGATCAGCTGTTGTTTCTTCGCATTGTCCGCTTCGTGAGCGAGGGCTTCCAGATCCTCGCGTGAAACCCGACGTGGGACTTCACGTACCGTACATGAGCAAAGCGTGTCCGTAAACTCACTGGGCAATTCCGTTTGCCGCGTTCTGCACGCCGTCAGATATTGGCTGACCTGCTCGGTCGTCATCGAATAGCCATTCTGGAGCGGCGCGGAGGGACTCCCGGGTTTCGGGCTCTGAGCGGAACAGGCCGCGACGCATGCTCCCAACCAGAGCAAGATAACGAACCGCGCCATACGTCCTTCCCCCTGTCGGACCTAATGCGGTCGACAACTTATCATAGTAGGTCGTAACAGGGGCCAGCCACACCCAGTGCTCAACGGTAGCTCATCGATTTCAGCCTAGGGGACGCAATCCAGTATCGCCAATCGACGTGAGACGGTCGTCGCTTGTCCGCAAGCCACCCGATCCGAATCCTAGCCAGGCAAGGTGGCTCTCTGCCGCCCGAAAAAGCCGCGCATAAGGCCCTCGCAAACCATAGGTCCTAGAATATCCCAAGAAAACCTAGGGATTCTCGGAGGTTGTGCGGCGATCCGCGCATGGCGCCGCGGCGGTAAAGTCATATATAAGCGGCGCAGGATTGCGGTAATTGACCCGCGTCACAGACTGACCCTTCCCCTTCGATCCGGTAGCCGGTGGCGACGAGCGATCTCCAACTCAAGCACGGTCTCGCCTTCGAGGACCTCTATCGCCGCGACGGGCTTGCGCGCCTCGACGCCGCGTTCGTGGCGTGGCTCGCCGCGCTCGATGCCGATCTGCATAACCGGTTGATGACCGCGCGGCGCGATCCCGACGTGCTCGAGCACGGCGCACACTCGCAGCTGCTGACCGACCTCGCGCCGCATCTCGAGGACTTCGTCGCCGATCTCTTCGGTATCGAGGCCGAGGCGCGCGCGCTCCAGGCGAAACATCACACGCTGGCGCCGCTCTATCAGGTGAAACGCCTCTTCGTGCAGCGCCGCGCGGTCAAGGGCGCGATCGCCCAGAAAGCCGCCGAGCTCGACGGTCCGGCGCTGGGCCGCGAGCTCGAGGCGCTCATGGGCGAGGCCCTGACCGAGCTGAGCTACGCCGCGCACGTCTCGCGCTGGATGGAGGCGGAGGCCGACAACGGGCCGGTGCTCGATCTTGCCGCGCGCTACGGCGCCTGGGCGACGCTCTCGCCGGCGGGCCAAGCGCGGCACCGCGGCGGCGTGCTCTTCAAGGTGCCGCATAAGGTCGATCTGACGCAGCTCATTCCCGTGGAGACCGTGGTGGAGCATGGGGTCACCATGCTGCGGCTCCCTCCCGCGCACGCCCGCGCTCGCGATGGCTTCGCGCTCACCGACGCAGGCATGGATCTCACCGCGGCGCTCGATCACGCCAACTACTGCATCTGGTGTCATCACCAGGGCAAGGACAGCTGCTCGCGCGGCCTCAAGGACAAGAAATCCGGCGCCTTCCAGAAGACCCAATTCGGCGTGACGCTCGCGGGCTGCCCGCTCGAGGAGAAGGTCTCGGAGCTCAACTCGGTCAAGGCCGAGGGCTGGAGCATTGGCGGGATGGCGGTCGCGGCGATCGACAACCCGATGATGGCGGCGACCGGTCACCGCATCTGCAACGATTGCATGAAGGCCTGCATCTACCAGAAGCAGGACCCGGTGGACATTCCCCAGATCGAGACGCGCACTCTCAAGGACGTGTTGAGCCTACCCTGGGGTTTCGAGATCTACGGGCTGCTCACGCGCTGGAACCCGCTCGATATCCGACGGCCGCTGCCGAAGCCGGCGAGCGGCTACAAGGTGCTGGTGGTCGGGCTCGGGCCTGCGGGCTTCACGCTCGCGCATCACTTGATGAACGACGGCCACGCGGTGGTCGGGATCGACGGGCTCAAGATCGAGCCATTGCAGCCCCAGATTTCCGGTATCGACGCGCACGGCAAGCGCCACGCATTCCGGCCGATCCGCGACGTCGAGGAGCTTCGCGAGTCTTTGGACTCGCGAACCATGGCGGGGTTCGGCGGCGTCGCCGAATACGGCATCACCGTCCGCTGGGACAAGAATTTCCTGAAGCTGATCCGCCTGCTCCTGGAGCGGCGGCGCGAGTTCGTCATGTACGGTGGCGTGCGCTTCGGCGGCACGCTCACGATCGAGAGTGCGTTCGCGCTCGGCGTCGACCACATCGCGCTCTGCGCCGGCGCCGGTCGGCCTACGGTCATCTCGATGAAGAACGGCCTCGCGCGCGGCGTGCGTCAGGCTTCCGATTTCCTGATGGCGCTGCAGCTCACGGGCGCCGCCAAGACCGACAGCCTCGCCAACCTGCAGATCCGCCTGCCGGTGGCGGTGATCGGCGGCGGCCTCACCGCCATCGATACCGCGACGGAATCGCTCGCCTATTACGTGGTGCAAGTCGAGAAGTTCCTGGCGCGCTACGAGCTGCTCGTGGCCGAGCGCGGCAAGGCGGCGGTGCAGTCGGGCTGGAGCGCCGAGGATCGGTCGATCGCGGAGGAATTCCTGGCGCACGGCCACGCGATCCGCGCCGAGCGCGAGGCGGCGCGGCGCGAGGGGCGGGCACCGCGTTTCATCGACCTCCTCAACGCCTGGGGCGGCGTCACCATCGCCTATCGCCGCCGGCTCATCGACGCGCCCAGCTACACCCTCAACCACGAGGAAGTCGCCAAGGCGATGGAGGAGGGCATCCGCTTCGCCGAGGGGCTGACCCCCGAGGAGGTGGAACTCGACGACTTCGGTTCCGCCAGGGCGCTGGTGCTATCGCGGACCGGCGGCGAGCGGGTCACGCTGCCGGCGCGGAGCATCCTGGTGGCGGCGGGCACGCACCCGAACACGGTACTCCAGCGTGAGGATCCCGGTCGCGTCAAGATCGACGGCCGATATTTCCTGGCAGTGGACGAGACGGGGGAGCCCGTATCGCCGGAGCGGGTCGCGAAGCCCGCCGTGCCGCAAATCCTGACGAGCCTCCAGAGCGATGGCCGTGCCATCAGCTTCTTCGGCGACCTGCATCCGTCCTTCGCGGGCAACGTCGTGAAGGCGATGGCGAGTGCCAAGCAGGGCTATCCGCTGGTGAGCCGGACGCTCGCGCGCCGCGCGCCCACCGGCACAACGCCCGCCGAGCTCGTGGACCGGCTCGACGACGAATTGCGCGCGACGGTGCACGCGGTGCACCGGCTCACGCCGCAGATCGTCGAGGTGATCGTGCGCGCGCCCATGGCCGCGCGCGTCTTCCAGCCCGGACAGTTCTATCGCCTGCAGAATTACGAAAGCCTCGCCGCCAAGAGCGTGGGGACGGCGCTCGCAATGGAAGGTCTCGCGCTCACGGGGGCCGCGGTCGATCGCGCCCGCGGCCTGCTCTCCACGATCGTGCTGGAGATGGGCGGCTCGTCCGACCTCTGCACGCTCCTGAAGCCGGGCGAGCCCGTGATCCTGATGGGGCCGACGGGGACGCCGACGGAGTTGCCGAAGCGCGAGACGGTGTTGCTGGCGGGCGGCGGCCTCGGCAATGCCGTGCTGTTCTCGATCGGTGAGGGTCTGCGGGCCGCCGGCTCCCGCGTGCTCTATTTCGCCGGCTACAAGCGGCCCATCGATCGCTACAAGGTCGACGAGATCGAGAAGGCCGCGGACGCCGTGGTCTGGTGCTGCGACGAGGCGCCGGGGTTCACGCCGGGCCGGCCGCGTGACAAGGCCATCGTTGCGAACATCGTCGATGCCATGGTCGCCTACGGCGAGGGCCGGCTGGGTCTGGTCGATATCAAGCTTTCGGAGATCGACCGCATCGTCGCGATCGGGTCCGACGGGATGATGGCCGCCGTGGCCCGCGCGCGGCACGGCGTGCTGGCACCCTTGCTCAAGCGCGAGCATCGCGCCATCGCCTCGATCAACTCCCCCATGCAATGCATGATGAAGGAAATCTGCGCGCAGTGCCTTCAGGTGCACCGTGACCCCAGGACCGGCGCGGAGACCACCGTCTTCTCCTGCTTCAACCAGGATCAGGAGATGGACGCGGTCGATTTCCGCAACCTGCGGACCCGCCTCGGCCAGAACTCGGTCGAGGAGAAGCTAAGCAAGCTCTGGGTCGACCACTGCCTGCGCGCGCTCGGCGTGAGGGGCGCGGCGGCGGCGGAATAGATCTGGCCGCCGGAGTGACTCGCGGAGTGCCGCGCTGGCTATCGGGAGCCCCGGCGCCGCGGCCAGACCGGTCTCAGGACGTCCCGCAAGCGCTCGTTTGCCGTAACCAGTGCTTGCTGTAGCCGTTCGGCGACCGGCGAGGGCAGGCTCGCGATCGCGATCATGATCGAGAGCTTCCAATCTCGATGGTCGCGATCGATCGCCGGTGCCAATGCGCGGGTCACGTCGAGCTTGCCGAGCACGAACGCCCGCGCGGCCGCCAAGGCTCGCCTGACCTGTATCTCGTCACGCACCACATGGGCGACGGGCTTGGCCGCGACGTGGGCGGCAAGCGCGTGCTCCAAGATGCCGATCTGAGCCATCCAACTCCCGATGTTGTCACGGGACCTGTTGTCGGCATGCTTGCGCAGCCCGACCACGGCTTCTGCGAGGACTCCAATCGGGGGCAGACCCGCGCAACGCAGCGTGAATTCCAGATCCTCGGAGAGTCCGCGCGAAAATCTTTCGTCATATCCTCCGAGCTGCCCAAAGAGCCGCTTGGTCACGAGCACGGTGGAGGGAGCAACGGGATGGAAGCGAAGGATGCGGCCGTAGAGCGGGCTCTCGAAGATCCAGGCGCTTTCGGCGAGAATGCGGCGCTCGGGCTCCCAGAAGCCGGCCGGCGCCTCTGCGAATCGCGAGCTGGGCGACCACTCGCCCGAGCCGACGAAGGAAAAATCCGTAAAGGAGTACTCGAGGCTCGGCGCGAGCGCGTGGAGATTGAGTTGGCGCTCCAGCTTCTGTGGGCGCCAGAGATCGTCGCTGTCGCAGAACGCGATCCAAGCGCCCCGCGCGAGGGAGACGCCTACGTTGCGCGCGGCGCTCGGGCCCACATTACGGATGCGGTGGTGTCGCACCGTGCCGTAGCGGGTGACGACGGCTTCGGTATCGTCGGTCGAGCCGTCATCGACGACGATGATCTCCAAGGGAGGACGCGTCTGCGCCAAAATGGAATCGATCGTCTCGCCGATCAGCGCGGCGCGATTGTAGGTCGGGATGATCACGGAAACGTCGAAAGACATGGGTTGTTTATATACGCCGAAGCCGAGCCGGGGTCCGTCACGTCAGCAAAAGAGCACCCCGGGCGCCGAAACTCGGATCTTTTGCACCGGCCAACGGATCGATAGGCTCGCGGCATCGGCGAATCGCTCGAGCGCGGAGTCTCGTGCATGACCCTGTTTTCCGTCCTTCAGAAAGCAGGCGAGCTCGTGCCTCGCCGTCTGAAACGCCACGTCAGGCGACTCCCCTTCGTGCCCCGGCTCTATGAGAGATACGCGGTAGCCCTGAGATACGAGCAGGTCTTCGGGCGACCGCCCAATCTGCGAAGCCCCGTCACCTTCACCGAGAAGACCGTCTACAAGATCCTGTTCGATCGGCGACCGATCCTGACGCGGCTCGCCGACAAGCTGCGGGCCCGCGACTACGTCGCGGAGAAGATCGGTGCCCAATATCTGACCAAGCTCTATCAAGTCTGCCGGTCGGCAGCGGAAATCGATTGGGACGGTCTGCCCACCAGCGTCGCGCTCAAGACCAATCATGGAAACGCCATGAACATCTTGGTGCCTGACAGATCAAAAATCGACACGGGCGAGGTCGCGCGCCGCCTCGACGGATGGCTCGCGACCAACGTGTACGATTATTCTCAAGAGTGGTGCTACCGCGATATCCCGCCGGCGATCATGGCCGAGGAATTGCTGGCCGAGAAAGACGGTGCGACGCCGATCGACTGGAAGTTCTTCACATTTGACGGTCGCGTCGAGTTCATTCAGGTCGACATGGATCGCTTCACCGGCCAGAAGCGAAATTACTACGACCGCCGCCTCCGGCGTCAGCCGTTCCGCGGCAGGCACCCGAACGCGCCAGACGATCCAAAATTTCCAGAAAACATCGACCTGATGTTCTTGCTAGCGGATCGACTCGGGGCCGGTTTGGACTTCATCCGGGTCGACATGTACAACGTGGATGGCCGCATCGTATTCGGCGAATTCACCAACTACGCTGCCGGCGCTCTCGAGCCGTTTTCTCCGCCGGAATTCGACGAAGTCTACGGCCGGAAGTGGCGCTGGCCGCCCGGTTATCCCTGAATCATTACGCGCGCTCGGCGCCGTAGTAGAGCGTCACCGTGTGCTTGGCCTCGGCGAAGAAAAGCCAGCGCTCGACCAGGACGCCGAGGGTCGCGAGGACGGCGGCAGCGATCGCGCAGAGCGGCCCCAGCGACGGGGGCACCAATAGTGCCGCCAACGTCAGCAGCAGTGGCAGGACGAAAGCCGTGACGAGCGCGATCATCCGCAGCTTTGCCGCATGCTTGCGCGCGATACGGAAGCCCATCTCCTTCATGAGGTAATTCTCGGAGGTGTGGGGCGCCTCGAAGAGGCGCACGCGGCCCAACCCGCCCAAACCGGTCGCGGTGCCAGCATCGCTAGGGCTCGCGGTGCGATCGATGAAGCGCCAATAGCCAAGCTTGAGCAGCGCGGCGAACACGATCGCGAGCAACGCCCCGAGGGCGAGGCCCCTGTCGAACAGGCCGAACAGCGACGTGGTGGCGATCAGCCACAGCGCGCCCGTCATGGCGGCGAGCGCCAGATAGTTCGGCAGGACCCAACCGTTGTTCCAGCGCTGGATCGGCTTGAGCGACACATAGATGAACGCGGTGCACACGACGGTTGCGATGGCTGAAACCGCCGCGATGGCGCCGAACAGCGCCCAGATCCCGCTGGTGCTACCGATCACGAGCCAGCCCAGCGCGAAGAGCAGTGCCGGCGCATAGGTCGCGACCGAGGCCACGCCCTCGCGCGAGAGCCAGGAGCTGCGCCATTGCGAGAAGGCGCGCCACGCGCGCTCGGGATGACCCAGATGCACTGTCGAGGACAGCAGGCCGATCGTGATTGCGCCCAACGAAAGCGCGAGCGAGACCGCCGCCAAGCCACGATTGACTGGCAGCCCGCCCATCATGGCCCAGGTACCGAGCCAGGCCAGCAGGCCGTAGCCTGCGCCGGACATGGTGGTGAAGACGATGACCGAGAAAGCGGGGTGCATGGCTCAGCCCGAGAGCAACCGGTCGATCCAGGCGAGGAAGCCGCCGGCTCCCGCGGGCGCGACCGGCGCGAGCTCGGCGCGCGCGCGCACGTCGGCGGCGGCCGTGCGTCGGGCGCGCGGCGGCAGATACTTGTTCGTCGGCGCGTAGCCGAGCTCCGGCATCAGGTCGTAGCCGGCGCGCTCGCGCACCAGCCTGGAGACCGAGGAGTCGGGATCGCCGAGATCGCCGAAATGCCGCGCGGTCGCCGGGCAGGTCGCGACACAGGCGGGCACGCGGCTCGCCTCGTCGAGAGTCTCATTGTAGATCTTGTCGATACACAGCGTGCACTTCTTCATCACGCCGGCGTCGTAGTCGTACTCGCGCGCGCCATAGGGGCAGGCCCACGAGCAGAGCTTGCAGCCAATACAGAGATCCTCGTCGACCAGCACGATGCCGTCCTCTTCGCGCTTGTAGCTGGCCCCGGTCGGACAGACCGTGACGCAGGCAGGCTCCGCGCAATGGAGGCACGAGCGCGGGAAATGCACGGTGCGGCCGGCAGCGCCCACGCCAACCTCGAAGGTGTGCACGCGGTTGAACCAGACGCCGAGCGGATCCGCGCCGTAAGGCTCCAGATCCGTGAGCGGCGCCGCCACGCCGCCGCTGTTCCATTCCTTGCAATTGACGGCGCAAGCGTGACAGCCGACGCAGATGTCGAGATCGATGACGAGGCCGAGCTGCTTGCCCGAGGAATGCGTGGGCAGGCTGGTCATGCGTCCGGCCTCGGCGGCCGGAAATTTGCGCCGTAGCGCAACACGGTCGGACGCGCTGGCAGGGCGGGCGCCGCAAGGGTCTTGAATGCCGGCTCCGAGTGCGCAAGCGGCGCCGCCGCCTTCTCGATCTTCACGCGGAGGTCGTACCACGCGGCCTGACCCGTCACCGGATCGGCATTGGCGTAGCGATAGCCGCCTTCGCGCGGCGGCAGGAGCTCGCCAATGAGGTGGTTGAGCAGGAAACCGCGCGTCGCCTCGTGGGCGCCAGCTGCCAGGTTCCAGGTACCGGCCCGCTTGCCGATCGCGTTCCATGTCCAGATGGTGTCGGGGTTGACGCCGTCCATCAGCTTCGCACGCACGCTGATGCGCCCATGTCGGCTGGTGACCGTCACCCAGTCACCGTCGGCGATGTCGAGCTCGGCCGCGCGCTCGTGATGAATGTGTAGGAGGTTCTCGCCGTGGATCTGACGGAGCCACGCGTTCTGCGAGCCCCAGCTGTGGTACATCGCCATGGGCCGCTGGGTGATGGCGTGCAAGGGATAGCCGTCGCTCTCGCGCTCGAAGGGTGGATACCAGAGCGGCAGCGGATCGAAATAGGTCTCGACGCGGTCCCGATGCTGCGGAGGCGGCTGCACGGAGCCGTGGCCGCGCGCCGCCAGGCGGAACTTCTGCAGGAGCTCGCTGTAGAGCTGCAGCACCACCGGCTCCGTGTGATCGCGAAATCCCATGTCCCGCGACCACTCGAGATAGGCACGATTGGCGAATTTGTAGAAGCGGCCCTCGGGCGGGATCTCGCCCTGCCAGAAGCACTGGTTCTCGATGTAGCGCTCGAGCTGGCGCGGATTGACCTCGCCGACACCCTGCTGCCCGCCGTTGGCGCCGCGCCAGCCCGCGAGCGGCCCCATGCCCGGCTTGCGCTCGTGGTTCACGATGTAGTCGGGATAGAGCCCGGGATATTTGGGTGCGCCCTCGGCAGTGACGAAACCCGGCAACTTCAGTCGCGCGCCAAGGTCGATGAGCACGTCCTGGAACGGCCGCACGTCGCGGTCGGGTTTGACGACGGGCTGGCGGATCGCATCGGCGGCATGGTCGGCGCTGCTGATCGGCCGATCCATCAGCGAGATGCAATCGTAACGCTCCAGATAGGTTGTATCCGGGAGGACGAGATCGGCGTAGGCCACCATCTCGGAGTAGTAGGCATCGGAATAGATGATGCGCGGGATTTTGTACTCGTTCGTTGCCGGGTCGCGCTCGGTGAGCATGCTCATGGTCCCCGCAGTGTTCATCGCGGAGTTCCAGCTCATGTTCGCCATGTAGAGGAAGAGCGTGTCGATCTTGTAGGGATCGCCTTTGCAGGCATTGGCGATCACGAGGTGCAGAAGGCCGTGGGCCGCGAGCGGGGCTTCCCACGAGAAAGCCTTGTCGATGCGGAGCGGATTCCCTGCGCCATCGACCAACAGGTCCTCCGGTCCCTGCGGGAAGCCCAGCGGCGGTCCCGAGAGCGGGGTGCTCGCGCCCTTGGGTGCCGCCGGCTTGCCCGAGGGCGGGATCAAGCGCGGGAAGGGCGGCTCGTAGCGGAAGCTCCCGGGCGTGTCGACGGCGCCGAGCAACATCTGCAGAAGGTGGATCGCGCGACAGGTATGGAAGCCGTTGGCGTGCGCGGAGATGCCGCGCATGCCATGCATCGCGACGGGGCGCCCGATCATCCGGGCGTGACGACGCCCCTTGCAATCGGTCCAGGGCTGATCAAGGACGATCGCCTCCTCGAAGGCGACATGCGCGAGCTCGGCGGCGAGGCGCTTGATCGTCGCCGCGGAGACACCCGTCTCGACGGCGGCCGCGTCGGGCGCATAGCGAGGATCGAGACATCGCTTCGCCAAGAGCTCGAAGGACGGCGTGCCGCGGCGGCCGTCCGCCAGGGTTCGCGATCCGCTCAGCGCGGGCCGCGCGTCCGCGTCGCGCGCGCTCACGAGCTGCTCGCGCTTGCGATCCCAGACCAGTGGCTCGCCGTCGCTGCCGCGCGCGAAGAGGCCGTGATCGGCTGCATGCTCGTCGTCGATCACCAGCCAGGGCGCGTTGGTGTAGCGCGCGAGGTAGTCGGCATCGACCTTGCCGGCGCGCAGCAGCTCGTGGATCAGCGACAGGACCAGGAGGCCGTCGGTGCCCGGACGAATGCCGATCCATTCGTCGGCGATGGCGGAATAGCCGGTCCGAATCGGGTTGATCGAGACGACCTTCGCTCCGCGGCCCTTGAGCTTGCCGAGGCCGAGCTTGATCGGATTGGAGTCGTGATCCTCGGCGACGCCGAACAGCAGGAAATATTTCGTGCGCTCCCAGTCGGGCTCGCCGAATTCCCAGAATGAGCCGCCGATGGTGTAGAGGCCGGCGGCGGCCATGTTGACCGAGCAGAACCCGCCGTGGGCCGCGTAGTTGATCGTGCCGAATTGCTGCGCCCACCAGCCCGTCAACGCCTGGCTCTGGTCGCGTCCCGTGAAGAACGCGAGCTCTTTCGGGTCGCGTGCCCGGATGGCGCCGAGCCACTCGACCGCCGCGCCGAGCGCCTCCTCCCACTCGATCTCGCGAAACTCACCGCGGCCGCGCTCGCCCACGCGCATCAGCGGCTTGCGGAGCCGCGCCGGCGAGTTGTGCTGCATGATCCCGGCGGACCCCTTGGCGCATAGCACGCCGCGGTTCACGGGATGATTGCGGTTGCCCTCGATGTAGCGGATGCCGCCGTCCTTCAGGTGCACCTTGATGCCGCAGCGGCAGGCGCACATGTAGCAGGTCGT
>DATEGF010000133.1:0-2758 GCA_035280245.1 Allostellaceae bacterium
TGTCCGCGACGAGATGCGGAGTGGTGTTGTCGCGCAGCTCGCCCAGCGGCGTCGAGCGACCGGCGCCGCGCTGGTCGAGCACGACGATGCGATAGTGCGCGGGATCAAAGAAGCGCCGGTGCGCGGGGGACGCGCCCGCGCCGGGGCCGCCGTGCAGGAACAGCACCGGGACACCCTCGGGGTTGCCCGACTGCTCCCAGTACATCGTATGCAGCCCGTCGAGCTTGATCGAGCCGGTGCTGTAGGGCTCGATCTCGGGAAAGAGCTCGGAGCGCGGCGCGGGAAAGATATCGGCCATGGGGAATCTCGCTGTCGCAGAAAACATATCACAGGAGAGAGGGCCGGAGGGAGCGACGGGCCAATGCAGGTATAATTTCCGTTAAATCCGGACGCTAAGCGCCGGTTTAACTGCGCGCGTTCGAGCGGACAGTTGGTGCCGCTCAACGCGCGCCACCTCCTGCCGCGCGACCTACATGGACGAACAGCTACGCAAGGCGGCGCTCGAATACCACCGGGGGCCGACCCCCGGCAAGATCTCGGTAACTTCCACCAAGGGCCTGATCAACCAGCGCGACCTCGCGCTCGCCTACACGCCCGGGGTGGCCGCGGCGTGCGAGGCGATCGTGGCGGCCCCGGAGGAGGCGCGCAGCCTGACCGCCCGCGGCAACCTGGTCGCGGTGATCACGAACGGCACCGCGGTGCTGGGCCTGGGCGCGATCGGTCCGCTTGCCGCGAAGCCGGTCATGGAGGGCAAGGCCGTCCTGTTCAAGAAGTTCGCCGGCATCGATGTCTTCGACATCGAGATCGACGAGCGCGACCCGGACAAGCTGGTGGACATCATCGCGGCCCTCGAGCCCAGCTTCGGCGGCATCAACCTCGAGGACATCAAGGCGCCGGAATGCTTCATCGTCGAGCAGAAGCTCCGGGCTCGCATGAAGATCCCGGTGTTTCACGATGACCAGCATGGCACCGCCATCATCGTCGGCGCGGCGATCATCAACGGCCTGAAGGTCGTGCACAAGGACATCAAGAAGGTGAAGCTCGTCGTGTCCGGGGCGGGCGCCGCGGCGCTCGCCTGCCTGAAGCTCCTCGTCGACATGGGCATGCCGCGCTCGAATATCGTGGTCACCGACATCAAAGGCGTCGTCTACAAAGGCCGCAAGGAGGAGATGGACCCGGAGAAAGAGCGCTTCGCCATCGAAACCGGGGCGCGCACGCTGGCGGAAGTCATAGACGCCGCGGACATCTTCCTCGGGCTCTCGGCAGGCGGCGTGCTCAAGCCCGAGATGGTGAAGCGCATGGCGGCTCGTCCGCTCATCCTCGCGCTCGCCAATCCCGAGCCGGAAATCCAGCCGGACGCGGCCAAGGCGGCCAAGCCCGACGCCGTGATCGCGACCGGCCGCTCGGACTATCCTAACCAGGTCAACAACGTGCTCTGCTTTCCGTTCATCTTCCGCGGCGCGCTCGACGTGGGCGCCACGACGATCTCGCGCGAGATGGAGCTCGCGGCGGTGCAGGCAATCGCGGAGCTCGCTCAGGCGGAGCAGTCGGACATCGTTGCCATGGCTTACGGCGAGCAGAACCAGTCGTTCGGGCCCGAGTACCTGATTCCGCGGCCGTTCGATCCGCGGCTGATCGCCAAGGTCGCGCCGGCGGTGGCGCAAGCCGCGATGGCGAGCGGCGTTGCGACGCGCCCGATCGCCGATCTCGATGCCTATCGCCAGCGCCTCAACCAGTTCGTCTACCAGTCCGGCCTGATCATGAAGCCGGTATTCGCGGCGGCCAAGGCCACGCCGCGGCGCGTAGCCTACGCGGAAGGGGAGGACGAGCGCGTGCTGCGCGCGGCGCAGGTGGTGGTGGACGAAGGCATCGCGCGCCCGACGCTCATCGGCCGGCCCGATGTCGTCCAGATACGCATCGAGCGGCTGGGCCTGAGGATCAGGCGGGACAAGGACTTCGAGCTGGTGGACCCGAACCGGGACCAGCGCCATCGCGAGTACTCGATGGCCTACCATGAGCTCGCCCAGCGCAAGGGCGTGACGCCGCAGATCGCCCGGCTCGAGATGCGACGGCGCTATACCCTGATCGCCGCCATGCTGATGCACATGGGGGAGGTCGACGCCATGCTGTGCGGCGTCGTGGGGCGCTACGAAAGCCATCTGCGCTTCGTCGACCAGGTGATCGGCCTGCGTGAGGGCGTCAATCACTTCGCCGCCATGAACGCGCTGCTCCTGCCGAAGCGCACGGTTTTCATCTGCGACACCTACGTCAACTATGACCCGACCGCCGAGCAGATCACCGAGATGACCCTGCTCGCGGCCGAGGAGATCCGCCGTTTCGGGATCGTCCCCAAGGTCGCGCTGCTGTCGCACTCGAGCTTCGGAACGGCCGACACGCCGACGGCGACCAAGATGCGGCGGGCATTGAAGCTGCTGGAAAAACACGCCCCTCATCTCGAGGTCGAAGGCGAAATGCACGGTGACGCGGCGATATCCGAGGAGATCCGGCGGCAGGTTTTCCCGAACTCGCGCATCAAGGGAGACGCGAACCTGCTGGTGATGCCCACGCTGGATGCGGCGAACATCGCGTTCAACCTGCTGAAGACGGCGGCGGGCGACGGCATCACGATCGGCCCCATCCTGCTCGGCGCCGCGCGCCCGGTGCATATCATTACACCTTCGGCGACGGTGCGCCGCATCGTCAACATGACCGCGCTCACCGTGGCGGGCGCGGCGACACAGCTCGGCGAGCAGAAGAA
>DATEGF010000134.1:0-17670 GCA_035280245.1 Allostellaceae bacterium
CAGCATGAACGCATTGAGCTTGGGCTCGAGCCGCTCGAGCCGGCGCAGGATCGCCTGGGTCACGTCGACCGGCGACAGGCTCTTCTTGGCGAAGCCGTCGATCAGGTGGGTGGCAGAGAAAAAAGCGAGCTCGCGGTCGGCGGACGCACTCGTCAAGGCACTCTCCTCTGGGGCACGCGCGGATCAGGGAATGCCCGTCACTATCCGGCAAAATCCGAGACGGGGCAATGTCGTGCGCGGCCATACGGCGAGCGCCAGCCGCCAGCGCGGTATTGGCAGCGCAGGGCTGTTGCGGGGCGCGGCGAATGGCGTAAGGTTCCCCCGCCCGAGATCAAAACATAGACGACCGGGAGGCATGGGATGGGACTCGTTCGGAGGCTGGCTTGGCGCGGCATCGTGGCGGCGGCGCTGGCGGCGCCCCTGTTACCGGCGGCATCGCATGCCCAATCTTCGGGCAAGACCCTGACCTTCATTCCCGAGGCCGACCTCAAGAGCCTCGATCCCATCTGGACCACGGCCTACATCACGCGCAACTACGGCTACATGGTCTACGACACGCTGTTTGCGCTCGACGAGCACTTCAAGGTGCAGCCGCAAATGGCCGAGAAGTGGACGGTGAGCGAGGACAACCTCGTCTACACCATCACGCTGCGCGACGGCCTCAAGTGGCACGACGGCACGCCGGTCCGCCCCGAGGATTGCATCGCCTCGCTCGAGCGCTGGATGAAGCGCGACGTGCTGGGCCAGGCGCTGCCCGCCGTGATCGGCGAGATGAAGGTGATCGACGGCCGCAGCTTCTCGATCACGCTCAAGAAGCCGTTCCCGCTGCTGCTGGACGCGATCGGCAAGCTTTCGAGCAATGTCCCCTTCATGATGCCCGAGCGCGTCGCCAAGACCGACGCCAACACGGCGATCACGGAATCGATCGGCTCCGGTCCCTTCAAGTTCGTGAAGTCGGAGTGGTTGCCGGGTGCCAAGGCGGTCTTCGTCAAGAACGCGGACTACGTCCCGCGCAAGGAGCCGCCGAGCTGGGCCGCCGGCGGCAAGGTCGTGAAAGTCGACCGTGTCGAGTGGCTCTACATTCCCGATCCGCAGACCGCCGCCAACGCGCTCAACGCCGGCGAGGTCGATTGGTGGCAGCAGCTGCCACAGGACCTGGCGCCGGCGCTCGCCAAGAACAAGGACGTCACCGTCACCAGCGTCGATCCGCTCGGCAGCATCGGTGTGCTGCGGTTCAACCACGAGCAGCCGCCCTTCGACAATCCCAAGATGCGCCAGGCCGTCGAGTGGGTGATCGACCAGAAGGACATCATGACGGCGCTGGCCGGTGACCAGAAATACTGGAAGACCTGTTACTCCTATTTCCCCTGCGGCACGCCCCTCGCGAATGATGCCGCGAACGCGCCGCTCGCGGGCAAGCGCGACATCGAGAAGGCGAAAGCCCTGGTGAAAGAAGCCGGCTACGACGGCCGGAAGGTCGTGGTGATGACCGCGACGGACCAGCCGATCGTCAACGCCCAGGCGCTGGTCGTGATGGAGGCGCTCAAGAAGATCGGCGTCGACGCCGAGCTCGCCGCGATGGATTGGGGCACGCTGATCACGCGCCGCGCCTCCCATGACCCCGTCGACAAAGGCGGCTGGAACATCTTCTTCACCTGGTTCGTGGCGCCGGACATGGCGAGCCCCGCGCTCAACGCCGCACTCCGCGGCAACGGCGCCAAGGCGTGGTTCGGCTGGCCTACGGACGCCAAGATCGAGGCGCTCCGCGATCAATGGTTCGCGGCCCCCGATCTCGCGGCGCAGAAGAAGCTCGCCGAGGCGATCCAGACCGAGGCTTTCGAGAGCGTGCCCTACGTGCCGACCGGTATGTTCCAGATCCCCACGGCCTTTCGGAGCAACCTCAAGGGCGTCATCGTGGCGCCAGTCGTCTTCCTCTGGAACGTCGAGAAATCGTAGCGCGGGAGCATCGAGACCCCTCGTGTTCTCCTACATCGTCCGCCGGCTGATCGCGACCATCCCGGTGATGGCGATCGTCGCCGCGGTCGTCTTCTCGCTGCTCTACTTCGCGCCTGGCGATCCCGCGGCGATCATCGCGGGCGATCTCGCGACCGCCCAGGACATCGCGCGCATCCATCACCAGCTCGGCCTCGACGAGCCGTTCCTGGTGCGCTTCGGGCACTGGAGTTGGGGGGTGCTGCATGGCGACCTCGGCATCTCCATCTTCACGAACCTGCCGGTCTGGCAGTTGATCCAGCAGCGCATAGAGCCGACCGCCGCGCTCACCGTCACGACGCTGATCGTCTCGGTGTCGGTCGCGATCCCGCTCGGCGTGGTCGCGGCGTGGCGGGCGAGCACCTGGATCGACCGGGCCGCGATGGCCTTCGCCGTGCTGGGCTTCTCGGTGCCGTCCTTCGTGCTGGCCTACGTGCTGATCCTGATCTTCGCGGTCGAGCTCGACTGGCTCCCGGTGCAGGGCTACAGCAGCATCTCGGCCGGGTTCTGGCCGTTCCTGCAGCATCTGATCCTGCCCTCGACCGCGCTCGGCCTGATCTATGCCGCGCTGATCGCGCGCATCACCCGCGCCAGCATGCTGGAGGTGCTGAGCCAGGACTACATCCGGACCGCCCACGCCAAGGGTCTCTCGAGCCGGAACGTACTGATCAGCCACGCGCTCAAGAACGCGGCCGTGCCGATTGCCACCATCATCGGCATCGGCATCGCGCTGCTGATCAGCGGCGTGATCGTGACCGAGACGGTCTTCGCGATTCCCGGCATCGGTCGCCTTACGGTCGACGCGATCCTGCGTCGCGATTACCCGATCATCCAGGGCGTGATCCTGCTGTTCTCCGCCGCCTATGTGATCGTCAATCTCCTGGTGGATCTGAGCTATACCGTGCTCGATCCGCGCGTGCGGTTCTGACGCGATGACCGCCGCGCCGATCGGCCTCGAGACGGAGGGCGCGGCTCGGCGCGAGCGCGGCGCCTTTCGCGAGCTGCTGCGCCGGCATCCGACCGTGGCGATCGGGATCGCGATCCTGGCGGTGATGGTGCTGATGGCGGCGCTGGCGCCATTTCTCGGCACCGTCGACCCCCAGGCGCTGTCACCGGTCCGGCGGCTCCGCTTTCCCTCGCAGGCCTACTGGTTCGGCACCGACGCGCTCGGCCGCGACGTCTACAGCCGCGTGGTCTATGGCGCGCGGGTCTCGCTCCTGGTCGGCTTCTGGGTCGCCTTTTTCAGCACCGCGCTGGGTCTGGTCATCGGCCTGGTGACCGGTTTCAGCCGCGCCGTCGACGCCGTCGTCATGCGCATCATGGACGGGCTCATGTCGATCCCGCCGGTGCTGCTGGCGATCGCGCTGATGGCGCTGACCCGCGCCAGCATGAGCAATGTCATCATCTCGATCACGATCTCCCAGGTGCCGCAGGTGACACGGCTGGTACGGGGCGTGGTGCTGAGCCTCCGCGAGCAGCCTTTCGTCGAGGCGGCGGTCGCGGTGGGCACCGGCTTCTTCAAGACGCTGCGGCGGCACATCCTCCCCAACACCATCGCGCCACTCCTGGTGCAGGGCACCTATATCTGCGCCTCCGCGATGATTACCGAGGCGATCCTGAGCTTCATCGGTGCGGGCACGCCGCCCAACGTCCCGAGCTGGGGCAACATCATGGCCGAGGGCCGAACCCTGTTTCAGGTTGCCTACTACATCGTGCTGTTCCCGGCGGTGTTCCTATCGGTGACGGTGCTGGCGGTGAACCTCGTGGGCGACGGCTTGCGCGACGCGCTCGATCCGCGCCTCGCGCGGCGGATGTAAGGGCGCTCGGCGTGAGCCAGCTCAGCGCAGAGGCGCCGACGCCAGAGCCGCTTCCCGCGGCGGCGGCGGCGCTGCTCGCGATCGAGGATCTCCACACCTATTTCTTCACCCGCGACGGCATCGTGCGCGCGGTCGACGGCGTCTCCCTCGACGTCAAGAGCGGCGAGACCCTCGGCATCGTCGGCGAGTCCGGCTGCGGCAAGAGCGTCACCTCGCTCTCGATCCTGCGGCTCATCCCGGAACCGCCCGGCCGCATCGTCTCCGGCGCCATCCGCTTCGAGGGCACGGACCTGCTCAAGCTCTCCGAGCAGGAGATGCGCGGCATCCGTGGCAACGAGATCTCGATGATCTTCCAGGAGCCGATGACCTCGCTCAATCCGGTGCTGACGGTGTCGCGCCAGATCAGCGAGACCTTGATGCTGCATCAGGGGCTCGATGCGCGGGCGGCGGCGGGGCGGGCCGTCGAGATGCTGCGCCTCGTCAAGATTCCTGAGCCCGAGCGCCGGGCGCAGCAATATCCGCACGAGCTCTCGGGCGGCATGCGCCAGCGCGTGATGATCGCCATGGCGCTCGCCTGCAATCCGCGGCTGCTGATCGCCGACGAGCCCACCACCGCGCTCGACGTCACCATCCAGGCGCAGATCCTGGACCTGATGCGCGAGCTCAAGCACAAGATCGGTGCGGCCATCATCCTGATCACCCACGATCTCGGTGTCGTCGCCGAGATGGCGCAGCGCGTAGTCGTGATGTACGCGGGCCGCAAGGTGGAGGAGGCGCCGGTCAAGGAGCTGTTCCGGCGCCCGCGGCACCCCTACACCGTGGGCCTGCTCAGTTCCGTGCCGCATTTGGGCGCGACCCGAGGCCGTGCCACGCCGCCGCGGCTCACCGAGATCCCGGGCATGGTGCCGTCGCTCCGCGAGGAGATCGTCGGCTGCGCCTTCGCGCCGCGCTGTCCGTTTGTCACCGACCGCTGCCGGCGCGAGGCGCCGGCGCTCGAGACGAAAGGGCAGGGGCACGTCGTCGCCTGCTTCGAGACCGATCGGGTGGTGCGGGCATGAGCGAGGCGCGCGCCACGCCGCTCCTCGAGGTCAAGGACCTCAAGAAGCATTTCCCCGTGCGCAAGGGCCTGCTCTCGCGCACGGTGGGCCGCGTCTACGCCGTCGACGGCATCAGCTTCAGCATCGCCGAGGGCGAGACCCTGGGCCTCGTCGGCGAGTCCGGCTGCGGCAAGTCGACCGCGGGCAAGGCGATCCTGAAGCTCCTCGAGCCGACGGCCGGCACTGTCAAGCTGCGTGGCAAGCGAATCGACAACCTCACTCGCGCGGAGATGCGGCCGCACCGGCGCGAGCTGCAGGTGGTGTTCCAGGATCCTTATTCCTCGCTCAATCCGCGCCTCTCGGTGGGCGAGATCGTCGGGGAGCCGCTGGTCAACTACGGCGTCAGCAGCGGCGCCGAGCTCAAGGAGCGGGTGGTCGGGCTCTTCGCCAAGGTGGGCTTGCGCGAGGACGCGTTGCGGCGTTTCCCGCACGAGTTCTCCGGTGGCCAGCGCCAGCGCATCGGCATTGCCCGCGCGCTCGCGCTCAACCCGAGCCTGATCGTCTGCGACGAGCCGGTCTCCGCGCTCGATGTGTCGGTCCAGGCGCAGGTCATCAACCTGCTCCGCGACCTTCAGCAGGAGTTCAAGCTCTCGTATCTCTTCGTGGCCCACGATCTCGCGGTGGTCGAGCACATCAGTCACCGCATCGCCGTCATGTACCTCGGCAAGATCGTCGAGCTCACCGACCGCGATTCCCTCTTCGCGGAGCCGCTGCATCCTTATACCGAGGCGCTGCTCTCGGCGGTGCCGATGCCAGACCCCGAGACGAAGCGCCAGCGCATCATCCTGCAGGGCGACGTGCCAAGCCCGATCAATCCGCCTTCGGGCTGCCGGTTCCACACGCGCTGCCCCTATGTCATGGCGCGCTGCAAGACCGAAGAGCCGGAGATGCGCGAGGTGAAACCGGGTCACCACGTGGCGTGTCACCTGCGCGACGTCGACAGCGCGGCCATCGCGAATGCTGCAGTCGATCGTCGCAGATCGAGTCAACTCGATCGTCGACCAACCTGACCGCCTTCGCCTGGTTAGCTTTCAGGGCTGCCGATCGGGGTGCTGCGCGGTGGTATGGTACAGCCGTTCCTAGAACGGGGCTCGGCTCAGATTTGTGATTTGGTCTGCATGACCCGCGAACTCGATCGCTGCCGATCGCGTGCGAACACCGTGAAAGGTAAAATGCCGATATGCCGCAAGCGCTAACCCTTCATCCGGGCTCGCGTTGCGTGGCAGCGACACGTATCGACGTGGAAATCGAGCGTCCGCACCCCGGTCATCTGGTTCTGCACTATTCGGTGAGCGGCAGGATCGGCGATCTGAGCCTGCCGCCCGTGGGCCTCCCCACCCGCGCGCGTGAGCTTTGGCAGCACACCTGCTTCGAGGTGTTCGTCCGGGCACCGCCGAGCACCGCCTACTACGAGTTCAACTTTGCACCCTCGATGCAATGGGCGGCATATCGGTTCAGCGCTTACCGACGCGAGATGAGCGTGGCAGAGGACGTCAGCGCGCCACGCATCGAATCGCAATCGCGCGGCGAGCTCTATCAATTGAGAGCGTCCCTGGAGCTGGACGCGCTCTCGAGCTTGCCGAGCGATGCCGTATGGCGCCTCGGTCTATCGGCGGTGATCGAGGAAACGAGCGGTCGCAAATCATTTTGGGCGTTGGCTCATCCGCCGGGCAAGCCGGATTTTCATCACCCCGATTGCTTTGCCTATGAACTTCCGGCAGCGTAGCCGGCATGAAATTCGGCATCGATCGATTTCTCGCCGAGCCTACTCTGCGCGCGCCGCTTGTGGGTAAGCGGATTGCATTGGTCGCGCATCCCGCCTCGGTCACGCAAGACCTGACGCATTCGCTCGACGCGCTGGCCGCCTGCAGTGACCTGAAACTCGCCGCCGCCTTTGGTCCGCAGCACGGTCTGCGCGGCGACAAGCAAGACAACATGGTCGAATCACCGGATTTCTGCGATCCCGTGCACGGCATCCCCGTATTCAGCTTGTACGGCGAAGTGCGCAGGCCGACGGACGCGATGATGGACACGTTCGATGCCGTTCTCGTCGATCTGCAAGATCTGGGCTGCCGCATTTACACCTTCGTTGCGACGCTGCGCTACGTCCTGGAAGCGGCGTCCAAGCATCGCAAATCCGTGTGGGTGTTGGATCGTCCCAATCCCATCGGTCGGCCCGTCGAGGGGCTGCGGCTGCGAGCCGGCTGGCAAAGCTTCGTCGGCGCCGGGCCGTTGCCGATGCGCCACGGGCTTACGCTCGGCGAGTTGGGTTCGTGGTTCATCGAAGTGCTCAAGCTCGATGTCGAGTATCACGTCGTTGAGATGCAAGGTTGGCAGCCGCATGCCGCGCCGGGATTCGGTTGGCCGCTGAGCGCGCGCACGTGGATAAATCCCAGTCCCAATGCGCCGAATTTATGGATGGCGCGCGCCTATGCGGGGACGGTAATGGTCGAGGGCGCGACGCTCTCCGAGGGCCGCGGCACCACTCGACCGCTCGAATTGTTCGGCGCTCCCGACATCGATGCGCGGCGGGTCATGAGGGAAATGCACGCGCTCGCCCCTCAGTGGTTGCGCGGCTGCCGCCTGCGTGATTGCTGGTTCGAGCCCACGTTTCACAAGCACGTGGGCAGACTCTGCAACGGCGTGCAGATTCACACGGAAGATCCCGACTACGATCACCAGGTCTTCAAGCCTTGGCGTATCCAGGTGCTCGCCTTCAAAGCGATTCGACGCTTGTATCCGGACTATCCGCTGTGGCGTGATTTCCCCTACGAGTACGAGCTCGGCAAACTCCCGATCGATGTGATCAGCGGCGGTCCGTTGTTGCGAGAATGGGTCGACGACCCGGCTGCGACGCCGCAAGATCTGGAGGCGCTCGCTACGCCGGATGAGCATGCTTGGCTAAATGAGCGCCAAGCACACTTGCGCTACTGAAGGGCCGCGGTCGCAACCAACGGGCGCCCCCAGTGCCACGATGATAGGCCCGATCGGCAAAGTCCGGAGGCCGACCCATCGGGATCGACGGTTGGTAGGGGACTCAATCGATGCAATGGTCTCTTCACATCGCGCATGGGCATGGCGAGCGCATTGCCGCCATGCCGGACGAGTTTCGCAACGGCCGC
Organism: Allostellaceae bacterium; assembly: GCA_035280245.1. GTDB lineage: Bacteria > Pseudomonadota > Alphaproteobacteria > ATCC43930 > CGMCC-115725 > DASZHJ01. The sequence goes on from DATEGF010000134.1 coordinate 8,029, forward strand.
AATTTGCGAGACGGCTACACACGAGCCTGCGGCATACAGTTCGGCAATGTCCGCCAGCTCTGCGAGGCAGACGCGCTTTATCAGCGCGCCTATGCGCTGGCCAAGAGCCGAACGGTATTGATGCCGGCAAATTTCATGAACTTGTTTCTCATCGTCGCACTCGGGTTCCGTAAACTGCCGCCAGGCGACATCGTCGAATTTGGATCGTATCAGGGCGGATCGGCGATATTTCTCGCCATCGTTGCGGCAGCTCTGTTTCCCGGGACAAAGGTCTACGCCTTCGACAGTTTCGCGGGAATGCCCGAGATCGATACCAGCCGGGACATGCACCGACCGGGTCATTTCAATGATGCATCGGAGACGTCCCTTATGCGCTACTGCTCAGAGATCGGCGTCAAAAATCTCGTCCCGATAAGGGGCTTTTTCAGCGAAACGATTCCGAGCGCGCTGCCCAAGATAGGGCCGGTTCGCCTGGCTCACATCGATTGCGATCTTTATCAGAGCGTCGCCGAGTCCTATGACGGAGTAAAGCCGTTCATGGTGCCCGGCGGGTATATCGTGTTCGATGATCCGCTATTATCGTCTTGCCTCGGAGCTTTCGAGGCCGTGGAAGAACTCGTCATTCGACGCGACGGCTTGCATGCGGAGCAGGCATCCCCGCATCTCGTTTACCGTGCCTCGCCATAGGACGGTGACGGTACGCACCGGTTACCTGCATCGTCACTCATGGTAAGGCGACGAGCGTCTTCTCGCGGCGCGTAAAAATTGATCGACGAGACCCTCTCCACCGGGCCGCAGGAGAGACGCTGAATGTCTGCTAAGCGTGAAGGAGTGGACGCATTTCGCAGTCGGGCGCACTTACTGCTCGTGACCCGATGCGGATTTGCGCGTCACGAGACCGTGTCCTTTGTGAGCAGGCCATCCACCCAGCGACCGTGCGCGTGGGATGGGCTATAGAAGCGGAGTAGATGGGCCTCGCTATGCCTCCGGCACATGTCGCGTGCTCGCCTGCCTCGCCGCAACGACGGCGATTTCGGATTTAAGGGCGTTGCGCTCGATCTTACCCGTGAGATTGCGGGGGATGCGCGATAGTCGCACGAGCAAGAACTTTCGAAATGCCGCACCCGCGACCGCGGATTCGACCCGCCGCATAAGCTCGGCATCCGGAACGTCCGCGTCCGCCACGGCGACAAAAAGCTCTGCCGCGCCGTCCTCGCGGGCAATGACGCCCACAGCGACCTCCTTGAGCGCGGCGTTCGTGCGAATGAGCTCCTCCAGCGGCTCTGGCGACAATTTGTGTCCCTCGACGTTCAGGAGATCGTCGGCTCGGCCGAGGAGCTCAAGTGACCGCGGTGCGTGCAACACTCCGATATCGCCGGGATAGAACCACCCGTCGTGTAGCATCCGCCGTGTTGCCTCCGGATCGTCAATGTAGCCCGCGAATATGGCCTCCGTGCGCACCCGGAGTCGGCCCTGCTCCCTCGTGGGCAACGGCCGATCGACGTCATCTACCACCTCGAGGGCGATGCCGGGCCAAACTTCGAAGTATTTTCCTGTGCGGTAGAGGCCATTCGAGGCGATGAATCCGACCTCGTTGCATCCGTACATATCGCACACCGCGCCGCAGAGCCGCTCCACCGCATCGGCGCGCAGGCTCGGCGAGACCGCACCGCCGAAAGTCGAGATGACCAACTCCGGCAGCCGCTCGAAGTGCGCTGGAATGGTACCGAGCACCGCGCGCAAAAAGGTCGGCAGCAGAGTGACGTGGGTCACGGCATTACGACGCAGCGCCTCCGGTATCTCCATCCGGTTTTCCCGTACCACGGTGCCACCTGCGCTCAGGCACGCGCAGACTTCCGCGTGCATGGCGCCGACCGCGAGCGGCATCGTGATCATGACGCGGGAGCGTGGTCCGAGCCCGTAGAACCAAAACCTGCGATTGACCCAGGCATCGAACATCCGGCGTGTTAAGCGGAGCCGCTTGGACATGCCGGTCGTCCCGGAGGTGCGCAGGATCCGGAGTGCGCTCTCGGGAGGAAAATGAAAGGGTGATGCCTCCTCGGCATCGGGCAGGTGTCGCACTCGATCGACCCATGCCCGGTCGAGATCCCGTCGTCGGCTCGGTTGCGCCTGCGGCAGCGGGAACTCCGAAAGCAAGAGATCGACGCCCTCCAGGAGCGGCAGGACACTCTGATTCTCCTGCGAGGCCACCGACGTCGTCGCGAGGCCGAGCCGGTCGCAGGCTAGGAGGATCACGATGTGAAGGTAGGGATCCTCGCAGCCGACCGCGACAGTGCCGTCGCGGGGAATGCCGAACTCCCGCACGCCCTGCGTGAACTTCCGAATGTCACGTGCGAGCTTGCCGTAGGTGATCGTACGGCCGTTGTCGAGGAGCGCCGCGGCTTCAGGCCGTTCAGCGGCGTGAAATGTGATGTAATCAACCGTCGCTGGGTTGCCGCACCAATATTCATTCATCCGCGGGTCTCACAGTAGGGTCAGGACTGCAATTTTAAACCTGACCAACGAAAATGCACCCGCGCTGACGAGGTGATCGAACGACCGCTTGTGGCACATCTGGATGACATAGGAACTCGTGCTCACGACAGGAAAGCTGACATGCGGCTCCGGATCGGGTGCTGGTGCAGGTTACCGGACTCGTTCCCGCAGGTGTCGTAGCTGGCCCACAGGGTGGTTTCCCCGCCATGTGTGTATGCCCGCCGATCCCGTGACGCGGAGCTTACCAGCCCACTCTCATCGCGAGCGGCTTTTTTTATGGCTTCGGGCAGTGATGGGCCGGTCAACCGCCTTCGCGCGGCTCGAGCGTGAAGAGCTCCTGCGGCTTCTGGACGCCCCGGAGCGCGTAGCGGCCGACGGAGACGAGCTCGTTGCGCGCCGCGCCCGACCGCTCGGCGAAGGCGGCGGATACGAGGAGCGGCTGATCGACCGAGCGGCAAAGCGCGGCGATGCGGCTGACCTCGTTCACGGCGAGGCCGACAACCGTGAAGTCGAGGCGACCGATGCTGCCGATATTGCCGTAGAACACCTCGCCGACGTGGAGCCCGAGGTAGAAATCAGTGACGCGGAGTCCTTCCGCCGCGCGCTTTGCGCTGAGCGCGGCGACGCGTTGCCGCGCTTCCTTGGCCGCGTCAAGGGCGGCACCGCACCGCGCCGCAGAGCCGCCCTGAGTGAATACCGCGAGGATCCCGTCACCCAGAAGCTTGAGGACGTCGCCGCCAGCGCCATCGATTGAGGTGATGATCGCGTCGGCATAGTCGTTGAGAAACGGGATGAGCTGTTCGGCTGGCGCTGCCTCGGCGATGCGCGTGAAGTCGCGGAGGTCGCTGAACCAGAGCGCGGCCTCGATCCGGTCGGCGACGCCACGCCGGATGCGACCCGAGAGTACGCGCCGCCCGGCATCGCGGCCGAGGTAGGTCTCGGCCAGCGTCTCCGAGATGCGCATCACGGCGTTGCTCTTCATCGCGAGTCCGAGTCCCGGCACGAGAAAGCCGAGTGCCTCGAGGTCGGCGTCTGTGAAGCCGCCCGCGTGATCGCTCGCGAATGACGAGAAGGTGCAGTCCATCTCGCCGACCGAGCCCTTCTCGCCGAAGCGGTCGACGAAGGCGACATAATCGGTGATGCCCTGCTCCCGGCATTCGTCGATGAAGGGAAACTCGCCGCGCGGCGTCTCGGCGGGCTTCAGTCGCAGGAGCCTCTCGCCGGTCTGGAGCAGGCGGTAGAATGGGCTGCTGGTCCAGAGGTCGCGGGTGTTCACGCGATCGGAGGGGACAAAATCGGAGCTGATTTGCTCCTCCGCGTCGCGACGCCAGTAGAAGATCCGAGCTTCGAGCTCGGGATGGAGGGTGTCGAGGCCGAAGGTCGCGCGGGCGAGGGGAATCCCTGCGGCGACCGCGCGCTCGCAAAAGCCGCCGAGGAGCTCGCCTTCGGCCAGCCCCCTAAGCCCGGCCTCCGTCGTCCACGCGGCGATCGCGAGAAGCCGATCCGAGCTGGAAGTCTGTGCGAGTGTTGTCATGCTTTTCCATCGCGACCGCGCCGGCCGGTGCCGGGGTGGCGCGAGCTTCGATATTGCCACCCCGCCCGCGTGCAATTCCATAGCGGACTCCACTTGCCTCGCGGCGGGCGCCTGTCTATGGCTTCATGCCATAGGGAGCGAAAGAAATGGGTACTCTTGGTCCGAATGAGGCGCTGATCGGCATTCAGGGCTCGCGCGCTCGGCTCGACACGCCGGCGCTGGTCCTTGAGCTCGACCTGTTGGAGCGTAACATCGCGACCATGGCGTCGCATGCGCGCGCCGTGGGGGTGTCGCTCCGGCCGCACGCCAAGACGCACAAGTCCGTGCGCATCGCGGAGCTACAGGTGACTGCGGGCGCGCTCGGCGTCTGCTGCGCCACCATGGGCGAGGCCGAGATCATGGTGCGCGCCCGCATTCCCGGCGTGCACATCACCTCGCCGCAGGTGACACCCTCGAAGATCGCCCGGCTCATCGCGCTCAATGCCGAGAACCACCGCGGCTTCTCGGTCGCGGTGGACAATCCCCGGAACCTCGCGGAGATCGAATCGGCGGCGCGCGCCGCCGGAAAGCCGCTCGACGTGATCGTCGATTTCTTTGCCAATCACGGCCGCACCGGCGCCGCGACCGAGGCGGATGCCGTGGCACTCGCCCAAGCGGTGGCGCAGTCCGGCATCCTGCGTTTCCGCGGCATCCAGTCCTATATGGGGAACGTGCAGCACGTGGCCGTGCGCGCCGACCGGCGACAGCGCACGCTCGAGATGCTGAGGCGCGTCGCCGCCATCGTGCAGCAGCTCGAATCCCTCGGCATCAAGGTGCCGGTGGTCACCGGCGCCGGGACGGGCACTTTCGATCTCGATCCCGAGGCGCGTGTCTTCACGGAGCTGCAGGTCGGCTCCTACGTCTTCATGGACGTCGACTACAACCGCGCCCTCAAGGAGGACCGCAACGAGCTGCCCTTCGAGACCTCGCTCTTCGTGCAGACTGCGGTGGTCAGCACGAATGCACCGGAGTGGGTCACCTGCGATGCCGGGCTCAAGTCCTTCGCGACCGAGGGTCCGAAACCCGAGATTGCCCGTGGAGCCCCCGAGGGCGCGACCTACACCTGGTTCGGCGACGAGCACGGCAAGCTGATCCTGCCGCCGGGCGCCCCCCGGCCGGAGATTGGCCACAAGATCGAGTGCGTGACGCCGCACGACGATCCGACCGTCAATCTGCACGAATTCTATCACGTGGTACGCGGCGACACGCTGGTCGACATCTGGCCGGTGGACGCCCGCGGCAAGCGCTAGGCGCGGGCGTGCCCGAGTTCGACGCCGAGTTCCGAAAGCACCTCGTCGAGCTCCTGACCTGGCGGCGTGACGTCCGGCGGTTCCGGAGTGATGCCCTGCCCGAGGGCCTGATGGAGCATCTCCTGGAGGTCGCCACGCTCGCGCCCTCGGTGGGCTTGAGCCAGCCGTGGCGCTTCGTGCTGGTGGAGGACGCGCGCCGGCGCGCGGAGGTGCGCCAGAATTTCGAGCGCGCCAACGCCGAGGCGCTCGCGGCTTACGAAGGCTCGGAGGCGGCGGCCTACGCCCGGCTCAAGCTTGCGGGCCTCGACGAGGCGCCGGTACATCTCGCGGTCTTCGCCGACGCCGGCACCGAGCAGGGTCACGGCCTCGGCCGGCGCACGATGCCCGAGATGATCGAGTACTCCGCGGTGACCGCGATCCACACGCTCTGGCTCGCCGCCCGTGCCCATGGCGTGGGGCTCGGGTGGGTGTCGATCCTCGACCCCGCTGCAGTCGCCCGCAGTCTCGAGGTGCCGGATGCGTGGTCACTCGTCGGCTATCTCTGTCTCGGATATCCGCTCGAAGCCGACGATACGCCCGCGCTCGAGCGCGCGGGCTGGGAGCGCCGGCGAGCGCTCGGCGATTTCCTGCTGCGGCGCTAGACGACCGGGCACGGAGGCAGTGACCGGCGAAGGTGTTGACAGGCGCGCGCGGCTTGGGGCTCGCTTGCATGCTCAATCGAGGAGAATGGCGTCACCATGGAAATCGTGATTCCCAGCATCGTGATCGTGATCCCGGGTGCCGCCCATATCGGGCTCTTCGTCGGCGCGGCGCTCGTCCTGTTATTGATACCGGGCCCCGCCGTTCTCTACATCGTCACGCGGTCGGCCGAGCAAGGACGGATGGCGGGGTTTGTCTCCGACCTCGGCATCCACACGGCGACACTGATCCATGTTCTGGCGGCCGCCGTCGGGCTCTCCGCGCTGATCGCGTCGTCGGCGCTCGCCTTTAGCGTGGTCAAGTATGCAGGCGCCGCCTACTTGATCTGGCTCGGGCTCAAGAAGATCTTCGGTCGCGACGACAAGAGCGAGCCCGAAGCGAAGCTCCAGCGCTATTCGCATGGTCGGCTGTTCCGCGACGGTTTCGTGGTCAATCTGCTGAACCCGAAGACGGCGCTCTTCTTTTTCGCCTTCCTGCCGCAATTCGCGGACGTGGGCCGCGGGCATATCGCGACGCAAATCGCGTTCCTGGGCCTCCTTTTCGGCGTCCTGGGCCTGATCACCGACGGCTGCTACGCGCTCCTCGCCAGCGCCGTGGGCGCCTATCTCAAGCGCGGCGTCCTCTATCGTCGCGTCGAGCGCTACGTGAGTGGTGTCCTCCTGATCGGGCTCGGCCTCACCGCCGCGGTCGCGGGCGACCAGCGGAAATAGCTGCTCAGCCGCGTCCGACCAGGAACGACGCGATCAGCGTAAGGGCCGCAAGGGCAGCGAGGGCCATGACCGCCGGCAGACTCGTGCGCCAGCCCGCGAACACCGCGGCGTAAGTCGCCTTGAGCAGATTGTTGGATGCGGTCGCGACCAGGATCGCCGCCGCGGCGATCGTCAGAGAGAGGTCGGCCACGCCACCTTGGGCGAGGTTGAGGACGAAGGGGTCGATATCGGCGATGCCCACCACGGCCGCAAGCGCGAGGATGCCGTCGCGGCCGAATTCCGCCCCGACCCACGTCGAGACCAGCGAGATGATGATGAACAAGCCCGTGAAGATGGCGGCGGTGCCGAGCTCGAGCGGGTTGCGCTGCACCGAGGCCGGCGCGGTGGCGGCCGCTGATCTGCCACTGCGCATGGCCGATCGGTATTGCGCTGCGCCCAAAATCAAGCCCGCGACGCCCAAGCCGGCCAGCGCCGGCCCCAGCACCTTCGCGAGCGGGAGATTGAACACCGCGATGATGACGAGGATGCGCAGGTACATGACGGCGGTCGCGAGCGCGATGCCGGCGCGCGCCTGAGGTGCCAGTGCGGGGTCGCTCTTGGCGCGGCGCGCCAGTACGACCGTGGTCGCGGTCGAGGAGTAGAGTCCGCCCAGCAGCGCCATCCAGATGTCGCCCGCAGCGGGCGCCAGCACGCGCTGCACCAGGTAGCTCGCATAGGAGACACTGCAGACCGCGAGCAGCGCGAGCCAGGCCTGCCGCGGCGTGATGTGGGTGAGCGTGGTGACCGGCTGGTCCGGCAGTAGCGGCAGGACCAGGCCGGTCAGGATCAGGAACTGGCCCGCAGTGACGATTTCCGACACCTCGACCTTGCGGGCGAGATCGTGGAGCCGCTCGCGCCCGGTCAGGAACAGCACCGAGGCGACGGTCACGCCAACCGCCATCCAGGCCGGAAACGCCAGCGCGACCGCGCCCAGCAGGTAAGCCTGCACGTTGCAGAGCGGCACCATCAGCCCGGCGTTGGGCTCGTCCTTCGCGTCGGGCGCACCGACGCGCGCGCGATAGAAGGCGAAGAGCCACGCGCCCAGCACCAGGAGCCCCGCGGTGAACGGCAGCAGGCGCTGGGTGTCGAGCAGGTAGAGCGCGCCGCCGCCGATCGAAAGCAGCGGAAACGTCCGGATGCCGCCGGGACGCTCCTCGCCGCTCTTCCGATAGAACTCCTCGAAGGCGAGGCCGAAAAAGAAACTCAGGCCCAGCAGGAGCGCCAGGTTCGTCCAGGCCGGGACGGTCGGCATCGCGCCGGGCTTGTCTCGTGCGTCGTCCCCCTCAGGCCTTGGCCGCGATCGCCTCGATCTCGACACGCCAGGCGGGCTGGGCGAGCCGGCGCGCGACGACGAGCGTCGAGGCCGGGCGATGATCGCCGAGCTGCTGACCACGCGCCTTGCGGAAGCCCTCGATGTCCGCCTCGTCGACGAGGTAGTACGTCACCTTCACCACGTCCGCGAGGCTCATGCCGGCCGAGGCCAGGATCGCCTTCAGGTTCTCGAAGGCCTGCCGCGTCTGTGCCTCGATGCCGTCAGCGGCCTTGCCGTCGCGGCCCGCGCCGACCTGGCCCGAGATGTAGAGCCAGCGGGCATTGGGCGGCACCTCGACGCCGTGGCTGTAAGTGGGTGCCGCGTGGACGGTGGCGGGATTGTGGGTTTTCATTCTAGGGCCTCCGGCTCAGAGTTTGGACTTCCCGAGGATAGCGCAATGTCGGCGCCGAGGAATGCCCGTTCCAGGAGCGGGCTCCCGCGCAGCTCGGTCGCCGGCCCTTCGGCGACGACCCGGCCCTGCGCGAGCGCGTAGATGCGGTGCGCGACGTCGAGCGCGCGGGCGACACTCTGCTCGGCCAGCAGCACGCCCATGCCCTCCGCGGCGAGTACCCGCGTCCGCTCCATTAGTTGGTCGACTAACATTGGTGCCAATCCCAGCGACGGCTCATCCAGCAGCAGGACCTTGGGCGAGCCCATGAAAGCGCGGCCGATCGCGAGCATCTGCTGTTGGCCGCCCGAGAGCTGCCAGGCGGGCGTGGTGAGCCGCGGCGCCAAATCTGGAAACACCTCGAGGACCTCCCCCAGGCGCTCCTTGGCGCGCCGCCCGCCCACGCGCGAGCCCACCAGCAGGGTGTCGCGTACGGACATGCCGGGGAACAACCGCCGGCCCTCGGGCACGTAGCCGAGTCCGCGACGAGCTCGGCTTGCCGGCGAGCGCCCTTGGATCGCAGCGCCATCGAGCCGGATCTCGCCGGCGCTCGGGACCAGGCCCATGATCGCCTTGAGCACGGTGGATTTGCCGGCGCCGTTAGCGCCCAGAAGTGCCACGATCTCACCTGCCTGCACGGTCAGGAAGATGTCGTCGAGCGCCGCGGCACCACGCGCGGCGACCCCGAGACCGTAGAGGGCGAGCAGCGCTCCCGTCATGCCGGCAGCCTCTCGCGCCCGAGGTAGGCCGCAATCACCGCAGGGTCGCGCACGATGTCCGCGGGTTTTCCCCTCGCGATCACCCGGCCCTGCTCGAGGACGACGATGCGCTGCGCGGTGGGCAGCAGGAACGGCATGTTGTGCTCGATCACCAGGAGCCCGATGCCCCGGCTCGAGATTTCGATGAGCGCCGCGCCGAGTTCCGCCTGCTCGCGCTCGCCGAGTCCGGCTGCGGGTTCGTCGAGGATGATGATACCGGGGTCGAGTGCCTGCGCCCGGGCAATCTCGACGCGCCAGGCAAGTCCCGTGGGCAAGCTGCCACACGGCCACAGGACCTCCTTGGTGATGCCGACGCGGGCGAGCAGATCGAGTGCTTGCGCCTCGAGCCGCCGGCGCCGCCAGCCCGCATCGCTCCCGAGCAGGGCGCGGATGAAACCGATCTTCCGCCGGGCGCTC
>DATEGF010000135.1:0-2594 GCA_035280245.1 Allostellaceae bacterium
GACGCCGTCATCGCCGCGGCGCACTAAGGCGTCATTCGCGTTTCGAAGTCGCGGCGCGTTGAAAAAGCTCGCTAAGAGCGGGCGGCCAGGGCAGCGGGCTCTGGCTTGCTCGTTCGGCCGAACGGCGCCGCCTGCGCTTTCTCCGCCAGTCTGAGCCATCGCAGCCCCAGGCTGCGGTGGCTGGCCGCGACCTCAGGCGAGCTCGCCAATCTGGCTCGCCGCGCGCACTCGGCGGCCTGGGCCCGGCAGTACATGACATACGACGACATCACACACTCTCACACTACGCGGACAGCACGCCGTAAACTCGAGCGGCGCCTACTGTTCCATCATAGCTATTTATGCCGTGGCGCGACCAGGCAAGAGGGTAATGCACCCACGGCCGAATTTTGCGGCGGACTGTTGTATTGCAATCACAGATCTCAGGCACCGTCCAACGGTCGTGGTACGTTTGAAGTGCAACCATCCCCTTGCAGCCATCGCGCCCTTTCGAGCTGGCTCTACCGTCTTGACGCACGCGACGCTGATGGCGAGTGATGTGAGAGCCTGCTGCGGTTTGGATCATCACCGGAAAGCGTGAGATGAACGCATTCGAAGACGCGGCGTATACGATGGCGGCGGTCACCGCCACGGTCGCGCTGTTTCGGGCTCTGGTCAAAAAGGGCGTGCTCACCCGCGACGAAGCGGTGAGGGTCCTGCTCGATGAAGCGGTGTCGAGGGCCATCCAGGCCGAAGCGCCGCATCAAGGGGAAGCGCCAAACGACGTGAATCGCCAATGCGCGGAGATCTTGAAATTCATCGCGGAGAAGCTTTGACGCTTTTCAGGTTCGGTGCCGACCCGCACGCAAGTCGGCTTTAGGGATCGGGCGTGATCATGACCGAGCGAGGATTAGAACCGGTCAAAGCGCGCTCGTCTGCTCCGCCAGGCGCAATCCAATCAGGCGATCGAGCACCGCGTGCTCTTTCAACAAGTCTTGCGAGCGCGCGCGGTGCACGATGCTGCCGCGCTCGAGCAAGATCGCGTCGTCGGTTAGCGACAGCGCGACTTCGGCGTGCTGCTCGACCAGGACAAAGGCCGTGCCTTCATCCACGGTCATGCGCCGGATCGCCGCGGCCAGCTCTTCGACGATGATCGGGGCCAGTCCCTCGAGCGGCTCGTCGAGCAACAGCAGCCCCGGATTGGTCATCAGCGAGCGCGCGATCGCCAGCATCTGCTGCTCGCCGCCTGAGAGGTGGTTGCCGGCGCTGGCGCGCCGTTCGTTCAAACGCGGAAACAAGCGATAGACCGCCGTGAGATCCCACCGCCCCGGTCGTGAGCCGACCACGAGGTTTTCTTCGACGCTCAGCGAAGGGAAAATTTCGCGCTCCTGCGCCACCCAGCCGAGGCCGTTGCGGGCGCGCCAATGCGGCGCAACACGCGTGATGTCGCGGCCGCGCCAAACGATGGCGCCGCGACTGACGCGGGTGAAGCCCATGATGGTGAGAAGAAGCGTCGACTTGCCGACGCCGTTACGTCCAAGCACGGCAAGGCTGCCGCCGTTCGCCACAGCGAGCGTGATGCCGTCGAGCACGACGGCGTCGCCGTAACCGGCGCGCACGCCCTCGAGCGCGAGCAACGCCTCAGCCATGGCGCGCTCCGCCGAGATAGACCTCGCGCACGCGCGCATCGGCGGCGATTTCCGTGGGCGCACCCTGCAGCAGAATTCGTCCTCCGACCATCACGATGATGCGATGTGCAAAACGGAACACGACGTTCATGTCGTGCTCGATGAACAACACCGCGATCTCCTGCGAGAGGTTGGCGATGACCGAGAACAGCTCGGCACTCTCTTGCTGCGGCACGCCGGCCGCCGGCTCGTCGAGGAGAAGCACCTTGGGCTTGGTGGCGAGCGCGAGCGCGATCTCCAGCAGCCGCTGCTGGCCGTAGGCGAGCTCATAGGTCGGCCGATAGCAGCTCGCAGCGAGCTGGAGCGACTGCAGGATGGCATATGCCTCCTCGATCGCATCGGCGTAGACGGGCAGCTTCCGCCACCAGCTGCCGGCGTAACCGCGCCGTTCGCACACCGCGAGCGTCACCGCCTCGAGCGCGCTGAGATGGGGAAACAGCGTGTTGATCTGAAAGGTGCGCACGAGGCCGCATTTGACGCGCTCCTCGGGCCGAAGCGTGGTGATCTCGTCCGCTCCGAGAAAAATCTGCCCTTTGTCAGGTTTGAGCATGCCGGTGATCAGATTGATCAGCGTGGTCTTGCCGGCGCCGTTCGGCCCGATCAGCGCATAGCGCTCGCCGGGAGGCAGATCGAGCGCGATATCGCTCGCAACGACGAGCGAGCCGAAGCTCTTGTCCAAGCCCCGCGTCGACAGCGCCGAGATGCTCACGCTCGGCTCCGCCCGGAGCGGACGAGCCGCGCCGCTCCGCCGAGGATGCCGTTCGGCAGGAACATCACCACGGCAATCAGCAGCGTTCCGATCCAGAAATACCAGTATTGCGGGTTGATGCCGGAGAACTGGTCGCGCGCCACCATGTAGATGATCGCGCCGACGAGGCCGCCGTAGAGTCGCCCCGCGCCGCCGAGGATGAGGATCACCAGCACGTC
>DATEGF010000136.1:0-2052 GCA_035280245.1 Allostellaceae bacterium
TGGCGGGTCTTGAGGCTTCTTCATCGGGCCACGATTCGGTAGTTACTAGCTAGTGGTCCGATTCCGCAGTTCGTCAGCGCCCGCGGCACGTCTGATACGAACTTCGGAATCTAAGGACCACTAGCAAGCCTATGACTCTAGTGCCCCTTTTGAACCCGAAGTTCGCGATCGCATTTGCAGCACGATGTGCGCGAACTTCGGGTTCGGGGCACTAGCAGGAAGAGCGCCCAGGGAGAGAGCGCCCATGACGATCACCCATGCTTGGACCCGGCGGCTTGCCTTCTGGAGCCTGGCGGCGGTGCTACTCGTCGCCGGCGCGCTGCTGGCCACAAACGCGCGGGCCGAGCCTGCTGCCGAAGGCCCCTCGCTCGAAGAGATTAAGACGACGCTCGACCAGATCGAGGAGGCGGCCGGCCGCGACGACGTCTCGCAGGAGGCGCTGGTCGAGCTTCGCCAGAAGCTCAACACCGCGACCGACGCCCTGCGCGACAAGATCAACGACCTCGAGCCGCACGTGCGCGAGGCCGAGGAGCGCCTGAAGCAGCTCGGCCCCGCACCGGCCAAGGATGCTCCGCCGGAATCCAAAGAGATCGCCGACCAGCGCGAGGAGCTCACGAAGAGCTTCAGCGAGCTCGACGGCGAGCTGAAACAGGCGCGCGTGCTCTCGGTACGAATCGATCAGTTGAGCGAGCGTATCTCGCAGAAGCGCCATGCGCTCTACGCCAGCGAGCTGTTCGCGCGCACATCGAGCGCGCTCGATCCGTTGTTCTGGTCGGACGTCCTCCGCGCGGTGCCGATCGAGATCAAGAGTTTCCGGGCACTCATGGAGGCGTGGTGGAACGACCGCGGCCATAGCCCGCGCATGGCGCTGGGCGCATTGATCGCGCTGGGCATCATCATCGTCACGATCGCGCTCGATCGCTGGTGGTTCCCGCGCCTGCATCCAGGCGCCTACGGCACCCGTTCGGCGAAGGCGTGGATGGCCTTGTGGGTCTTCCTCTGGCTCGCCGCGCGCACGCCGGGGGCGGGCCTCGCCATCCTGCTGGTGTGGAACGTGTTCGGATTGCTGACCTTCCGCGTCGAGCAGATCGCCTGGGGCCTGGTGGCCGGGATCGGCGCCGCCGCCTTCGGTCGCGGCGTCGCGCGCGGGATGTTCGCGCCGGAGCGGCCCGAGCGCCGCCTGGTGGGAGAGGACGACGCGACCGCGGAGTGCTTTCACAATCACCTGGTCTGGGCCGCGCGGCTGCTGGGAGTTCTGATCCTCTTCCAGGTCATCAACAAGACTCTGTTCTCGCCGCTGGTCACCACCATCGCGACCAACGTGCTGTTCGCGGCGCTGACGGCGGCCATCCTGCTCCACCTCGTCATCCGGCTGCGGCGCATCAAGCGCGAGCGCGGCGAGGTGCTGATCGCCGCCGCCTGGTCGCATCCGCTCGGGCTGCTGATGGCGGCGCTGATCGTGGTGGCGCTGATCGCGGGCTATGCCGGCGTGGCCGCGTTCATCGCGCTGCGGGTGATCGTCGCGGCGGCGGTGTTCGGTGCGCTCTATCTCCTGCTTGCGATCACGCAGACGCTGTTTGCGACCATCGGCGAGGATACCCCCAAAGGGCAGCGGCTGGCCGCGAGCCTTGGAGTGAGCGCGCGCAGCCTGGGACTGGTCTCGGCGCTGCTGTCGGCATTCATCCGCGTGATGCTGATCCTGTCGTCGTTCCTCCTGATCATCGGACCGTGGGAAGTCTCCACCGCCGATCTGTTCGACACCGTCCGCAACATCCCCTTCGGCTTCAAGATCGGCGAGATCCACGTCTCGTTCGAGGCGGTGCTGACCGCGATCTTCGTGCTAGGGCTGTTCCTGGTCATCACCCGCATCGTCCAACGCTGGCTCGAGACGGAGTTGCTTCCGCGCACCCGCATCGAGCCGAGCCTCCAGCTCTCGATCGTTACCATCCTCGGCTATGTCGGCGCGATCCTCGCCATCTCGCTGGCGCTGACCTCGCTCGGTTTCGACCTGCAGAAGATCGCATTGATCGCCGGTGCGCTGTCGGTCGGCAT
>DATEGF010000137.1:0-4766 GCA_035280245.1 Allostellaceae bacterium
GCCGTGCTCGGCGGCGAGGCCGACGCGCTCGAGCAGCTCGGCGACGCGGCGGCGCGCGGCACTCGCATCGAGCGTGCCCGCGATCTCGATCGGCTCCTTGACGATGTCCTCTACGGTCATGCGCGGATTGAGCGCGCCGTAGGGGTCCTGGAAGATGATCTGCATGTGCTGCCGGCGCGCGCGCATGGCGTCGGGTGGCAGCTTCAGGACATCGTCGCCCTCGAACTCGATCACTCCCGCGGTCGGCGGAATGAGCCGCAGCAGCATCCGCCCGACCGTGGACTTGCCGCAGCCGGATTCGCCCACGAGACCCAGTGTCTCGCCGGCGGCTACCTCGAAGCTCACGGCGTCGACGGCGTGGACGACGCCGCGGCTTCCCCCGAAGAGCGCGCCGTGGCGCACCGGAAAGTGCTTCGTGAGGCGCTCGACGCGCAGCAGCGGCGTCATGGGCGGTCGAGCTCGCGCTGGCGGATGCAGGCGCTTTCGTGGCCCTGGCGCAGCGGCTCGAGCGGCGGCACCGCCCCCGCGCAAGTCTCGATCCGCCACTGGCAACGCGGCTCGAAGCGACAGCCCCGCGGCAGTGCCGCGGGGTTCGGCAGCGTGCCCGGAATAGTCCGCAGCCGGTCCCGCTCGTCTGCGAGCGTCGGGATGCTCTCGAGGAGCCCACGCGTATAGGGATGCACCGGGCGCTCGAAGAGCTCGGCCACGGGCGCGCGCTCGACGATGCGGCCCGCGTACATCACGATCACGCGGTCAGCCATCTCTGCCACCACGCCCATGTTGTGCGTGATGATGATGATGCCCATGCCGAGCTCCTCGCGGAGATCGAGCAGGAGCTCGAGGATCTGCTGCTGAATGGTGACGTCGAGCGCGGTGGTCGGCTCGTCCGCGATCAGGAGCTTGGGATTGCAGGCGAGCGCCATCGCGATCATCACGCGCTGCCGCATGCCGCCCGAGAGCTGGTGCGGATAATCGCGGAGCCGGCGCGCGGGCTCGGCGATGCCGACCTTCGTGAGCATGGCGATGGCGCGCTCCCGCTGAGCCACCTTCCCCACGCGCTCGTGCACCCGCACGGTCTCCATCAGCTGATCGCCGATTGGAAAGACGGGATTGAGCGAGGTCATCGGCTCCTGAAAGACCATGCCGATGACGGGACCGCGCACGCACTGCATCTCGCGCTCGCTGAGTTCCAACAGCTCCGCGCCCTGGAATTTGATCGAGCCGGAAGCGACGCGCGCGGGCGGTTTCGGCAGCAACCCCATGATCGAGAGCGCTGTCACGCTCTTGCCGCTGCCGGATTCGCCGACGATGCCGAGCACCTCGCCCTCGGCCACCTCGAAGCCCACGTCGTCCACCGCCGGGAGCTCGCCACCCTCGCTGCCGAACACCACCCGGAGGTTGCCGACCGAAAGCAGCGTCACTGCTGGATCTTGAGCCGGGGATCGAGCACGTCGCGCAAGCCGTCGCCCAAGAGGTTGAGCGCCATCACCGTGAGTGCCAGCGCGCCACCGGGGATCGCGATGATCCAGGGCGCCTCGCGCATGTACTGCCGGCCCTCCGCCATGATATTACCCCAGGTGGGCGTCGGCGGCTCGGCGCCGAGGCCGAGGAAGCTCAGCGTCGCCTCGGTTAGCACGGCATAGGCGAAGAGGAAGCTCAGCTGCACGATGAGCGGCGCCATCGCGTTCGGCAGGATGTGCCGGCGCAGGATGCGCCAATGCCCCGCCCCCGCCGCCACCGCGGCCTGCACGAATTCCATCTGCCGGATCACCAGCACCGAGGCGCGCACGATGCGGGCGGTGCGCGGCACGTAGACGATGGCGAGCGCCACGATCACATTGATCGTCGAGCGGCCCAGCACCGCCGCGACCGCGATCGCCAACAGGACCGGCGGAAACGCCATGAGCGCGTCGTTCATCCGCATGAGCGGATTGTCGAGCCGCGGGAAATATCCGGAGAGCGCGCCCAGGAGCGCGCCGAAGATCGCGTTCAGCACCACCACGGACGTGCCGATCATCAGCGACAGCCGCGCGCCGTAGGCGACGCGGGCGAGCGCGCTCCGGCCGAAATTGTCGGTGCCGAACAGGAACTCGGCACCCGGCGGCACGAAGCGCGTGCGCATCGAGAGCTTGGTCGGATCGGCGTCGCTGATCATCGGCACGAACGCCGCGGACAGCACCAGGATGGCGAAGAGCGCGAGGCCGAGCTTGAACGAGCGATGGCGCCACAGCCGCCGCACGGTGTCCCAACGCGCGCTGTTTCGGCGCGCGAAGCCGGTCGCCGCCGCGACCCTATCGAGTGTCGCGACGCTCTCAGCCACCGTCGTACCTGACGCGGGGGTCGAGCCAGGCATAGGCGATGTCCATGGCGATGTTGATGCCGACCACCAGCAAGGTCACGAAGAGCAGCGCGCCCTGGATCATCGGATAGTCGCGATTGAGGATCGCGGAGGTGAGGAGCTGCCCGACGCCGGGGATCGAGAACACCGTCTCGGTGACGACCGAGCCCGAGATCAGCAGGCTCACGATGATACCGACCACGGTGACGATCGGGATCATCGCGTTGGCGAGCGCATGCTTGCCGATCACGAGGTAGCTCGGCAGGCCCTTGGCGCGGGCCGTCCGCACATAGTCCTGGCGCAGCACCTCCAGCATGGTGGATCGCGTGATGCGCGCGAGGAGACCCACCTGCAGCAGCGCCAGCGACACCGCGGGCATGGTCGCGGCTCGGAGCCAGCCGAGAAAATCCTGCTCGATCGGGATGTAGCCGCCGGTCGGCAACCAACCTAAATGCACCGAGAACAGCACGATCATCATCAGGCCGATCCAGAAGTTCGGCATGGAGATGCCGAGCATCGCGAAGATCATCGCGGCCTGGTCTACCCACGTGTTCTGCCGCATCGCCGCCAGAATGCCGCTCGCCAGGCCCAGCACGAGGGTCAGGATCAGCGAATAGATGCTGATCGACAGCGTGACCGGCAGGCGCTCGAAGGTCGCCTTGGTCACGGGCTGGCCGAGAAACAGCGAGCGGCCGAGGTCGCCGTGCAGGAGGTCGCTGTACCAGCGCACGAGCTGCACCTGCACGGGCTGATCGAGGCCGAGGTTGTGGCGGATCTGCTCACGCTCCGCGGGCGTGGCGCTCACGCCCGCCAGCGCGGCGCTGACGTCGCCGGGAATGAGCCGCATCAGACCGAAGGTGATGAGCGTCACCAGCAGCACCACCGGGATCGCCCCGGCGATACGGCGCAAGATGACGCGGCCCACTCCCTGCCCCGCGCCCCGCTACTCGATCGAGACGTTCGAGAAGCGCGGGATGCGGAAGGGCTGGAAACCCTTCACGTTGGCGCGCACGCCCTGGACCTTCGTGAGCGAGCCGAAGGGCACCGCGTAGACGCGCTCGAGGATGGTCTTCTGCATCTCGGCGAAGGCGGCCTTGCGGTCGGCGATGTCGGGCTTGCTCAGCATGTCGTTATAGAGCCTGACCAAATCGGGGTCCTGCTCATCGTTCTTGGGATAGAACACGGTCTGCGGCGGCACGAAGAATTTCATGGTCGCGAGCGCCCCCAGCGACGGCTGCGTCCCATAGCCCGTGAAGAAGAAGTTCCAGCCGGTACGCTCCTTGAGCTGGCGGTTGACTGAGGTCGGCCAGTCCACCACGTCGAGCTTCGCATTGATGCCGACCGCCTTGAGCTGCTCGGCGACCACCTGGGCGGCGTTGTACATGCTGGTGTAATCCTGGTTGGTCAGCAGGATCAGCGGCTCGCCGTTGTAGCCAGCCTCCTGCAGGTACTTCTTCGCGAGGTCCTTGTTCTTGATGTTGTAGGTCTCCTTGCCGGCGTCGCTGTAGAAGGCGCGGCCCGGATACTGGAAGCCGACGTTGAGCTTGTAGGCGCCGTCGGTCGCGGCTTCCATGATCTCGTCCATGTCGAGCGCCGCCTGCACCGCCTGGCGGAATTTGAGGTTGTCCGTCGGCGGGAACGAGGTGTTCGGCAGCATGATGTGGATCCAGAAATTCTCCAGCGGCAGCAGGACCACATCCTTGTTGGTCTTGAGCTGCGCCTGCGCCTTGGTCGGCACGTCCTCGACCGCCATCAACTCGCCGGTCTCGAGACCCGCAACACGCGCACCGGGCTCGGTCACGATGCGGTAGGTCACGGTGTCGACGCAGGCCACCTTATAGCCACCGAAGCCGGTGCGCTGCTTGTAATTGGTGTTGGGCTTGTAGCCGTCATAGCGCTTCAGCTTCACGTGGCTGTCGGCGACGTACTCGACCACCTGGAACGGCCCGGTGCCGACGGGATCGAGCCGGAGCGCTTCCGCATCCTTCTGCTCGGATGGGAAGATCACGATCGGCACGCTGAACGAGCTCAGATCCTCGATGAAGGTCGGCTGCGCCTTCTTCATCCGGATCACGAAGGTGTACTTGTCCGGCGCCTCCCACTTGTCGACGTTCGCGAGGTTGCCGCGCTCGATGCCGAGCTTGGCGTAGCGGTCGAAGGACGCCATGACGTCCTCGGTGGTCATGTCCTTGCCGTTGTGGAACTTGACGCCCTGGCGGAGCTTGAAGGTGTAGGTCAGATGATCCGGCGACTCCTCCATTGAGTCCGCGAGCTCGAGGATCGGATCGAAGTTCTCATCCCGCGTCATCAGGGACTCATAGACGTTCATGGCGACGTTGCGCGTCGAGATAGTGTTCGACGCGTATTGGTCGAGGCTGTTGACTTTGGCCTCGCCGCCGAACACGAGATCGCCGCCGGTCTTGGGACA
>DATEGF010000138.1:0-16665 GCA_035280245.1 Allostellaceae bacterium
CGCGTCGGCACCGCGATCTTCGGCGAGCGACCGAAACCGCTCGGCGGCTAGTGACCGGTGCGTCCTTCGACTCGCGCCCTCCGGGCGCGGCTCAGGATGAAGGGAATTGTGCGGTTCCACTCCAATGGCTCTCATCCTGAGCCACGGCCGATAGGCCGTGAGTCGAAGGACGCACACCACCAGCACTTCTGACCGATGCTCGACCTCAACATCCTCGTCGCTGGGCTGCTCACCGGGGCGATCTATGGGCTGATGGCGCTTGGGCTCTCCGTGATCTTCGGGGTGATCCGGATCGTCAACT
The DNA here is from genome assembly GCA_035280245.1 of Allostellaceae bacterium. Lineage (GTDB taxonomy): Bacteria > Pseudomonadota > Alphaproteobacteria > ATCC43930 > CGMCC-115725 > DASZHJ01. Next base: position 302 of record DATEGF010000138.1, read on the forward strand.
TCGCGCATGGCGAGATGATGGTGGCGGGGATGTACGTCGCGATCGTGCTGAACGCGCGTTGGGGCGTCGATCCGCTCTTGGCCCTGCCGTTGGTGGCGGCGGCGCTGTTCGCGGTCGGCTATCTCCTGCAGCGCGGGCTCATCAATCGGCTGATCGACCGGCCGCATTACAATCAGTTCCTGGTGCTGCTCGCGATCAGCATCCTGTTCACCAGCAGCACCCTGATCATCTTCGGGCCGGACGCGCGGAACGCGCAGGTGAGCTACGCCTTTGACAGCTACGAGGTCGGCGGGCTCCTCCTCGACAAGGTGCGCGTGCTCGCGGCCGGCGCGGCGCTCGTCGGCGTCGCCGCCCTCTGGGCATTCTTCACCCTGACCCGCACCGGCAAAGCGATCCGCGCCTGCGCCGACAACCAGCTGGGCGCGCAAGTCGTCGGCCTCGACGTGAAGCGGCTCTACGCCGTCACCTTCGGCCTCGGCGCCGCCTGCGTCGGTGCCGCCGGCTGCCTGCTGCTGCTCATCGTCGACGTGCAGCCCTACCTCGCAAGCGACTACACGCTCCTCGCCTTCATCATCGTGATCCTCGGCGGGCTCGGCAGCATGCCGGGCGCGCTGCTCGGTGGAGTGCTGGTCGGCGTATCCGAGGCGCTCGCGGGGTTCTTCATCGACCCCTCGCTCAAGAGCATGTTCAGCTTCGGCCTCTTGATCCTGGTCCTGCTGGTGCGGCCCCAGGGTCTGCTGGGCCGCGCCGCATGAGCCCCCCGCCGCACGGGCGAGTCGCGCTTGCCCTGCTGATCCCGCTTCTGCTGACGCTGCCGCTTTTCGCCAGCAATTACATCGTCTCTGTCATGGTGCTTGTGCTGTTCGCGGCCTATCTGGGTCAGGCCTGGAACATCATGATGGGCTACGTCGGGCTGCTCTCGATCGGCCACGCGCTCTATGTCGGCCTCGGCGCCTACACGGCGGCGGCGCTCTTCGTCCATTACGGGCTGCCGCCCTGGATCGGCATGCTCGCGGGCATGATGGTCGCGAGCCTCGCCGGGACGGTGATCGGCGCGCTGAGCTTCCGCTTCGGCCTGACCGGCGTCTATTTCGCGCTGCTCACCATCGCATTCGCGGAGTTCACCCGCATCCTCTTCGACCACTTCGGCTGGGTCGGCGCCTCCAGCGGCTTGTTCCTGCCCGTGAAGAACCTGGCGCAGGCGGACCTCGTCGACCTACGCGGCCCGCCCATGATGTTCTATTACCTCATGCTGGCGCTGGTCGGGGTGGCGCTGGCACTCTCGCGCGCGCTGATCCGGAGCCGCATCGGCTTTTATTGGCAGGCGATCCGCGAGGATCAGGACGCCGCGGAGGCGCTCGGGATCAACACCTTTCGCTACAAGCTCGCCGCCGTGGCGCTCTCTGCAGCGATGACTGCGATCGCCGGCGCGATCGAGGCCTTCTACTACAACAACCTCTACCCCAGCAGCGTGTTCGCCATCGGCAATTCGGTCGAGCTCATGTCGGCGCCGATCGTGGGCGGGCTCGGCACGCTGGGCGGACCGCTGATCGGCGCCTTCCTGCTGACGGTGCTGGGCGAGACCATGACGACGCTCACGGCCGGCCTCCACATCGACGGCCTCAAGCAATGGACCTATGGCGCGGTGCTGCTGGCAATCGTGGTGCTGCGGCCCGGCGGCATCTGGCCGTGGCTCGCCGAGCGGCTCAAGCTCGTGACGCGCGGCGACGCTCGATGACGGCGACCTCCCTGCTCTCGATCGAGGCCATCTCCAAGCGCTTCCGCGGCCTCCAGGCCGTGGACGGCGTCAGCTTCGAGGTGCTGGAGGGCGGCATCGCTGCGCTGATCGGCCCCAATGGCGCAGGCAAGACCACGATCTTCAATGTGATCGCCGGCGTATTCCGGCCGGAGGCGGGGCGGATCCGCTTCGGCGGCCGCGACATCACCGGGCTGAGGCCGCATGCGGTCTGCGACGCCGGCATTGCCCGCACGTTCCAGCTCGTGAAGCCGTTCGGCGCCCTCACGACGCTGGAGAACGTGATCGTCGGCGCCTTGAAGCGCGCGCCGTCGCTCGCGACCGCACGCGCCGCCGCCGAGGCGCTGCTGGGGCGGCTCGGCCTCGCGGACAAGGCCCATGTGCCCGCGGTGAGCCTGACGCTTCCGGAGCGCAAGCGCCTGGAGACCGCGCGGGCGCTCGCGACGCAGCCCAAGCTCCTGCTCCTCGACGAGGTAATGGCGGGCCTTCGCCCCGCGGAGATCGACGCGATGGTCGCGGTCTTTCGCGCGCTGGTGCGCGAGACCGGCCTCACCATCCTGCTCACCGAGCACGTGATGCGCGCGGTGATGGCGCTCTCGGACCGGGTTGTCGTGGTCCATCACGGCCAGAAGATCGCCGAGGGCGCGCCCGCGGAGGTCGCGCGCGATCCGCGGGTCCTCGAATGCTATCTGGGCCGCACCGAAACAAGTGCCGCACTCCGATGCTGACAGTCCGCGAGCTCGCCCTCTTCTACGGCGACGCGCAGGCGCTCGATGGCGTCTCGCTCGAGGTCGGCACCGGCGAGATCGTCGCCATCGTGGGGGCGAACGGTGCTGGCAAGACGTCGCTCATCCGGGCGATCACGGGGATGCAGCGGCCGGTGCGCGGCGCGATCGCGTTCGAAGGGAATAGCATTCTCGGCGAGCCCACCACGCGGATCTGCGACCTGGGCATCGGCCAGGTGCCGGAAGGCCGGCAGATCTTTGCTGGCATGACCGTGCGTGAGAACCTCGAGATGGGCGCCGCGATCCCGCGCGCCCGCGCTCGGCTTCGCGAAAACCTCGCGCGCGTCTTCGCGCAGTTTCCGCGGCTCGCGGAGCGGCAGCGCCAGACCGCGGGCACCCTCTCGGGCGGCGAGCAGCAGATGCTGGCGATCGGGCGCTGCCTGATGGGCGAGCCCCGCCTTATCCTCTTCGACGAGCCTTCGCTCGGCCTCGCCCCCGTGGTGGTGGACGAGATGTTCCGGGTGATCGAGCGCCTCAACCGCGAGGCCGGCCTTACCGTGGTGCTGGTCGAGCAGAACGTTGCGCAGTCGCTCGCCCTCGCGCACCGCGGCTATGTGCTCGAGACCGGCCGGATCGTGCTCAGCGGCACCGGCGCCGAGCTGCTGGCGAACGATGGCGTGCGACAGGCCTATGTGGGTCTCTGATGCGCCCGCCTCCGCAGGCGACGTTTTTGTGGGGATGATAACCTGATAGCTCGCTTATAATGAAACGCATCCGTTGCGTTTCGTTCCGACACGTGCTACTTCATCGAGGTTCGCGGAGACCGGGTTCATCGCCGCGAGCACAGGAGGGAGATCCCATGAGAGGCAAGTTTCTGGTCGTCGGTGGCCTGGTTGCCGCGCTCACCGCAGCGCCCGTTTCGTCCGCCTATGCCTGGCGAGACCATGGCCATTGGCACGGTGGCCCGATCTTCTGGCCGTTCGCCGCCGCGGCCGCAGTCGTCGTGGGAGCCGCCACCATCGCCACGCTTCCCTTCCGCGCAGTCGCCGCAGCGACCGCCCCCGGCCCCTACTACTACGCGCCACCGCCGCCGGCCCCGGCCTACTACGCACCGCCCGGCTATTACCAGCCGCCGCCGGCTTACTACCCGCCGCAGCCGCAGCAAGGCTACTACGCGCCGCCGCCCGCCTATTATTCGCCGCCGCCGGGCTACGCGCCTTACGACAGTAGTTCGACGCGCCCCTAGGCATCCGATCCGGGGATGGCGAGCCGGGCAGGCGCGTCTCGACCGGCGGGACGGCGCCCAGGCGGACGACCGCCGCGCCTGCTCGCGGAGCAGATCCGCGACCAGATCCTCGAGGTCGCGACCCCGCTGTTCCTGACCGAGGGCTACGGCGCCACCAGCATCGAGGCCGTGGCGAAGCGTGCGCGCATGTCGAAGCGCACGGTCTACAGCCGCTTCCGCGACAAGGCCGAGCTCTTCGGCGCGGTGGTGCATCGCCTGGTGGAGCGCCTGCGTCCACCGAGCGCGAATACCGGGCAGCTCTTCGAGGGCGGCAGCCTCGAGGTGATTCTCCGGCGGCTCGCGGGCCTGATCCTCCGCGCGGCGCTCTCGCCGCCGGCCCTGGCGCTCCATCGCGTGATCGTCTCGGAGGCGACCCGGTTTCCCGAGCTCGCGGCGGCGGTGAACCATGAAGGCACCCGGCGCGAGGCGATCCGGCGCATTGCGGCGCTGCTCGATGGCGAGCGCCTCGCCGGCAATTTCGGCGTGAGTAACGCCGAGTTCGCGGCGGAGCAATTCCTCCACTTGCTGGTGGCGGGCCCGCAGCGGCGCGCCCTCGGCCTCGGGACGCCCATGACCGAGGCCGACCTCGATGCCTGGGCCCGCGACGCCGTCGACTTGTTCCTGAACGGCTGTCGCGGAACAATGGCGAGGTGACCCAAGAGTACATCGACTTCCACGCGGCCGAGCGCCCCGAGGCCGTCGCCATCATCGACAATGGCCGCAGCATCACCTATGCGGAGTTCGCGCGCGACATCCGGAAAGTCACGCATGCGCTCCGCGCGCTCAGGTTGCCGCGCTCCGCGAGAGCAATGGTCGACTACGAGGATGCCTATTTCAATTGGCTGATCCGGCTCGCATTCGAGCGGCTTGGCGTGGTCACAGCAACCATACCCCTTCCCGACAGTCCCGGCAGCGTCGGTCTGGTGCGGGATTTCGACATCGTGCTGTCAAGCAAGAGCTTTGCGCCAGGAACCGGGCCGAGCTGCCATCGGACGACAGCAGAGTGGTGGCAAGGCGTGCTCGCAAGCACGGCGGAGGACGAGGAGCCCAAGCCCGAGAAGCGGCCCGACGATGCCATACGCATCGTGCTTACCTCAGGAACCACCGGCACGCCAAAGCGAATGCTCCATACGCGCCATACGCACGATACCTTGATCATGAAGACCATGTGCTTCGCCGGCTTCACGCGCAGCTCGAGATACTTGGTGGTGCTTCCTTTGGCTGCGGGAGCGCCCACGGCTTGCATTCGCGCGGGCGGCACCGTCGTGTTCTCGCAGCAAACGCCCTTGGCAAACGCAATCACGACCCATGCCATCACGCACACGATGATCGCACCTTCCATCTTGCAGCGTGCGCTTGACGAGCTGCCGGCGGGCTTCGCGAAACCGGCCGACCTGACGGTCCTTTCGCTTGGAGCCGCACTATCGCGCGTGCTGCGGGAGAAAACGCTATCGCGGCTTGCGACGAACGTCTGCGACATATACGGCTCGAACGAGGCAGGCTTCGTGAGCTTGACTTGGGGAACCCGCGAGTTCGGCACCATCTGGCCCGGCACTCGCGTCGAGATTGTCGACGACCGCGATCGACCTTTGCCGTTCGGTCAAGTGGGGCACATCCGGGTGCAGACCGACTGCATGGTGCACGGCTATCTCGACTATCCCGAGGCCGCCGGTCGGATTTTCAAAGACGGTTGGTTCTACGCTGGCGATCTGGGGATCCTCCACGACGAGCAGCGGCTACAGGTGATCGGCCGTAGCGACGATGTCCTGAACCTCGGTTGGCGAAAGATCGCGCCGGAATTGATCGAGGGCCAGATCGTGAAGACCGCGCAGGTCGGCGACGTCGGCGTCTGCTCGGTTCAGAACGCTGACGGGATCGAGGAGCTCTGCATCGCCGTGTCGAGCCCCCGTGACAACGACGAAGTCCTCCTTCAGCGCATCACCCAGATGTTTCGAGGGCTTCAGCTAGGTCAGTTTCGCGTGATCAAGGTTGCGAGCATTCCGCGCACCGCAACCGGCAAGATTCAGCGAGACCTCTTGAAGGAGATCGTTGCCGCGGCCACGCGTGGACATTAGATCCCCGAAGGCCGAACCCGGCCACTCACCGTTAGTTGGAACACCGGCTTGTTCCTGAACGGCTGTCGCGGAACAATGGCGAGGTGACCCAAGAGTACATCGACTTTCACGCGGCCGAACGCCCCGACGACGCCGCCATCATCGACAATGGCCGCAGCATCCCCTATGCGGAGTTCGCGCGGGACATCCGCAAAGTCATCCGTGCACTCCGCGCGCTCGAGCTGCCGCGGGGCGCGAAGGCGGCGATCGATCGCGGCAGCCCCTATTTCGATTGGCTACTGCGACTGGCCTTCGAGCAGCTTCGCATAGTCACCGTGACCGTGGGGATTCCGGATACGCCCGACGCCCTGACACTCGTGCGGGATTTCGACATCGTGCTCTCACACAAGAGCTTGCCGGCCGGTGGCGCGCCGCGGACTCACTTGGTCCCGACGGCGTGGCTGCGAGACGTCCTCGCAAATGGTGAGGAGGATGCGGAGCCCGCCCTGGAGACGCAGCCCGACGATCCCATCCGCATCGTGCTGACCTCGGGAACTACCGGAAGACCGAAAACGCTGCTCTATACACGCCGGGTCCACGATGCCTCGATCAACAAGACCTTGTGGTTCGGGGGCTTCACGGCGCGGTCGCGCTACCTGCTGGCGCTTCACCAGACCGTAGCGGGACCCACGGCCTGCATCCGGGCCGGCGGGACGGTCGTGATCGAGGAACGCATCCCGCAGGCGGAGGCGATCGCGACCCACGGGATCACGCATACGACGCTCCCCCCTTTCACTCTGAAGCGGATCCTGGACGACCTGCCGCCGGACTTCGCCAAGCCGGCCGACCTGACGATCCTCTCGTTCGGCGCGGGGATTTCCAAGGCGCTTCGCGAGCGAGCCCTGGCGCGGCTCGCGACCGACGTCTGCGACATGTACAGCGCGAACGAGGTCGGCTGGGTGAGCTCCATCAGCGGCACCGCGGAGATTGGCACGATCTGGCCGAGCGTTCGGGTCGAGGTGGTCGATGCGCACGACCGGCCGCTGCCCTTCGGCGAGGTGGGGGAGATCAGGGTGCAGACCGATTACATGCTTCACGCCTACCTCGACTATCCCGAGGCCCAGGGACGGATCTTCAAGGACGGCTGGTTCTACCCGGGTGACGTCGGGATCCTCCACGAGCCCGGCCGTTTGGAGGTCATCGGCCGAAGCAACGACGTCTTGAACATCGGTTGGCGGAAGGTCGCCCCGGAGGTTATCGAGGATATGGTGCGCGAGGCAGTTGAGGTGACCGACGTCGGTGCCGTTTCAATTCCGAACGCGGACGGGATCGAGGAGGTCTGCGTCGCGGTCGTGCGCCCGTCGGTCGGAGACGAGGAACTGCTGCGACGCGTCACCGCTACATTTCGCGGCACCCAGCTTGGCCGGGTCCATGTGATCAGGGTGCCGGCCATTCCCCGCACGCCCAATGGCAAGCTGCAGCGCAAGGTTCTGAAGGACACCGTCTCGCAGGCGATCCGACAGAAAGCCTCCGCTAAACCGGACGATCGCCCTTCACGGTAACGCGGAAGCCCGAGCGCGTGTGAGGCCAGTAGTCCCACATGGCGCGGTGCTGGACGCAGCGATTGTCCCAGAAGGCGACCGAGTTCGCCCGCCACTTGAAGCGGCACTGGAAGAGCGGGTTCTCCGCGTGGTCGTAAAGATAGCGCAGGATGCCCTCGCTCTCGTCGGCGGAGATGCCGACGATGCGCCGCGTGAAGCCGCGATTGACATAGAGCGCCTTCTGGCCCGTCACGGGGTGGGTGCGGATGATCGGGTGCTCGGCGCGCGGATAGCTCTCCTTGTCCTTGACGCCGAAGTTCGCGTATTGCCCGCGATAGCCCTCGCCGTCGTGGATCGCGGTCAAGCCCTCGAGATAGCGCTTCATGCGATCGGAGAGCGCCTCATAGGCCGCGTACATGCTCGCGAAGAGCGTGTCGCCGCCCATCGGCGGGCAGGTCTTGATGTAGAGAATGCTGCCGAGCGGCGGCTCGGGGTCGCAGGAGACGTCGCTGTGCCAGCCCTCGCCATTGGCGCGCGGCGATTTCTCGTCGGTGTGGATGATCATCATCTCGGGCATGCCCGGCGCCGAGGGCGCGGCCGGATGGATGTGGAGATCGCCGAACCGGCGCCCGAAGGCCAGGTGCTGCTCCGGGCTCATCTCCTGGTCGCGGAAGAAGATCACCAGGTTCTCGGCGAGCGCGCGGTGGATCTCCTCCATCGCGCGATTGCCGAGCGGCCGCGAGAGATCGATCCCGCCGATCTCGGCGCCGATCACCGGCGTCAGCTTCTCGACCGTGATCGCGTCATAGGGCGCGCTCTGGTCGGCGACGTGCTTGAAGCGGGGACCGTTGTTGCCGCGGAAGAGGGACATGGCGTCGCTCCGTTGATGCACGCCGGGCCCTCGCGCATCAGCGCGAAACCCGAGACCGGCATACTCCTCGCCCGTGCGCACGCCCTCAAGGGATTTTAGCGGGGCGACGGTTGGCTCGCTAGGTCGGCTAGCGTGCTTTCTTCTCTAGCGCTTCAGCCTCTCCGCTTGCTGCTTTACCACAAGATCCTCCATGCGGTCGGCAAGCTGGGTGTAGCCCTCCGCCATCTGCTGAAGCTGATCCCGAGCAACCTCGTTACGCAAGGTGTCGGCGACGGCGTGCAGTTCCTCTGCCTTCTGCCGCCATTTCTCCACTTGGTTCAATTTCTGACGCATCGTAACCTACCGTACGATGGAGCCACGCCCCTCCATGGGGTAACTATAGGCGTTCCGGGGAGAGCGTTAGGGGCGCTCCAATTTGACACTACCGCGGCGCCGCGCCCGATTTACCCGCGGCTGAGCATCTCTGCTCTGAGCGCGCGATAAGTCAGCTCTGCTGCACGTTGCCGCTCGCGTAGAGCCAGCGTGCGACGAGCGCCTCGGTGTCGCCGCCGAACTCCTCGCGCGAGCCTTCCGAGAGGACGGTGCCGGTGCGCATGACGTAGACGTAGTCGGCGATCTCCAGCGCGCGCTTGATGTTCTGGTCGACCAGCAGCACCGCTTTGCCCTGCGCCGCCAGGTCCTTGATCATCTCGTAGATGATCCCGGCGACGCGCGGCTCGATGCCGGCCGTGGGCTCGTCGATCAGGAACAGCACGGGCTCGTGCATCAGGCTCCGTGCCATCTCGAGCTGGCGCTGCTGGCCGCCGCTGAGGGTGCCGGCCGCCTGCTTGCGCCGCTCCAGCAGCACCGGGAAGCGCTCGCAGGCTTTGCGCACGAGGTCCTCGACGCGGCCGCGCTCGCCCTTGTAGCGCCAAGCGCCGAGCCGCAGGTTCACCTCGACGCTCAAGTGCGGAAAGATGCTCGGGCGCTGCGGCAGATAGACCACACCGTGGCGGCCCATCTCGTGGGCGGGAATGCCGAGCACGGGCTTGCCGTCGAAGGCGATCTCGCCCTCGCGCGCCGGCAAGAAACCGAACAGCACCTTGAGCAGAGTGGACTTGCCGGTGCCGTTGGGGCCGAGCACGCAGCGGACCTGTCCGCGCATGGCCTCGACGGAGACGCCGCGGAGAATGTTGATGCCGGGGAGATAGCCCGCGACCAGGCTGCGGGCGGCAAGCCAAGGCGTGGTGCTGGCGTCTGTATCGACGGCGGTCATCTCAGAGCCCCGCATAGGCGGCGAGCACGGTCTGGTCCTTGCGCACGATCTCGGGCGGACCGTCGGCGATCTTGGCGCCACGCGCCATCACCACCAGCCGCTTGGAGAGACGCAGGATCGATTCCATGTCGTGATCGACCACCACGAAGGTGCGGCCTTGGCCGTGCAGCTCCTGGATGCGCAGGATGAGCTCGTCGCGGAGCCGCGGATGGACGCCCGCGAAGGGCTCGTCGAGGAACAGCACCGCGGGCTCCAGCATCAGGCAACGCCCGAGCTCAAGCAGCTTCTGCTGGCCGCCCGACAGGTTCTTCGCATCGAGTTGCTCGACGTGGCTCAAGTTCAGGAACGCGAGATAGCGCCGAGCGCGCTTGGTGACCTCGTCCCGCGTCGAATGCGGGCGCGTCAGGCCTGGTACCAGAAGATTCTCGAGCACGGTCATGCGGGCGAAGAGCTGCGTCAGCTGGAATGTCCGCGCAACGCCCATGCCGGCGTAGATGTGCGGCGCCTTGCCGTTGAGGCGCGTCCCGCGTACGGCCACCTCGCCGGCGTCGGGCTCCAGGTGACCGGTCAGCGTGTGGATGAGCGTGGTCTTGCCGGAGCCGTTCGGGCCGATGAGGCCGATGAGATCGCCCTCGGTCACCGCGAAGTCCACCGCATTGTTGGCGACAATGCCACCGAATCGGGTGGTGAGGCCGCTGCCGCGGACGAGCTCCTTGCGGTCGCTCATGCCTCGGAGCTTTTCTCTTGCGGCAGCGCCGGCGGCGCGCTGTCTCGCGTCTCGCCGAGCCGCACGAAGCGAAGCCAGATCGGCGTCAGGAGCCCGTTGCGCGCGAAGCGCATGGTGAGCAGCAGGATCACGCCGAAGAGGGGCAAGCGCCATTGGCCGTAATCGCGGAGCTCCTCCAGCAGGAACTCCACCGCGATCGCGCCGCCGACCGCGGTCGGCAGCCGCTCCATGCCGCCGATCACCGTCATCACCACGAGCTTCGCCATCTCATTGAGGTCGCCCATGCTGGGCGTGATGATGGGTATGTAGTGCGCGTAGAAGCCGCCCGCGAGGCCAGCGAAACCGCTGGCGATCGCGAAGGCGAGGATGCGGAAGCGCGCCACGGCGACGCCCGAGGCTGCCGCCGCCTGCTCGTCCTCGCGGACCGCACGCAGGAACAGGCCCCAGCGCGAGCGCACGAGCAGGCCCATGAGCAGGAGCGAGACCGCAAGCAGCGCGAAAGCCGCATAGAAATAGGGGAGCCGCGTCGCCGCGTCCGGGAAGAGCGCATCGGTGTGCAGCCCCGCCATGCCCGAGGTGACGTCGTCCTCGGTCGCGATGGTGATCCGGACGATCTCGGAGAATCCCAGGGTGAAGATCGCGAGATAAGGACCGCTCATCCGCAGGCACACCCAGCCGATGAGCCCACCCACGACGAAGCACATGACGACGCCCGAGAGCATGCCCAGGGGGATCGGGATGTGGAACCACTTCACGAGGAGCGCCGAGGTGTAGGCGCCGATCGCCGCGAAGGCCATGTGGCTCAGCGAGAACAGGCCGACGGAGCCCGCAAGCAGCGACCAGCTCGAAGCCAGGATGCCGTAGTACATCGCGATGATCGCGACGTGCATCCAATAGGGATTGAGCTCACGGGCGTAGACCAGCGCCAGAAGCGCTGCGGCGGCCAGGATATAGACGTAGAGGTTCCGCAAGGCCGCCTATTCCATCCTGAGGTGGCGCCGGCCGAACAGGCCCTGCGGCCGGAACACCAGCGCGACCATCAGCATCACCAGGCCGAAGGCGTTCGAATAGGCGAAAGCGCGGGTCGGGTCCGGGAAATAGGCCGTGAAGAGGTTCTCGGCCTCGCCCACCATGAGGCCCGCGATGATGCTGCCCGTGACCGACCCCATGCCGCCAAGTATCACGATCACATAGGCGTGGATGTTGGGGAGGACGCCCATGTCCGGCGCGAGCGAGAAGAACGGCGCCACCAGGGCACCCGCGGCGGCGGCGAGCGCCGCGCCGATCCCGAAGGCGAAGGAGTTGAAGCGGCGCGGATTGATGCCGACGATCGAGGCCGAGTCCCGTGACTGGCTCACCGCGTCGAGCGCCTGGCCCCAGATGGTGCCCTGCATGAAATAGAGCAGCCCCGCGATCAGCGCGATGCCGAGGCCGGCCGCGACCAACCGGTCATTGGACAGGATCAAGTTGCCGAGCTGGGTGATGCCCGGAATGAACGACGGCGGCTTCAGCGGAAACGGTCCGAAGGCGATGACGGCGATGTTCCTGAGGAAGTAGGCGAGCCCGAAGGTGACGATGAGCCCGTACTCGTCCTTGCGCTCGGTCCGGTCGCTGTAGAGCGGCGTCAGCATCAGGCGCTCGAGGATGATCGCCAGAATGAACAGCGCCACCATCGACGTGAGCATCGCGGCAAGCGGCGGGAACCCCAGATACAAGTTCACGTAGTAGGAGCAGTAGCCACCCAGCATGTAGAGATCGCCGTGGGCGAAGTTGACGATCTTCAGGATGGAGAAGATCAGCGTCACGCCGACGGCGATCATGGCGTAGACCACGCCGATGACCGCCCCGTTCGCGAACTGAACGAAGAAATAGTCCCAGTTCATCGCCCCAAAGATGCTCTCTCGAAGTGAAGGCGGGGGAGACCCCGCGCCGGCGCCTCATGTGCGCCGGTCACGCGATCTCCCCCGCCAACCTGCCTTACGTCAGATCTCCGAGCAACGGCTCACTTCGGCCTGTTGTAGACCTCTTTGCTCGTCGCGATGTCGCGCGGCCAGATGATCGGCGCGTCCTCGGCGTCCTGGCCTTCCTTGTCGTACTGCACCAGCGCGACCGGCGCGGTCATGAACTGGTGGTATGCCCAGTCAGGATCGTGGCCGGTCGAGAAGGTGTAGCGGCCGCGGCCGAGCACGATGTCGGTCTTCTCGAGCGCAGCGATGATCGCCTTGCCGTCGGTCGAGCCGGCGCGCTTGATCGCATCGGCGAGCACCAGCATGGCGTCGTAGTTCTCGATCGACTGCGGTGAGGCCGCGTGGTTGTACTTCTTCTGGAACGCCGCCTTGAAGGCCTTGGTCACGTCGTTATCGGCCGCCTTCGGCAGACCCACGATCTCCGTGACGAGGCCGACACCGGCCTTGCCGACGTTCTTCCAGAAGGTGGGATCGACCGCCGGGCCACCGGAATTTCCGATTCCGACCTTGGCGCTCGGCGCGAAGCCCAGCTGCGAGGCTTGACTGATCATCGGGTAAGCACCGGCCTCCGAGTACTCCGTCATGAAGAAGTCGAAGGGCGGCTGGTGCGACTTGAAGCGCTCGATCTGAGCCGTGAACTCGGTCGCGTTCGGATCGGCGCCGACGTTCTCATACTTGACGCCGTGCTTGTCGAGGCCGGGCAGCAGCACGTCGAGCGCGCTCTGTCCGCCGTCGGTCTTCTCCGCCAGGACGGCGACGTTCTTGAAGCCGGCGGCGGCGAGCCAATCCGCGTACTTGCCGGCGATCAGCGCCTGGTTGGGCGCCACGCGGAACACCTCGGGATAGCCCTTGCCGGTGATCTTGAGCGCCCAGACGTCGACGCCGATGATCGGGATCCCCGCCTTGTGCGCGACTTCCATCTCGGCCAAGAACACCGAGCTGTGGAACTCGCCGGTGATGGCGACGACTTTGTCCTGGGAGATCAGGCGCTCGGCAGCGGCGGTGCCTTCCTCCGGCTGGCCGCGCGTGTCCTGAGAGATGAGCTGGATCTTCTTGCCGAGGATGCCGCCCTTGGCGTTGATCTCCTCGGCGGCGAGCTCCGCCGACTGCTTCATCAGCGCGCCCTCGGCGTAACCGCCCGGGGGCGACAACGGCCCGACCCAGCCGATCTTGATCGTGTCCTGCGCTTGGGCCGATGTGGCCATGAATGCTGTCGGTGCGATGACCAGCGCGCCGATCAGCACGGCGAGCTTCATTCCGACATGCCTGCGTCCTTCGACTCGCATTGTCTACCTCCGCTCTTGTGGTTTGGATGAGCGCATTTCCCCGGCGCTCAGTGCTTGAGACGCGGCAGCATAGCACTCCACCCAATCCGCACAACGCACAGAATCGGGCCTCTCCGACGCATTACTGCAACAGGGGCAAGCCTTGTCGCGATGGCGGCGCCTCTCCTATGCTGGCAAAAGGAGGTGCCAACATGAGCACTTTGCTGCCGAATTCACCCGCCGCGCGGGATGTCGCCTACCACGTCCATCCGCAGACCAATCTGCGCAAGCTCCGCGACGAGGGCCCGCTGGTGGTCACCCGCGGCGAGGGTTGCCGCATCTTCGACGACACCGGCAAGGACTATATCGAGGCCGCCGCCGGACTTTGGTGCGCCTCGCTGGGGTTCACGGCCTCCGAGCGCCTCGCGCGCGTCGCCTACGACCAGATGCGGCAGCTCGGCTATTACCACACCTTCCGCCAGGCCTCGCATCCCGTGGTGATCGATCTCGCGGAAAAGCTGCTCTCGATCGCGCCCAAGACCATGTCGAAGGCGATCTTCCAGTGCTCCGGCTCCGAGGCGAACGACACCGCGATCAAGCTGATCTGGTACTACCACCACGCCATGGGCCATCCCGAGAAGATGAAGATCATCGGGCGCAAGGGCGGCTATCACGGCAACACCATCGCGGCCGTCAGCGTCTCCGGCCGGCCCGACATGCACGGCGGCTTCGGCCTGCCGCTGCCGATGATGCGGCACACGGAGATGCCGCACTACTACCGCTTCCACGAGGACGGCGAGAGCGAGGAGCAGTTCGCGACCCGCATGGCCGACGCGCTCGAGAAGCTCATCCTCGCGGAGGGGCCGGAGACCGTCGGCGGCTTCTTCGCGGAGCCGGTGCTGGGCGGCGGCGGCGGCGTCATCCCGCCCAAGACCTATTTCGAGAAGATCCAGAAGGTGCTGCGGAAGTACGACGTGCTGTTCGTCGCCGACGAGGTGATCTGCGGCTTCGGGCGCACGGGCAACTGGTGGGGCAGCCAGACCTTCGGAATCGAGCCCGACATGATGTCCTGCGCCAAGGCGCTCTCCGCGGCGTTCCAGCCGATCTCGGCTCTGATGATCAGCGATCGCGTCTACCAAGCGATGCTCAAGGCCGGCGACAAGCAGGGCAGCTTCGCCCACGGCTACACCCACGCCGGCCATCCCGTCACGGCCGCTGTGGCGCTCGAAACACTGCGCATCTATGAGGAGATGGACGTCGTGGGCCACGTCCGCCGCGTCGGCGCGCATCTCCTGAGCGAGCTCAAGAAGTCGGCGGACCATCCGCTGATCGGCGACATCCGCGGCGTGGGCCTGCTCTGCGGCGTCGAGCTTGTGCAGGACAAGAAAGCGCGCACGCTGTACGCGCCCGCGGGCCGCGTCGGCGGCATCATCGACAAGCATGCGAGGAAGCGCGGCCTGATCCTGCGCGTGGTCGGTGACCGCGTGGTCTTCACACCGCCGCTCATCATGGACGAGAGCGAGGCGGACGAGATGCTCCGCCGCTGGCGCGGCGCCCTGGACGATACGTGGAACGAGGTTCGGCGCGAGGCGGCTTGAGGGTCGGTGCGTCCTTCGACGCGCTTCGCTTGCTCAGGATGAGGGCCATTGAATCTTGCACGAGGAAAAGCCCTCATCCTGAGCAAGCAAGCGTAGCGAGCGCGTCGAAGGACGCACGATAGGTTCTGCGCGAGGAGAATGCATGCCGCGCGACCCCCGCTACGATAGTCTCTTCGAGCCCGTGCGCATCGGGCCGGTGACGGCGCGCAATCGCTTTTACCAGGTGCCGCATTGCAACGGCATGGGGCGCGCGTGGCCCACGCCGATGGCGGTGATGCGCGGCATCAAGGCCGAGGGCGGCTGGGCGGTCGTCTGCACCGAGCAATGCGACGTGCACCCGAGCGGCAGTACGCTCCGCGAGATCCGGCTCTGGGACGAGCAGGACATCCCGCTCCTCGCGCGCACGACCGATCTCATCCATCGCCACGGCAGCCTCGCCGGCGTCGAGCTCACCTTCATGGGCTATCGCGGGATGAATCTCGAGTCTCGCGAGATCCCGATGGCGCCGAGTGCGCGGCCAGTGCCCTACTCTGTGCCGATCGCCGCGCGGACCATGGACAAGACCGACATCCGCAATGTCCGTCGCTGGCTCCGCCAGGGCGCGCTCAACGCAAAGAAAGCCGGCTTCGACCTGATCTATGTCTACGCGGGCCACGACTTGGCGCTGCCCATGCATTTCCTCTCGCGCCGGCACAATCACCGCACGGACGAGTACGGCGGCAGCCTCGAGAACCGTTGCCGCCTGTTGCGCGAGCTCATCGAGGAGACGAAGGAGGCCGTGGGCGACACCTGCGCGGTCCCCGTCCGCATCGCCGTCGACGAGCTCCTTGGTCCCGACGGCATCACCAGCGAAGGCGAAGGCCGCGAGGTCATCGAGATGCTGGCGGAACTGCCCGACCTCTGGGATGTGAACGTCAGCGAGTGGGTGAACGACAGCCCGACCTCGCGCTTCACCGAGGAGGGCTATCAGGAGCGCTACATCGAGTTCGTGAAGCAGCTCACTACCAAGCCGGTGGTGGGCGTCGGCCGCTACACCTCGCCCGACCACATGGCGTCGTTGGTCAAGAAGGGCGTGCTCGATTTCATCGGCGCGGCCCGGCCCTCGATCGCCGATCCGTTTCTGCCGAAGAAGATCGAGGAAGGCCGGCTCGAGGACATCCGCGAGTGCATCGGGTGCAACATCTGCGTCGCGAGCGACAATCTCCGCGCGCCGATGCGCTGCACCCAGAACCCCACCAGCGGCGAGGAATGGCGACGCGGCTGGCACCCGGAGCGCATCGCGCCCGCCGACACCGACGACACCCTCCTGATCGTGGGAGC
>DATEGF010000139.1:0-4494 GCA_035280245.1 Allostellaceae bacterium
GCCTCCCCCGAAGCAGTTCGTGGTGTACTTCGAGTTCGACAGATCCAACCTGACGCCTGAGGGTGCGAAGGTGGTGTCGGACGCGGCCGCGGCCTTCCGGGCGGGCGGATCGGCTCAGGTGGCGGTTGCCGGGTACACGGACCTTGCTGGCACGCAGCAGTACAACATCGGTCTCTCCAAGCGGCGCGCGGACACGGTCCGTGCGGCACTGGTCAAGTCCGGCGTGCCCAACAACGTGATCTCGGAGTCCTGGCACGGCAAGGAGAACCCAGCCGTTCCGACACCCGACGGCGTGCGCGAGCCGCGCAACCGTCGCGTGGAGATCATGCTCTAAGCACGCGAGTATCGTGGGGGAGTGACGAGAGCGGCCGGAGGGCAACCTCCGGCCGCTCTGGCTTTGGGGGTAGCCGTGCTCGCGCCCGAGGGGCGCTCGCCCTGCCTCAGCGCATGAGATGCGGCGCCAGGCCCGAGAGGCCGATCAGGATCAGATAGATCGCCACGATGTAGTTCAGCAGGCGGGGCGCCAGGAGAACGAGAATTCCCGCGATCAGCGCGACCAAGGGCTCCATCATCCGGATGTTGACCATCATGGGTGGCTCCGTGCTCTGAGGGGACATGAGGGAACGGCCTGCGGGCGCTTGCGGAGCCGTGATCATTCTAGGACGGGCCGACGAGGCCCGTCACCGCTAGCCCGGCCGTTTTTTGTCCTGATAGACCGCGAGGCTGCCGATGGAATTGCCGCCGTCGACGCTGAGCGTCGCGCCCGTTATGTAGCCGGCCCTGGTGGAGCAAAGGTAGAGGATGGCATTGGCGACATCGGCCTGGGTGGTGCCGCGCCCGAGCGGGATCTGCCCGAGGGTCGCCTCGACATGGGCTGAGGTCAGCGGGCTTGCCGTGCTGCCGGGGGCGAATCCCGGCTCGACCGCGTTGACGCGGATGCCGAACTCCGCGAGCTCCAGGGCGAATCCCTTCGTCAACCGGTCGAGGGCGGTCTTCGAGATGCAATAGGGCGCCACAGTGCGGCGCATCTTGCGCGACGCGCCCGAGGAAATGTTGACGATGCTGCCGGCTTGCCGCGCCGCGATCATCTGCTTCGCGAAGCCGCGCGAGATCAGGAACGGTGCCCGCAGGTTCACGCCGAAAATCCGATCCCATTCCGCGGCGTCGATGTCGATCAGGAATCCGCTGGGATAGACCCCGGCGTTGTTGACGAGAATGTCGGGCGCGCCCCACGCCGTCGCCACGGCGGCCACGAGCCCGTCGATCGAGGCGGCCTCGGTGAGCTCGGTGCGGTGGGTGAGTCCGCCGTTCGCGGTTATGCCGAGCTCCTCCGCGAGTTTGCGCAGCCCGCTTTCGTCGCGGTCGGAGAGGCAGAGTCGCGCGCCCACCTTGGCCAGAGCGTCCGCGATCCAGCGGCCGAGCACGCCGCAAGCCCCGGTGAGGACGACTTTGCGTCCGCGGAACTCGTCACCCCACGATTTCGCGTCAAATGCGGCCGTCTCGGTCATGATGTGATCCGCGCTCCCAATCAGGTCCGGCCGTCCAGGAAGGCGATGGCCTCGTCGACCTGCGTTTCCATCATGGCGTAGCCGCCGAAAGTTGGGCAGCCGAAACTGCGCCCATGGCGCATGAAGGGAGTGGGCTCCGCCCTCACGATCACGTCGAAGACCAATGTCGACGCGTCGAGGGGGCCCAGCGGTGCCGGCATGCCGTCGCCCGCGGCCATGCCCACGGGGCTCGCGTTCACGATCATGTCGTAGCCCGCTGCTGTCGGCGCGCCCGGCGCCGCACGGCAGGCTGGGAACAGGCGGAGGGTGCGCTCCGCCAGGGCCGTCGCGCGGGTCGCCTGCACGTCCGAGATCGTGATCGAGGCGGCACCAGCTTCCGCCAAAGCGACGCCGATCGCGCTACCGACCCCACCCGCGCCGATCAACAGGGCGCGCCGGCCCTCGAGCCGATGACCCGCCTTGCGAACCGCGGTGACGAGGCCGCGGCCGTCGAACATGTCGCCGGTCCACTGACCGTCACGGTCGCGCCGCATCACGTTGATGGCGCCAACCTTCTCGCCCATGGCCAAGAGCCGATCGACCAAGGGCACGATCCGCGCCTTGTAGGGCACCGTGATTACGATGCCGTCGAGGTTCGCGAGCGCCTTCAGGCCGCGCACGGTCTCCTCGAACCGATCCGGCACGACGTGGAGCGGCACCAGGATCGCGTTCCGGCCCGCCGCCCGGAACCGCTCCGTATAGAGGCGCGGTGAGCCCACTTGGACGATGGGGTCGCCGATGATCCCGAAAAGGCGCGTCGCGCCGTCGACGATCGGCAAAGCGGGCGCGGCGCTCATCGCTCGACCAAAGCTCGTGACGGCGCATCCATTCCTGGCCTACCATCGATCGTGAAACGAGGGCTTCAAGTCTCGCATGGGGCCCGAGCGAGCGCGAGGCATACCGCAGAAATGACCGCCGCCCAGGCCCACCGTCCGCGTGTGTTGGTGACCGGCGGCCGCCGCGGAATCGGCCGCGGCATCGCCTGGGCCTTCGCGGAGAATGGCCACGACGTCGTGATCAACGACATCGTCGAGGACTCAGCGGTCGGGGAGACCCTCGCGGGCATCCGCGAGCGCGGTGCGAAGGATGCCTTCGTGCAGGCCGACGTTACCGATGTCGGTCGACACGACGCGCTCATCGAGCGGGTCTTCAGCGCCTTCGGTGGGCTCGAGGTGCTGGTCAACAACGCGGGCGTCCAGGTCGCCAAGCGCCAGGACATGCTCGAGACGACGCCAGAGAGCTACGATGCGCTGATGGCGGCAAATCTGCGCGGGCCATTCTTCCTGACGCAGCGCATCGCCCGGCGCTGGCTATCCGAGCAGAGCCCGCCGCATCAGCGCTCGATCGTCAACATTGCCTCGGTCAACAGCGCGATGCCCTCGATCAACCGAGCCGAGTACTGCATCAGCAAGACCGGCGTCTCCATGATGACCGAGCTCTTCGCGGTGCGGCTCGCCGATGCCGGGATCGGCGTCTACGAGATCCGGCCCGGGATCATCCGCACCGACATGACCGCGGGGGTCCGCGACACCTACGACAACCTCATCGCCGATGGCATCGCACCGGTGCGGCGATGGGGCGAGCCCAAGGACATTGGACGTGCCGTGGTCGCGCTCACGCGCGGCGATTTCCAGTTCAGCACCGGCACCATCGTCCACGTCGACGGTGGGCTGCACATCCATCGTCTCTGAAGGACCATCGACCCCCGTGAGCACGCGCCGACGCATCGCCATCATCGGACTCGGCATGGCCTTGAAGCCGCACATCCGGAGCCTAGAGGAGCTGACGGACCGGATCGAGATCGCCGTCGGCTATGCGCCGAGCGCCGAGCGCCGCAAGGCCTTCGCGGCGGCCCACGGCTATCCCGTGGCCGATGACCTCGAGCGCGTGCTCCAGGACCGCACGATCGAGGCCGCGGTGATCCTGACACCGCCCAACACACATCTCGAGCTGGTGGAGCGCTGCGCCGCGGCCGGCAAGCATGTCCTGCTGGAGAAGCCGATCGACGGCACCGTCGCGCGGGCACGCCGCGCCGTCGAGGCGATGGAGGGCGCGGGCCGCCGGCTCGCCATCGTCCTGCAGCATCGCTTCCGCGGCGTGTCGCGGCGGCTCGCCGAGCTCGTGCAGTCGGGTGAGCTCGGCCGGATCGCCTCCGCCTCGGCCTCGGTCCGCTGGTGGCGCCCGCCGGAGTACTTCGCCCAGCCCGGCCGCGGCATGAAGGCGCGCGACGGCGGCGGCGTGCTCTTGACCCAGGCGATCCACACGCTCGACCTCTTCCAGAGCCTGGCGGGCGAAATCGCCGAGGTCTCGGGTTTCGCCGCGACCTCGCCACTGCGCCGGATCGATACCGAGGACGTGGTGGGCGCCGGCGTCCGCTTCGTCGATGGCGCTGTCGGCACCATCGATGCGACCACGGTGGCCTATCCCGGTTTCGCCGAGCGCATCGAGCTCGCGGGCGAGAAGGGCACCGCGCAGCTCAACGCAGAGACGCTCGACGTGTTCTTCAAGAACGGCCAGCATCTGCGCGAGGGCGGGCAGGCCTCGAACAGCGGCGGCGCCGATCCCATGGCCTTCTCCCACGAGGCGCACAAGGCGCTCATCACCGATTTCCTCGACGCGATCGACGGTAATCGCAATCCCGTGACCCACGGCCGCGAGGCGCTCAAGGTCCAGGTCCTGATCGAGGCACTGCTGCGGTCGGCGGCAGAGGGTAGGGCGGTCAAGCTCGCTTAGTGCTCCCAAGAGGGGATGCGTCATGACGCGGAAATGGCTGGGGACGCTGGGGCTCGTGGCGATGCTGGCGCTGCCGCCGACGGCGCTTGCGAGCGGAACCCTCTTCGTGGTCGTGAGCCGGGCGGAGCCGCAAGTGCAGGCGATGGCGCTGACCTTGAGCCTGCAGGCGCTCAAGCACCACACCGCCGTCACGGTCCTGCTGTGCGGCGACGGG
>DATEGF010000140.1:0-20768 GCA_035280245.1 Allostellaceae bacterium
GGCCCACGGGCAATGGGGCTGCTGCCGACACCGCCGGCACCGTGGGTGTCTGCACGAATGCGCGGCGGAAACTCGCGAGCGCCGCGACCGCGCGCACCGCGTGGACGGGCTCTTCGACGCAGAGGCAGCCGATCGCCGCAAGCTTCTGGCGGAAGTCGGCCGTGTGGAGGCAGCTGAGGCACAGCAGCGTCTCCGGGAAACGCTGGCGAAGCGCGGCGCAAGTCTCGATGAGCTGTGGCGCGCGAACGGGATTGCGGCCACCGGCTCCGATCGAGAGGACCACACTGCCGCAGCCGCCGTCCTCGATCACGATCGCGAGCGCCTTGTCCGTGAGCGTGGGAACGTTGACGGCGTGGCCGGTGATGTCGACAGGGTTGCGGGTGGCGGCGAACGAAACCAGCGTCCGGATCTTCTCCTGTGCGGTCTCCGGGATCGCGGGGACTTCGAGCCCGGCGCGCACGGCCGTGTCCGCCATCAGCACGCCGATGCCGCCGGAGACGGTGACCAGCCCGACGCGGTCGTTCTTCGGCAACACGCCGACGGCGCAGGCGGCGGCGATGTCGAAGAACTCCTCGAGGCTGTGGGCACGGTAGGCGCCCATCTGCTTGAGCACGGCGTCGAAGACCGCGTCGGAGCCCGCGAGCGCCGCGGTATGCGAGGCGACCGCCGCGGCGCCCTCGGCGGTGCTGCCGGGCTTGAGGCAGATCACGGGCTTGCGGCGTCGGCGCGCGAGGTCGAGCGCCACCATCAGCTTGCACCCGTTCCGGCAGCCCTCGAGGTACAGCTGGATCACCGAGGTCGCGGGGTCCTCGGCGAGATAAGCAAGGCAATCGGCGGCGTCGACGTCCGCCTCGTTCCCAGTGCTCGCGCTCGCGCTGTAGGCGAGGCCGCGGTCGGCCGCCATGGCGAAGCAGAGCCCCGAGAGTGCGCCGCTCTGGCTCACGAGCCCGATGCGTCCGGCCTTGCCGATGCCGTCCTTGAAGGCGGGATGGAAATTCGCCACCAGCCCGGTGTGGAAATTCATCACGCCCATGCAATTCGGTCCGACGAGGCGCATGCCGCCGGCTCGCGCGAGGTCCGATATCTCCGCTTGGAGCGTGCGGCCGGACTCGCCGACCTCCGCGAAGCCCGCGCTGAAGACCACCGCGGCGCGCACGCGTTTCTCGCGGCATTCGCGCAGCGCGGGCAGCACCGCGGGTGCCGGCACCGCGACGATGGCCAGGTCGATCGGGCCAGGAATCTCGTTGACGGTGCGGTAGGCGCGCAGGCCCTGCACCTCGTTGCCGCCGGGGTTGACGGGGTAGAGCGCGCCGGCAAACCCGCTCGCTTTCATGAAGGCGATCGGAAGGCCACCGATCTTCGCGGCATCGCGCGAGGCGCCGATGACTGCGACCGAGGCGGGATTAAATAGAGGTGCCAGCGAGACGAGGTCGATCGCGCCGCCGCGCTCTTGGCTCAAGGCATCAGCTCGGGCGCATGCCGTGTCCAGCGAGATCCCTGAGTGCCGAAACCCGCTCGAGCTCCGGCTTGAGGCGTCCCGTGAGGAACAGGCCCAACATGTAGAAGTCGCCGACCAGCGACCAATGCGGATTGACCAGCGTCGCGGGGCGGTTGCCCTCGAAGAGGAAATGCGAGGGCACGGCGATCCCGTAGCCCGCGATCACGCCCAGCACCATGAGCCACCAGGGGCCGCTCAAGGCGCCGATCAGGAACAGCACCACGCCCGCCGACGTGCCGACGTAGTGGAAGGCCCGTGTGCGCGGGTCCATGTGAGCGCGCAGGTAGTAGGGCCAGAATCGCGCAAAGCCGCCGTGCGTCTCGGTGATCTCGGCCATGGCATTGCCTCCCTTTGCCGCTCGACGGCGCCCTTGTCATTCGCTGCGCCGCGGCGTAAGTGAAGCCGGATAAAGGCAAAACGCCTTTCCCCGGAGACGGTCTTATGAGCTTTAAAGTAGCGGTGGTGGGCGCCACCGGCAATGTCGGCCGCGAGATGCTGAGCATCCTGGCCGAGCGCGGGGTTCCCGCGAAAGAGGTGATCGCCGTCGCTTCCGAGCGCTCGGCGGGCGGCGAGGTATCCTACGGCGAGGACGACGTCCTCAAGGTCGAGGACCTCGAGCGCTTCGACTTCCGAGGCATCGATATCGCGCTGTTCTCGCCGGGCGCCAAGGTCTCGGCGGTGCACGCGCCGCGCGCCGCGAAGGCCGGCGCGATCGTGATCGACAACACCTCGCAATTCCGCATGGATCCCGACGTGCCGCTGGTGGTGCCGGAGGTCAATCCCGGCGCCATCGCGCAATACGCGAAGCGCGGCATCATCGCGAACCCCAATTGCTCCACCATCCAGATGGTGGTGGCGCTGAAGCCGCTGCACGACCTCGCGCGCATCAAGCGCGTGGTCGTCGCGACCTACCAGTCCGTCTCGGGCGCCGGCCGCGAGGCGATGGACGAGCTCTTCAACCAGACCCGCGGCATCTACGTGAACGATCCGCCCGTGAAAGAGGTCTTCACCAAGCAGATCGCGTTCAACTGCATTCCTCACATCGACGTCTTCATGGAGGACGGCGCCACCAAGGAGGAATGGAAGATGGTGGTCGAGACCCGCAAGATCCTCGATCCCGACATCGCCGTCCACGCCACCTGCGTGCGCGTCCCCGTGTTCATCGGCCATGCCGAGGCGGTCAACATCGAGTTCGAGAGCCCGATCTCGGTCGAGCAGGCGCGCGCCGCGCTCAAGGCGGCGCCTGGCGTCAGCGTGATCGACCATCGCGTCGACGAGGGTTACGTGACGCCGCAGGAATGCGCGGGCGAGGACCCCGTCTTCGTGAGCCGCATCCGGCGCGATCCCACCGTGAAGTATGGGCTCAGCCTGTGGGTGGTCGCGGACAATCTGCGCAAGGGCGCCGCGCTCAACGCCGTGCAGATCGCCGATATCCTGATGCGGGATCATCTCCAGGATCGGTCCGGCGGGGACGATGTCGGGCAACGCCGCACCGGCTGAGGCGCTGTCCGAGCCGGCACCCGCGCCGGCTGAGGGAGCACCAGCGCCGGTCGCGGCGCCCGTGCCGATCTCGACGCCCGATCCGAGCATTCCGGAGAACGCGCGGCAGGCCTTCTTCGCTGCGGCCCAGCGCCACCAGGGCGGCGACAACGCCGCCGCGCTGAAGCTCTACATGCGGGCGCTCGACCTCCACCCGCAGTTCCCCGACGCCTACAACAACATCGGCGTGATCCTGCGCGCGCAGGAGAAGCTGCCGGCCGCCGCCGCGTGCTTCCGGCGCGCGCTCAGCATGCGGGCAGACAACTCGGCGGTGCTCTCCAATCTCGGCAACGTGCTCTGGCAGATGCTGCGCTTCGAGGAGGCCGCCGCCGCGTTCAAGCGGTCGCTCGAGATCGATCCCGCGCGCCCGGAGACGCTGCACAACATGGGCCTGCTGCTGCACAGCATGGGCGAGCACCCCCGGGCGGTGGAGTGCTTCGACAAGTCGCTCGCGATCAAGGACGGCAATGTCGACGTGCTCTGGGACCGCTCGCTGACGCGCCTCGTCATGGGCGACTTCGATCGCGGCTGGCTCGAGTACGAGATACGCTGGCGGCTCAAGCACAATCCGCCCCGGCGTTTCCCGTTCCCGCTCTGGGAAGGCCAGGAGAACCGCAGCCTCTCGCTCCTCGTGCACCATGAGCAGGGGCTCGGCGACACCCTGCATTTCTGCCGCTACCTCCCGATGGTGGCGCCAAGGGTCGGACGCCTGGTGTTCGAATGTCAGGCAGAGCTCGCGCGGCTGATGACGTCGCTGCCGGGCGTCGCCGAGGTGATCCCCCACGGCCGTCCGACGCCAGCCTGCGATTACCACGTGCCGCTGCTCAACCTGCCGCGCTTCTTTCGCACCAACTTCGACAACATCCCGGCGGCGGTGCCCTATCTGCAGCCGCCGGCGGGGACCAGCGCGCCCACCGTGCACCGGCCAGCCGGCACCAGGCTCGCCGTCGGGATCGTCTGGGCCGGCAAGCCCAGCCACAACAACGACAAGAACCGCTCGACCTCGCTCGAGCGGTTCCTTAGCCTCGCCGATCTCCCGGGCGTGGCGCTCTACAGCCTGCAAAAAGGCTTGCGCACCGCCGATATCCAGACGCTCGGCGCGCAGGCGCTGGTGACCGACCTCGGCTCGAAGGTGACGGATTTCGCCGAGACGGCGGCGCTGCTGCCGCAGCTCGATCTGATCGTCGCGGTCGATACCGCGGTCGTGCACCTCGCGGGCGCGCTCGGCATACCCGCCTTCGTGCTGATCCCCTATACGCCCGACTGGCGCTGGCTCCGCGGCCGCGACGACACGCCCTGGTATCCGACGCTCCGGCTCTTCCGCCAGCCGAAGCCTCGCGAGTGGGACAGCGTCTTCGACCGCGTCCGCTCGGCCGTGCAGGCGATGCTGTAGGCGAAAAAGAAGAGAGGCCTTAGCGCGGAGGACGCGGAGGTCTCGCTGAGGACGCAGGGTCTGGTTCCGCGGCGAAGCCGCAATCAAGAAATCTTGAACCACCAAGACACCAAGGAACGAATGCGGCTTCGCCGCAGCCGCACGGCCTCTACCGAGGCTCTGTCACCTTCGTGTCTTGGTGTCTTGGTGGTTCAGTTCTTTTTTCCCCCGCGTCCTCCGCGAGACCTCCGCGTCCTCCGCGCTAAGGCCTTTTTTCTTTTTTCGGACTTCCACGCTCCGTTGATGTAAAAGCCTATTACATGGCTTGGTCGGATCGCGGGCATGGGCGCCGGGGCTATCACCACGGCAATCTGAAGGAAGCGCTGATCAACGCGGCCTTGGAGCTGATCGCGGCCAAGGGGCCGCTGGGCTTTACCTTTGCCGAGGCCGCGCGCTCCGCCGGCGTGAGCCAGGCGGCACCCTATCGTCATTTCCGCGACCGCGACGAGCTCATGGTGGATGTCGCCGTGCGCGGCTTCGAGCGTTTCGAGACCGCCCTCGCCAAGGCTTGGAACGACGGCGCACCCAATCCACTCGCTGCCTTCGAGAATCTCGGCAAGGCCTATCTCGATTTCGCGCGCGCGGAGCCCGCCTATTACGCCGCCATGTTCGAGGCGGGCGTGCCGCTCGATTCCAACCCCGAGCTGCGCGAGGCCGGCGAGCGTGCCTTCGCGGTGCTGCGCAAGGCGTCGGAGGCGGTCTGCGCGCGGCTCCCCAAGGACCGCCGTCCGCCCGCGCTCATGATGGCGCTCCACATCTGGGCGCTCTCGCATGGCATCGCCTCGCTCTTCGGGCGGGGCGATGCCGGTCGGCGCACGCTGCCGATGTCGCCGGAGGAGCTGCTGGAGGCAGGTGTGCTCACCTATCTGCAGGGGCTCGGTCTCGGCGAGCGACAGACTGACGCAGAGGGTCCGTGGGGCGGCGCGCCGCGGGATCGGCCTTGACATCAGGCGCGCCGTCGCCAACTATGTAAATGTAATTAACATTCACGTGGGGAGATCCCATGGGTATCGCGGCGAAACTCGACGACCTCGGCAAGCCGGCCTGGATCGCGTTGATGGTCCTGGCCTTCTTCATTCACTGGCCTCTGGGCCTCGCGGTCCTGGCCTTTCTCATATGGAGTGGACGCATGGGTTGCTGGAAACACGAATACGCGGGGCGCTGGCAGGCAAACGGCAATACCCGCGGGGCCGATTGGTGGTCGTCAGGCTGGTTCGGCAATCATCGCCGGCCGACCTCGAGCGGCAATCGCGCCTTCGACGAATACCGCGAGGAGACCCTGCGCCGGCTCGAGGAGGAGCAGAAGGAGTTCAAGGAATTCCTGACCCGGCTTCGCTTCGCCAAGGACAAGTCGGAGTTCGACGAGTTTCTCGCCGAGCGCCGCCGCCGCTCCCAGGGGCCGGACGCGCCACCACCGGCCTGATCATTCCGGCAACGCGAGCACAAAAGGGCGGGTCCGCCACGGCGGCCCGCCCTTTCCATTTTCAGAACACGCGCTCGACCGGAAACCGCTGGAGCGGTGTCGTGAGCGCGTTCTGCGCCGCGACGATCTGAAGCTCGGCCGCGCCCAATCTCGCGGTCTCCGCAATCACCGCGTGGACGCCGGCTGCGGTCTCGCCGAGCGCGATTCCGGCGTCGCCTGTCTTGAGGTAGTGCGCGAGGAAGAGCGCGGCCGTGAGGTCGCCGCCGCCGTTGGCGACGATCGGCAGCCGCGGCGTGCGCACGAGCCATCCACGCTCGGAGGTCGCCGCCAGCATCGTCGCGGTCCCCGCCGCGACCTCGGCCACCTCGAGGCTGGTGACCAGGATCGCGCGCGGCCCCTTCGCCAGCAGCGCATCGCACGCGGCCCGGGCCGCGGGGAGCGCGTCGACCTTGAATCCTGCCAGCGTCTCGAGCTCGAAATGATTGGGCGTGAGGATATCCGCTAGAGGGATCGCCTCCGCGCGGAAAAAATCAGCGAGCTCGGGTTTCACGAAAAAGCCACGGCCGGTATCGCCGAGCACGGGGTCGCAGCAATAGAGCGCGCGGGGGTTCGCGTGCTTCACCCGATTGACGCCATGGAGCACCACCTTGCCCAGCTCGACGCTGCCGAGATAGCCGGAGAGGGCCGCCTCGCATCGAGGCAGAACGCCACGCTCCTCGATGCCGCGCAGGATCTCGCCGACCAGCTTGGGGTCCAGAACAGTGCCGCGCCAGGCCTCGTAGCCCGTGTGGTTGGAGAACAGCACGGTATCGACGCGCCAAACCTCGAAACCCAGGCGCTGCAGCGGAAACACCGCGGCCGCGTTGCCCACGGCGCCATAAGCCACGGCGGATTGGATCGAGAGAATCGCCATCGCCCGAGCATGACGACACACGTCTGCGCCGTCGAGCCTTGCGTCGCACCTTGGCTAGAGGAAGCGGGCTGCCACGCGAATGAGCATGGCGAGGGCGGACGCGACCACGACGATGCTCAGAAGCCTGCGCAGCTTCAGTTGCGGCAGCGCATGAGCGATTGGCGTGCCGATCGCGATTCCCACCGCCAGCGTCACCGCCAGTATCGCGGCGAGGATCGGATCGACCAGCCCCGCGGCGAGATTGGCGAGGCTTGCGAGACTCCCGATCGGGATGGCGATCGCCATTCCAAGACCGATGGCCGGCAGCACGGGCACGTCGAGCAGCAGCAGCATCGGCAGCAGCACGAAGGCGCCGCCGGCGCCCGTCAATGCCGAGACAAAGCCGGTACTGGCGCCGAGCCCGAGCAGCAGCGGTGCCGTGAGCCGGACTGACTGCGTCGTGGGGCGGCGCGAGCCGCGCAATGTATAAATCCCACCAGCGAACAGCAGCAACCCGATCAGAGTTTCGAGGAGCGCGGCCGGCGCGAAGCTCGCGGCACGCGCACCGAGATAGGCTGCGGGAAGTGCCGCGATGCAGAGGAACCCGGCCTCGCGCCATAGCACCGAGCCGCGCCGCCCATAGAGCACCAGCGCCACGAGGCCGCTCGGCAGGTAGCTGAGGAGCGCCGCGGCGATGGCGTGCTTCACGTCGATGCCCAGCATGACCGTGAGGATCGGGATCATCAGCACGCCGCCGATGCCAGTGCAGCCGACCGTGATCCCGATCACCAGGCCCACGGCGGCGACGGCGGCCATGGCCAAAAAAGCGTGCAAACGATTCCCCCTCTCGGCGCGAGACGCTCTTCTAACCCTATCGGCGGTTAGCTGTCTATCCTGCTCGGCATGTTGAAGCATAGGAATCGGCCGTCCTACACTCGAATTTCACCGAGAGAGACGGCACGAGGGATCCGATATGGCCATGGCAGAGAAAGTCGCGATCGTGACGGGCGGCGCGCGCGGCATCGGCCGCGCCTGCGCCCACACGCTGGCGAAGGCGGGCCACGCGATCGCGCTGGTCGATCTCCTGGTGCCGGAGATGGAGCGCACCGCGGGCGAGATCCGCGCGCTCGGCCGCGAGGCGATGGTCCTCGAGGCTGATGTCGCACTGCACGCCCGCGCGCAGGAGGTCGCGGCCGAGGTGAAACGCAAATTCGGCCGAATCGATTTCCTGCTGAACGACGCGGGGAAGGCGCAGCCCAAGGGCATCCTCGAGATCACCGAGGAGGAGTTCGATCGCACGATCGCGGTCAACCTCAAGAGCTGCTTCAACTACATCCGCGCTGTGGCGCCGATCATGCTGGAGCAGGGCGGCGGCCGCATCGCCTCGGTCTCATCGCTCAATGCCTATTCGGGCGGCGTCACCGCCGCGGTGAGCCGCTTCGCCTATGCCTCGGCGAAGGCCGGCATCCTCGGCATGACCCGCGCGCTCGCGAAGGAGCTGGGCCCCACCATCTTGATCAACGCCGTCGTGCCTGGCGTCATCGAGACCGAGCTCGGCAACGCCCTCACCAAGAGCCTCGGCGCCGAGATCGCGCGCACGGGGATCGCGCTCCGCCGCATGGGCAAGCCCGACGACGTCGCCCAGCTCGTGGCGTTCCTCGCGACCTCGGAGCCCTGCTTCATCACGGGACAGGACTTCGTCATCGACGGTTTCCAGTACAACGTATGAGCACCGCCGCATCGGCCGAAGGCGCCGTGCCGAGCGCCACCGAGATCGCGCGGCTCCGGCGCCGCGCCGTCCTCTCCTGCCTCGTCGGCAACCTCTTCGAGCTCTACGACTTCGGGGTCTACGGCTACTTCGCCGCCTCGATCGGTCGCGCGATGTTCCCGTCGGCGGACCCTGTCGCCTCCGTACTCAGCAGCTTCGCCACATACGGTGTGGGCTTCCTGATGCGGCCCGTGGGCGCGCTGGTGATCGGGAGCTACGGCGACCGCTACGGCCGGAAGTCGGCGCTGGTGGTGACCGTGACGCTGATGGCGACGGCGACCGGTCTCACGGGGCTGGTGCCGTCCTATGCCTCGATCGGCATCTTCGCGCCGATCCTGCTGGTGCTCTGCCGGCTGGCGCAGGGATTCTCCACCGGCGGCGAGTGGGGCGGTGCCGCCTCCTTCATGGTGGAATACGCGCCCGGGGGCCAGCGCGGCTTTTACGGCAGCCTGCAGCAGGTGAGCACCGGGCTCGGGCAGCTGCTCTCGATCAGCATGACGCTGATCCTGAGCTCGCTGCTGGATCAGCAGGCGCTCGGCACCTGGGGCTGGCGCATTCCCTTCATCGTGGGGTTCCTGTTGGCGCCGGTCGGCTACTACCTGCGCTCGCGCGTCAGCGAGTCGCCGGTCTTCGAGCGGAGCGTCGCGCGCCGCGAGACGCTCCACGCGCCCGTACAGACCGCGCTCACGGTGCATCGCAAGGCCGTGGCGACGGCCTTCGGCATCACCGTGATCTGGACCGCGGGCACCTTCATCTTCCTGACCTTCATGCTGACCTTCGCGCAGCAACAGCTGCACATGGACCCCAAGACGGCCTCGGCCGCGGCGACGCTCGCGGCGATGGTGAATGTGATCTGCCTGCCGATTGTAGGCACGCTCTCGGACCGCTTCGGCCGCAAGCCGTTTCTGACGGCCTCGGCGGCGGGCTTCCTGCTGCTGGCCTATCCGGCGTTTCTCCTGGTGGTGACGGAGCGCAGCTTCGGCGCGCTGCTCGCGGCGCAGGCGACCGGCGCCTTCCTCTATGCGCTCATCAACGGCTCGGCCTCCGCCATGCTCTGCGAGCTGTTCCCGACCCACGTCCGCTACAGCGCGCTCTCGATCGGCTACAACGGCGCCGTGATGATCTTCGGCGGCTTTGCGCCCTTCATCGCGACGTGGCTGATCAAGACCACCGGCGCCCTGACGGCGCCGAGCTTCTATGTGATGGCCTGCGCCTTCGTGAGCCTCATGGTGATTCTACGCCTCAAGGACCGCGCCCACGAGCCGCTCGCGTGAGGGCCTGAAATAGCGAGGCGCCAGGGGCCAGATCCCCGAGGGGATCCTGCGTGGCGGCCGAAACCGCCTCCCTGGCGCCTCTGGAGCCGACGGGCGGCTCCGCGGGCTTCGTAAGGAGGATTGCTCCCCAGGGGCGGAAGGTCCGGGAAGGACGCATCCGCGCAATCGGCATGCAGGCTCCGGGTCTGAGCCCTCCGTCCGCTCGGCTGGCGCTCGGGTCATCCGCCGCCGAGCCAAGGAAAATTCCCGAGAGAACCTTCCCCGCTGGCGCGGGTCTCCGCCAAGCCGCTCGTCCGGCCCGGCGATCCGGTTTTGAGGCCGAGCCGCCGCATCTGCCGATCCAGCCGCCGTGTTACCGGCGACCGCCACGCTCCCTCTCGACCACCTGTCCAGTGACCCCTGCCGTCCAGCCGAGGCCCCTACACCTGCCGCCTTGAAGCAGCGCTCTCACGAGCCACGGTGCCATTCTCAGGAAGTACCGCGGACGCGGCAACAGCGCGCGTGGCTGCCATGCGAGATTTCTGTGCATAAGGCGGCGAAAGCTGCACAGCTCATCCCCAGCTTTCTCCACAGCAGCGACTGCGATGGCGCCGATGCGGCACAATGAGGCGCATGTCGTTGACTTGAAAGCACGCGAGGGGCTAAACCAACGCCACGTCTTTCACATTTCCAGCCCGTCAATTCCCGTTGAGGCCTCGACATGATGCCCGCTTCGCGGCCGCTCTCGCCCCATCTTCAGATCTACCGCTGGCAAATCACCTCCGTCCTCTCGATCCTCCATCGCTTCACCGGCTTGGCGCTGAGCCTCGGGACACTGCTGCTGGTGTGGTGGCTGGTGGCGCTGGCGAGCGGGCCCGACGCGTTCGCGACCGCGCAGGCATGCGTGGGCTCCTGGCTCGGTCGGCTGTTGCTTCTGGGCTGGAGCTTCTCGCTGTTCTTCCACCTCGCGAACGGCATCCGGCATCTCTTCTGGGACGCGGGCTACGGATTCGAGATCAAGACCACGACCGCTTCGGGTTGGGCGGTGGTGGTTGCGAGCGTCGCGCTCACCGTGATCGCTTGGGTCGCTGGTCTCGCGACGATGGTGGGCTAAGGCCATGAGCGCCGAACGTCTTCGCTCACCGCTCGGCCGCGCGCTGGGCCTCGGCTCCGCCAAGGAAGGCGCCGATCACTGGTGGCTGCAGCGGCTGACCGCGGTCGCGCTGGTGCCGCTCGCGCTCTGGTTCGTGGCGGCGCTGGTGGCGCACCTCGGCGTCGATCGTGCCGCGGCGGTCGCTTGGCTGCGCTCGCCGCTCACGGCTATTGCAATGATCCTCCTGGTGGTCGCGACCTTCACCCATATGGCGCTCGGCCTCCAGGTCGTAATCGAGGACTACGTGCACCGCGAGGCCACGAAGATCGCGAGCCTCGTGCTGGTGCGGCTCGCATGCTGGGCGCTCGGTGCCGCCGCGCTCTTCGCGGTGCTGCGTATCGCGTTCGGGAGCTGAGTGATGGCCGAAGCCTATCCGATCATCGATCACGCCTACGACGTGGTGGTCGTCGGTGCCGGCGGCTCGGGTCTCCGCGCCACCCTCGGCATGACGCATGCGGGCCTCAAGACCGCGTGCATCAGCAAAGTCTTCCCGACCCGCAGCCACACCGTGGCGGCCCAAGGCGGCATCAGCGCCGCGCTCGGCAACATGGGACCCGACGACTGGCGCTGGCACATGTACGACACGGTCAAGGGCTCCGACTGGCTCGGCGACCAGGACGCGATCGAGTACATGTGTCGGAACGCGATCCCCGCGGTGATCGAGCTCGAGCACATGGGCGTGCCGTTCTCGCGCACCGAGGAAGGCAAGATCTATCAGCGGCCCTTCGGCGGCCACACCATGGAGTATGGCGAGGGCGGCATGGCAAAGCGTGCGTGTGCGGCCGCCGACCGCACGGGCCATGCGATGCTGCACACGCTCTACCAGCAGAGCCTCAAGCACAACGCGGAGTTCTTCGTCGAGTATTTCGCCCTCGACCTGATCATGGACGACGAGGGTGCTTGCCGCGGCGTCATGGCTTGGGAGCTCGAGACGGGCCAAGTGCATCGCTTCCGCGCGCACATGGTGGTGCTGGCGACCGGCGGCTACGGCCGCGCCTTCTTCTCGACCACCCAGGCGCACACCTGCACCGGCGACGGCAACGCGATGGCGCTCCGCGCGGGGCTCGCGCTCCAGGACATGGAGTTCTTCCAGTTCCACCCGACCGGCATCTATGGCGCCGGCTGCCTCATCACCGAGGGTGCCCGCGGCGAGGGCGGCTATCTCACCAACGCCGAGGGCGAGCGCTTCATGGAGCGCTACGCGCCCCACGCGAAGGACCTGGCCTCGCGCGACGTGGTGAGCCGCGCGATGACCATCGAGATCCGCGAAGGCCGCGGCTGCGGCGAGCACAAGGATCACATCCTGCTGCACCTCGAGCATCTCGACCCCAAGGTCCTCCACGAGCGGCTCCCCGGCATCTCCGAGACCGCGCGCGTGTTCTCCGGCGTCGACGTCACCCGCGAGCCGATTCCAGTGCTGCCCACCGCGCATTACGCCATGGGTGGTGTCCCCACCAACTATCACGGCGAGGCGCTCAACCCGACGCCCGACGATCCCGAGCGGATCGTGCCGGGCCTGATGGCGATCGGCGAGGCCGCCTGTGTTTCCGTGCACGGTGCCAACCGCCTCGGCACCAATTCTCTCCTCGATCTCGTCGTGTTCGGCCGCGCCGCGGCGCATCGCGCGGCGGAGGTCGTGCGGCCGGGCGCCGCGCACAAGCCGTTGCCCAACGGCGCGGGCGATCCCGCGGTGGCGCGTCTCGACCGCGTGCGCAACGCCAAGGGCCGGGTCAAGACCAGCGAGATGCGGCTCTCGATGCAGCGGACGATGCAGAGCGACTGCGGCATCTTCCGCGGGCCGACGCTAGAGCAGGGCGTGCGTAAGATCGACGACGTCGCGGCTTCCATGAAGGACCTCGCGATCGCCGATCGCTCGATGATCTGGAACACCGACCTCGTCGAGGCGCTCGAGCTCGAGAACCTGCTGTCGCAGGCCGTCGTCACCATGCACTCCGCGCACAACCGCACCGAGACCCGCGGCGCCCACGCCCGCGAGGACTTCACCGAGCGCGACGACAAGAACTGGCTTAAGCACACCGTCTCCTGGCTCGACGATGCGGGGAAAGTGAGGCTCGGCTACCGGCCTGTGCATCTCAACACGCTCTCGAACGAGGTTCAGACCTTCCCGCCCAAGGCGCGCGTCTACTAGGGGATCAGAGATGGCGGAATTCACCCTGCCGGCCAATTCCAAGGTCGGCGCCGGCAAGACCGTGCGGGCGCCCGGCGGGGCCAAGCGCGTCAAGAGCTTCAAGGTCTATCGCTGGAACCCCGACGACGGGCAGAACCCGCGGCTCGACACCTTCGAGGTCGATCTCGACGCCTGCGGTCCTATGGTCCTGGACGCGCTCATCAAGATCAAGAACGAGCTCGATAGCACGCTGACCTTCCGCCGGTCCTGCCGCGAGGGCGTGTGCGGGTCCTGTGCCATGAACATCGACGGCACCAATACGCTCGCCTGCCTCAAGTTCATCGACGAGGTCAAAGGCGACGTCCGCATCTATCCGCTGCCGCACATGGCGGTGGTGAAAGACCTGGTGCCGGACTTGACGCACGCGACCGCGCAGTATCACTCGATCAAGCCGTGGCTGCAGGCGGAAACGCCGGCGCCCGACCGCGAGCGCGTGCAGTCCGTCGCCGAGCGCGAGAAGCTCGACGGGCTCTGGGAGTGCATCCTCTGCTTCTGCTGCTCGACCTCGTGCCCGAGCTACTGGTGGAACAGCGACCGCTACCTCGGTCCGGCGATATTGCTGCAGGCCTACCGGTGGATCGCCGACAGCCGCGACGAGAAGACCGGCGAGCGCCTGGACGCGCTCGAGGATCCGTTCCGGCTCTATCGCTGCCACACCATCATGAACTGCACCAAGACCTGTCCGAAGGGCCTGAACCCCGCCAAGGCGATCGGCGAGATCAAGAAGCTGATGGTGGCGCGGCGGTGAGCCGCGGTTGCTGATGACGGGAGGCGTCATCGTCCGCCCGATGAAGGCTGGCGATCTGCCGGAGGCCACGCGCATATTCCGGACAGCGTTCGCCACGTTCCTGGGCGTGCCCGATGTCACCCAATTTCGCCGCGACCTCGGAACCATCGAGACTCGATTCAAGACGGACGCGGGAGCGGCGCTGGTCGCGGGGCGCGACGGGCGGCTCGTCGGCAGCGTCTTCGGCATGGACTGGGGTGGCCAGTTCGTGGTCGGGCCCCTCACGGTCGATCCCGCCTGCTGGAAGCAAGGCGTGGCGCGCTTGCTGACGACGGCGATCCTCGCGGTTGCCGAGCGGCGTAAATCGACCCTCGTGTCCCTGTTCACGTTTCCGCATAGCGCGACGCACCTCCGGCTCTACCAGAGTTTCGGATTCGCCCCGATGTTCCTGACGCCCGTGATGGAAAAGCCCGTGGCAAAGGCAACGTCGTCCTTCGCTGCGCGTCTTTTCTCGAGGCTTGGATCGACGGAGCAGGCCGCCACGCTCGCGATGAGCCTCACTCTCACCGGCTCGAGCTTTCCTGGTCTCGATCTTCGACGCGAGATCGGCGCGATCGCCGCGCATCGGCTAGGTGAGACCATCCTGCTCGACGGTGCCGAGGGGCTCGCTGGCATCGCGCTCTGCCACATCGGCGCCGGGACCGAGGCGGGGGAGGGCGCTCTCTTCGTGAAGTTTGCGGCGGTGCGGCCCGGAGCGACGGCCGACTTCGAGCGATTACTGGATGCGATCGAGGCGCTTGCGGTCGCCCGCGGCGTCGAGCGAATCACGGCCGGCGTCAACACGGGGCGTCGAGACGCTCATCGGCGCATGCTCGAGCGCGGCTTCCGCGCGGGCTTCGTGGGGGTTGCGATGCACCGGCCGGACATCGCCGGCACGCTCAGGCCAGACCTCTACATCATCGACGATTGGCGCTGAATAGCTGGGGCGTGAACCCATAAATCCCGACTGACTGCGGTCCGGGAGCGTCTGCTTTCGGGCCGGAAGCGGCCATCCGTTACCTTTTGCAGCAGGTCGCTGATGTGCCAGAAGCTGCCATTCGATCCTGGCATTGGCGCGCAATTGGCGGTCGCTGGTGACCCCACTACAAGGCCCGGGACAAAGCAAATCACGGCCGGCAGTGCAGCGAACGTGTCCTGACCGGGCCTTCATGGTAAGGTTACATGGACGCGGAGAGGGATGGTGAGCGAGAACCGGAAACTGGCGGCGATACTTGCCGCTGATGTGGTCGGATATAGCCGGCTTGCCGGCGCCGATGAAGATCGCACATTGGCGAGGCTGCGGGCGCTGCGCAGCGACCTAATCGATCCCACCATTGCCGTGCACAAGGGGCGCGTGGTCAAGCGCACCGGCGATGGAGCTCTTGTGGAGTTCCGCAGTGTAGTGGACGCGGTGCGCTGCGCTATCGAGGTTCAGAACGGCATGGTCGAGCGCAATGCCGGCCTTCCGCCGGAGCGCCGGATCGAGTTCCGCATTGGGATCCATCTCGGCGACGTCGTCGAGGAGAGCGACGGCGATCTAATGGGCGACGGCATCAATATCGCGTCGCGGCTGGAAGGTGTCGCCTCGCCTGGCACCATCTGCCTTTCCGAAGACGCTTATCGGCAGGTGAGGGCGAGGCTCGATCTCGCGGTCAGCGACCTTGGCGAGACGAAGCTCAAGAACATCGCTGAACCAATGCGGGTTTATTCGCTGGAGGTTGGTCTCGCCTCGAAGGCGAAGCCGACGACGCAAGCGGAGCCCGGTGTCGCCGGTGAGCCCGGTACAACCTTGGCGCTTCCCGACCGGCCTTCGATCGCCGTCTTGCCGTTCACCAACATGAGCGGCGACGCCCAGCAGGACTATTTTGCTGATGGCATGGTCGAGGACATCATTACCGGCCTTGCGCGCATCAAGTGGCTCTTCGTCATCGCCCGCAATTCGAGCTTCGCCTACAAGGGAAAATCCGTGGACGTGAAGCAGGCCGGGCGCGAGCTCGGCGTGCGCTACGTGCTGGAGGGGAGCGTGCGCAAGGCGTCGAGCCGCGTGCGCGTCACCGGCCAGGTCGTCGAAGCGGAAACCGGCCGGCACGTCTGGGCGGATCGCTACGACCGCACTCTCAACGACGTCTTCGCGATCCAGGACGAGCTGACGATGAGCGTGGTCGCCGCCATCGAGCCGAGCCTGCGCCAGGCGGAGATCGAGCGCGTCAAGCGTAAGCGGCCTGACAATCTCGATGCATACGACCTCGTGCTCCGCGCCATCCCCCACGTCTATCCGGCGATGCCCGACGGAGCGTCAAAGGCGCTGCCACTGCTCGAGAGCGCGCTCAAGCTGGAGCCGGATTACGCGCTCGCGCACGGCTTTGCCGCCTGGTGCCACGAGATCCTTTTCATGCGCGGCGGCGCCCATCAGGAGAACCGCCTCGGCGCCGCCCGCCACGCCCATGCGGCCATCGCCCATGGGCGCGACGACGCCATCGCGCTGGCGCTCGGAGGCTTTGCCCTGGGCATGGTCGTGCACGACCGCGAAGCCGCGCGCCAAGCCTTCGAGGCGGCGCTGGCGCTCAGCCCATCCTGCGCGCTCACCTATATATTCGGCAGTGTCGTGATGGCCTTGGCCGGCGATGCCGACCGCGGGATCGAATGGGGCGAGCGCGCGCTCCGTTTGAGCCCATTCGATCCGATAAGCTACGGCCCGTGGGTCGCGATCACTCTCGGCCATTTCCGGCGCGGCGAATACGAGGCGGCAGCGGGCGCGGCGCACAAGCTCTTCCAGGCAAATCCCTATTTCAGCCTCGCGCACGTGTTGCTGGCGGCGACGCACGCGCAGCTCGGGCGGCTCGACGCGGCCAGGTCTGCCGCTGCACGCGTTCTCGAGCTGGAGCCGGGCTATACCATCGGCGGGTGGTGTGCCGTCTCGGATATCCACGCATCGATCGCCGCGCCTTTGTCCGAAGCGCTCAGCACGGCAGGACTGCCGGCATAGATTCTCGCGGCCTATGTCGGGTTCGGGTCAATCGCGTCGATTTTGCCACGCCCACCATATGTCCGGTTTGCGGCTAGTTCCGGATTTGGCTACGCGCTTATGACTCCACGCCCTAGGGCGCCGGGGAGTACTTGACCGTTGCCAGCGTCGCCTTGAGGACCGCGAGGTCCTGAGGCAACCGCTGTGCCGTCGTCACCAGGGACGCCTCGAACAGGATCCAGTCGTCGGGCGCGTGGCCGAGGCGCTTGTCCTTGCGCTCCTTGCGCAGCGCGAACACCCCGACCTGCACGCGGCCCTGGCGGTCGGTGTAGCGGCAAGCGGCGCTCGGCGTGTCTGCGAAGCGCAGGTCCTTCGAATCGGCGGCAACCGCGGCGCCCTTCGGGCAGCGCTTTTCCGCGGCGTCCTTGATCGATTTGTATTCGAGCGCGTTATAGGACGCGGAGACCGCAATGAAGAGTGCGTCGAACGGCACCACGCCGGGGCAAGCGCCTGGCGTCGACAGCAGCAGGAAGGCGCCGCGGTTCGGCCTGGGTGGTCCGTCGACGCAGAGCGCATAACCGCGCGGCGCGCTCATGGCGAGGCCGAAGCGCGCATTGTGATAGGGGACCGGCGCCTGCACCGAGGCGAGCGTCAGCGCGAGTGCGAGCTCGGGAAGACCGGGGATCAGCATCGTGGTGGCGAGAGCGGGTCCCGTGCCTCGAGCTCAATCGGCCAGCGCGGCATAGACCAGATTGCGGAAGAGCGCGCGGTAGTACTCGCGCCGGCCCGGCGCCTGAGTCAGCAGGATCGCGACCAACTCCTCGCGCGGATCGACCCAGAGCACGGTGCCGGCGATTCCGCCCCAGTAGAATTGGCCCGTCGAGCCCGGAGACGTCGCGAGGCCGTCCGCGAGACGGGCAGCAAAGCCGAGACCGAAGCCGAACCCCGGCCCGGTCATGACGTCGACGCCGGGGATCGTGCCGAGGTGGTCTGCGGTCATGAAGGCCACGGTCTTGCGGCCGAGCAGCCGAACACCGCCGAGCGCGCCGCCGCCCTGGAGCATCAGCGCGAAGCGGGCGCAGTCGTGCGCCGTCGAGAACAAGCCGCCGCCACCCGACTGGAACATCGGCGGTTCCCGCGGATCGAGCAAGCTCACGGCCTCGCCGGTGTCGGGGTCCTTGTCGAAGGGCTCGGCAACGCGGCTGAGCTCGGACGCCGGCACGTGGAAGCCCGTGTCGACCATGCCGAGCGGGCGCAGGATGCGCGTGCTCAGGATCTCGCCGAGCGGCTTGCCTTCGATCACCTCGAGGACGCGGCCCAACACGTCGGTCGAGCGCCCGTATTCCCACCGCGATCCCGGGTGGAAGTTGAGCGGGAGTGTCGCCAGCGTCGCGGCGTGGTCGGCGTTGGTCTGGTCGCGCCGGGCGATCTTCGCCTCGATATAACGCTTATAGACGGCGCCTTCGCCGCGGAACTCGTAGATCAGGCCCGAGGTGTGCCGCAGCAGATCCTGGATCGTGATCTCGCGCGCGGCCGGCACAAGCTCGACATGGCCGCCGGACTCCACGGCGACCTTGGGCTTGGCGAAACTCGGCAGGTATTTCGAGAGGGGATCGCCGAGGAGCAGCCGGCCTTCCTCCAGCAGCATCATGGTGGCGACCGAGACGATCATCTTGGTCATGGAGTAGATGCGGAAGATCGCCTCCGCCGACATCTTGGCGCCGCTCTTGGGGTCGCGGATCCCCAGACTCTCGACAAAGCCGATGCGACCCCGGCGCGCCAGCAGCGCCACCATGCCGGGCAGCGTCCTGCTCTCGATCTCACGGGTGAAGGCGGCGGAGAGCCGCTTGAGGCCGTCCTCGGAGAGGCCGATCTCGGCGGGGCGGGCGGAGGGGAGTGGAGCGTGGGCCATGCGCGATCTCGCGACAGGAGTGGACGGCCCGAGCATAGCAAGGGCGCGGCGAGCCGCGCCAGCCCGCGGTCTAGAGCATTTTCCGCCGAAGTGGACGCCGGTTCGGCGCAGAAAATGCGACCAAACCAAGAATCTAAAGCATGTT
Organism: Allostellaceae bacterium; assembly: GCA_035280245.1. Classification (GTDB taxonomy): domain Bacteria; phylum Pseudomonadota; class Alphaproteobacteria; order ATCC43930; family CGMCC-115725; genus DASZHJ01. The sequence continues at coordinate 18,935 of DATEGF010000140.1, forward strand.
CCGATCCAGCTTCATCGGAACATGCTTCAGGTGCGTCGCTTTGGCGACTCATGCCGCGCCTTCTTCACGCGGGCCGCGAGCTCCTTCGCGAGGAGCAGGAACTCCTCGCGCCGGCCAGTGCCGCGGCGCCAGACCAGCGCGATCTCGCGGCCGGGCTCCTCGGCGGCGAGGGGGCGCGTCACCAGGCTGGTGCCACGCAAGAGCCCGGCATCGATCGCGAGCTCGGGGAGCGGCGTGATGCCGAGCCCGTTGTCGACCATCTGCACCAGGGTCGGCAGGCTTGTCGCCTCGAAGGCCTCTGTGCGCCGGCGGTCGGCGAGATGGCAGACCGAGAGCGCGTGCTCGCGCAGGCAATGCCCGTCCCGGAGCAGCAGCACCTCCTCAGAGCGCAGCCGCTCGGGATCGACCCGCCGCTCCTTCGCGAGCGGATGATCGGGCGGCAGCGCCAGGAGGAAGCGGTCGTCGAATAGCGGTGCGCTCTCGACGTTGCCGCAGTCGTAGGGCAGCGCCAGCAGCACGACGTCGAGCTGGCCGCCGTGGAGTTGCTCGAGGAGGCGCGGCGTCAGGTCCTCGACCAGGTAGAGCTGCAAGCCGCGATAGGCGCGCCGCAGGCCCGGCAGGACCGCCGGCAAGAGATAGGGTCCGATGGTGGGGATCACGCCCATGCGGAGCGTGCCGCTTAGGGGCTCGCGCTCGGCGCGGGCGGCGAGGGCCAAAGCCTCGGTGTCCGCGAGGATGCGCCGCGCCCGCTCGACGGTCTGACGGCCGAGCGGCGTCAGCACCACCTGTCGCCGGGTGCGGTCGACCAGCGCCGCCTCCAGCACGCTCTCGAGCTCCTTGATGCTGGCGCTCAAGGTCGACTGCGTTACGGAGGCGGCGTCGGCCGCCCGGCCGAAGTGACCGTGGTCGGCCAAGGCCACGAGGTGGCGGAGCTGGCGGAGGGTTGGAAGGCTTATCATCGATAACATCGATCAGTGAGATAAATATAAGTCATTGGATCGATGAAACAAGAGTCCCTATCTTTCGGTTGCACCCGGATCAAAAAAACCAAGGAGCTTCGACTTGTGTTGACCGTTGGCAACCGATTGACTGCCGGCTCCGGCCGTCGCACAGTCATCGCCGTCACTGGCTTTTCCGACCAAGCTGAGGAGGAGATATGCCCTCTCTCAGAGGAACCGTGACAGAGCAGAATCTGAGGAACTCGTTTGCCTGGGAGAGCCAGGCGAACCGACGTTATCTTTATTTCGCGCAAAAGGCCGACGCCGAGGGCTTCAACGACGTGGCGGCCGTGTTCCGCTCGACTGCCGAGAGCAAGACCGGGCATGCGCATCGCGATCTCAACTATCTCGAGCAAGTGGGCGATCCCGCGACCGGTAAGCCAATCGGCCCCACGGGCGACAATCTGAAGGCCGCGATCGCCGGCGAGACCCACGAATACACCGACATGTATGCGGGCGTCGCTCGCGCCGCCCGCCAGGAAGGCTTCGACGAGATCGCCGACTGGTTCGAGACGCTCGCCAAGGCCGGGAAGTCGCATGCCGGCCGCTTCCAAAAGGCGCTCGACGCACTTTGATCTAAATGGCTCCACACGAACAGTTCGAGGAGCACTGAAACACGATTGGAGGAAAACATGGACGCAGAGACTGGCAAAAAAGCAGGCAAGTGCCCGGTCGTGCACGGGACGACGAACCTCGGAATGATAAAGAACAGCGACTGGTGGCCGAATCAGCTGAACCTAAGGATTCTCCGCGCGAACTCGGCCCAGTCCGATCCCATGGGCAAGGCGTTCAAGTACGCCGAGGAGTTCAAGAAGCTCGACTACGCCGCGCTGAAG
>DATEGF010000141.1:0-12570 GCA_035280245.1 Allostellaceae bacterium
CCCGCGAGCTGGCCGCAGCGGCACAGACCCTCGCGGAGCTCGAGGCCGCCGTCCGCGGCTTCGATGGCTGCGCCCTCAAGCGCACGGCCACCAGCACGGTTTTCGCCGACGGCAACCCCGAAGCCCCCCTGATGGTGATCGGCGAGGCCCCGGGCGGCGACGAGGACCGGATCGGCCGGCCGTTCGTCGGCCGGGCCGGCCAGCTGCTCGACCGGATGCTCGCCGCGATCGGGATCGACCGTACCGGCGCCTACATCACCAACGTGCTGTTCTGGCGTCCGCCGGGGAACCGCAAGCCCACGCCGGACGAGATCGCGGCCTGCCTGCCGTTCTTGTGGCGGAATATCGCGCTGGCACATCCAAAGGTGGTCGTGATGGCCGGGGGTACCTCGGCGAGCACGCTGCTCGGCCGCGGCGAGGGGATCACCCGCTTGCGCGGGCGCTGGTTCGATCTGCCGGTACCCGGCCTCGCTACCCCCGTGCCCGCGCTGGCGACCTACCACCCGTCCTTCCTGCTCCGGACGCCCGCGCGGAAAGGTGAATCCTGGGCCGACCTGCTGAGCCTCAAGGCGCGTCTCGAGGCGAAGGGTTGAGGCCAGCCTCTTCTCGCGGTGCACCAGAGAAACCCGCTGTGACGACCGTCACAGACGCAAATGACCGCGAAGCCCCGCCAGGCCTTCAGCCTAATTGATCCAATAAGTTTCGTGGTAAATCAGCAGCCTCCGCAAGAAATCCACATACCTGCCTTAAATCGTCACATTCATTGACGGAATTTTGCCTTGCCCTACTGGCCCCTATCGTCTAATGGGCTCTTATGCGCCATTGGGAGCCGGGGGCCGGGTCTTCGTCGACTTGGCGGAAATTTCATCTCTACGCGCTGATTAGCGCATCCTTGCTCGCGCCCCTCGGTGGGTCCGCGACCGAGAGCCAGCGTACGGCCGTCCTGCCCCCGCCCAGCGGCGCCCGCGAGGCCGACCTGCCGCGCGTCCTCACCATCGAGGACGTCCAGCGATACCACTGGATCTTCCAAGTCCAGGAAGCCGGCAATTGGTCCGCCGCCGATTACGAGATGAAGCTCCTCAAGGATCGGCTCCTGGTCGGCCAGGTCCTCGCCCAGCGCTATCTCAGCAAGACCTACAAGGCATCCTACAAGGAGCTGGCTGACTGGCTGCAGAACTACGGCGACCAGAGCGATGCCGCCGCCATCCACACGCTCGCGGTGCAGCGCAAATCCGCCGGCGCGCCCGCCCCCACGAAGCCGGGGGCCTGGGCCCCCGCGTTGCGCTATGGCGGCGATGGCGATCTCGACGCGCTCGTGGCCGCCGATGCGAGCCGCACCACAAACGACCTCGCCGACGCCTACGAACCCAAGGACGAGATCAAGCGCATCGCAAAGGTTAACCCGGCCAAGGCCGAGTTGCTCCTCAATGCGATGGATGCCAAACACCTGCTGGACGACGCCGACCTCGACGAGGTCCGCGCCGCCATCGCCGATGCCTATACGGCGGCAGGCGAGTCCAAGCGCGCCCTCGCCATCAACGCCACCCGAAAGGTCGCCGCCAAGCCGCTCGCCGACTGGAACGCGGGGCTCGTGGAGTGGCGCGCCAAGCACTACACGGAGGCCCGCCAGCATTTCGAGGCGGCCGCCAAGTCGCCGGACGGGACGCCCGGTCTGGTTGCGGGCGCCGCCTTCTGGACGGCCCGGGTGGAGCTCCGCAACCACCGGCCGGAACTCGTCAACTACTGGCTCGGCATCGCAGCACAGGAGCCCTACACCTTCTATGGATTGCTGGCTCGGCGCACGCTGGGCGTCGACAGCTATTTCGACTTCGATTCCGGCGCCTTCAGCAGCGCTGATGTGCGCACGCTGCTCGCGACGACCTCCGGCCGCCGCGTCCTCGCCCTGATCCAGCTCGGGCAGAACCAGCGGGCCGAGGCGGAGCTGCGCGCCGTCGCCTCCGCGAGCGACGGTACGATCATGCCGGCGGTCGAGGCGCTCGCCGATCGCGCCAACATGCCGGCGCTCAGCTTCCAGCTGGCGAATTTCATGTCCCGGACCGACGGGCGCAATCATGACCGCGCGCTCTATCCGGTGCCGCGCTGGCAGCCGAAGGGCGGCTTCACGGTCGATCGCGCGCTGCTCTTCGCGATGATGCGGCAGGAATCGCAGTTCATGCCGTCCGTGCGCAGCTCGGCGGGCGCCATGGGCGTGATGCAGCTGATGCCCGCGACCGCCAAGTCGATGGCGGCGCGCGCCGGCCTCCCCACGCCCGACCGCGACAACCTCACCGACCCCGAGCTCAGCCTGACGCTCGCGCAGGAGTACATCAATCACCTGCTGAGCACGGATCGCGTCGGCAACAGCCTGCTGCTGATTACCGCCGCCTATAACGCCGGCCCGGGCCCGATCCCGAAATGGCTCGCGAGCGACGACGTCAAGGACGATCCCTTGCTCTTCATCGAGAGCATCCCCAACCAGGAGACGCACGGCTACGTGCAGCGCGTGCTCGCGAATTACTGGATCTACCGCATGCGCCTGGGGCAGCCGACGCCCGACCTCGACGCCCTTGCGGCCGGCAACTGGCCCACCTATACCGCTGAGGATTCCCCCAGCGGGCAAGGTGGCACCTATGCCTCGAATTGACGACAGCCGACCCTTCCTTCCCGTCAACATTGCGATCCTGACGGTCTCGGACACGCGCACCGAGGCTGACGACAAGTCGGGCGCGACGCTCGTGGAACTCGCGATGAAAGCGGGCCATCGCGTGGTGGCCCGCCGCATCGTCAAGGACGACCAAGGCGCAATCATCCAGCAGCTCAAGACCTGGATCGCCGACGCCAGCGTCGACGTGGTGATCTCCACCGGCGGCACCGGCGTCACCGGCCGCGACGTGACGCCCGAGGCGTTCCAGCAGGTCTACGAGAAGGAGATCGCAGGCTTCGGCGAGCTGTTCCGCTGGCGGAGCTACGAGAAGGTCGGGACCTCGACCATCCAGAGCCGAGCCACCGGCGGCGTCGCCGGCGGCACCTATCTCTTCGCGCTGCCGGGATCGCCGGGCGCCTGCCGCGATGGCTGGGAGATCCTGGAGCCGCAACTCGACAACCGGCACCGGCCCTGCAACCTCGTGGAGCTCATGCCCCGCCTGCAGGAGCATCTGAAGAAACCCGCCGTCGCGTCTTGAGTGTCTCGGCCGCGCGCCAGCGGTCATGGCTCTCGCGATCATCGACGTCCTCGAGCGTCTCCAGCAACGCAACCCTATAGGAGCGTGGAAGCGTCGCGCGGGTGTCCGCGAGGGCGTGCGGGCTCGACCAGCGCACCTGGGCGAAAAGCCTTGCGGGGAGCGGCCGCGACCGCTTGAGACCGATCAGCCAATAGCCGCCGTCGCGCGCTGGGCCGATCACGGCGTCATGATTGCCGAGGGCGTGAAAGGCAGCACGGATATGGCGCGGCGCGAGCGCTGGAATATCCGAGCCGACGATCACTGCGGGGCCCGGTGGGAGCGCGCGAAAGGCGCGGGCCATCCGGCGACCGAGATCACCCGAGCCTTGGTCGAAGCGCGAGAGGGCACGATCCCAGAACCGGCCGCGCCGCGCGCCGGCGGGTGTCGTCGCGATGACCGTCCGCCAGCGCGGGTCGTGCCCCAGGACCCTCAGCACGCGCGTCGTCGTCTCGCGATAGAACCGCAATGCCGACAGCGCGCCGATGCCGGCGGCGAGCCGGGATTTCACTTGGCCGAGCCGCGGCATCTTCACGAAGATCACCACGTAGGCCCGTAAACGACCGCTCATCCGTAGAGCCGCAGGATGAGCCGAGGCGGCAAGCCCAGGAGATAGAGCGTGAGGCAGCCGAGATTGCGCAGCGGCCGCCACAGGTAGCCGCCGCGGCGATAGCGATCCGCGGAGGTGAGCGCGCCCGTCGCCAAGGCGACCAGGCGCCCTCGGCCGATCCGGCGGACGAAGGCGACATCCTCCATGAGCGGGAGCGCCGGAAAACCGCCGAGCGCCTGGTAGAACGTGCGTGCGAGGACCAGGCCCTGGTCGCCATAAGGAAGGCCCAGCACGCGCGACCGCCACGCGACGATGCGCTCGAGGCGCCGCGCGGCGCGCGCGGCGTCGTCGAGGCGATAGGTGAAATATCCCGCACGCTCACGGTTGGCGGGATCGGCGATGAAGCGCGCGACCTCCACCGACCAGCCCGGCAGAGGCCGCGTGTCCGCATGGAGAAAGAAGAGCCACTCGCCAGCGGCCGCCGCCGCGGCCGCCGCGAGCTGCCCGCCGCGTCCTTTCGCCATCGTCACCAGTGTTGCACCCGCGGCCTCGGTGATCGCCGACGTAGTATCGCGCGAGCCGCCGTCGGCGACGATGATGTCACGGATCAGCGCGCGGCCCTCGGCGAGTGCCGCCAAGGTCGCCGGCAGGCTCGCGGCGGCATCGAGCGCTGGGATGATCACGGAGAGAGGTGCGGACGGGCTCATTGCACGGCGGCTGCTTTGCCCGCAAATTTACCGCCCTGCCGGCGCGCCGCCAAACCGCCGGCCTCAGCCATGGACTGCCCGACGGTGGTTGATCGCGTCCTCATCGATGCCTTGAGCGGTCTCGCTGCCACGAGAAACCTACGGCCGGACGATGTCGCCCCCATGACCGCGAAGGGCGTCAATCACGATCACTATCGTCTGGGACCCTTGGGACTCGTGCTACGCGTGCCGCGGGCGACGCCCTGGGCCGGCGATGCCGCGGCACAGCTCGCGAGCGAGGCCGCGGCCTTCGAGCGCGCAGAGCCCGCGGGCGTCACACCCCGCTTCACCGCGATGCTTCCGATCTCGCCGGCGCTGCCGCGTGGCGCGCTGGTGGTCGAGGAGATCCTAGGCCGGCTCGCGCAGCTGCCGCGCGATCTTCCCGCGATCGCCCGCGCACTCGCCCGGCTGCACGCGTTGCCGGTTCCGCCATCCGAAAAGCGCGCGCCACTCCCCGACCACGGCCTCGCGGGACCACTCGCCGCAACTCTTGCGGTGATCGCGCGTCAACGGGAGTTCCTTGCACAGGTCAAGCTCGTGCGTCAGACCCGCGCGGCGCTCGAGCAGGAATACGCGGAGGCCGAGCGCTTGGCCGCCCGGACCACGCCCGGAGAGCAACCGCTCACGCTCGTCGGCACCGATACGCATCCTGGCAACTTCGTCATCCGCGCCGACGGAGATGCCGTGCTCGTCGACCTCGAGCGCGTCTGCTACGGCTCGCCTGCGATTGATCTCGCCCACGCCACGCTCTACACCTCCACCACTTGGGACCTGGAAGTGCAGGCATTGCTGACGCGTGACGACGTCGCAGCCTTCTACCGCAATTACCTCGCCGCGGCCGGACCCGAGCGCGCGGCCGCGTTGCGCCCGTGGCTGCTGGGGGCGCGGCGCCTCACCTGGCTGCGCACAATGATGTGGGCTGTTCGCTTGCGCGCGCTGACCGATCGAGGCGCGCTCGCGCTCACGCCGGCCCTCGCGCATCACATCCAGAATCGGCTCGCCGATTTCTTCGATCCATCGATTGTGGCGCAGGTTCGCGAGGAATGGCTCGCTCGATCGGCGTAGGGCGCGCGCTCAATTGGCGGGACACCCGGGGATGGGTGTGTCGTAGGTGTAGGTTTCACCATCATAGGCGATCGCGAGGCCGCCCTTCTCGCAGGAATGCACCGCACCGGCCTCGAAGACGAACCAGTGGATGCCCTCACCCATCGGCCCGATCATCTTCTTCATCACCCCTTGCAACGTCGTGACCGCGCCCTGCGCCGTCGGTGGAATATTGTCGCCGGCGAGAGGGGCGAGGGCATTTCCGTCAGCATCGGCGGCTTGCAACTCGCCGATCGAGTCGTAGCTCATCGTCCCTCCAACAAGCATATGTCCATGGACAACACCGATCAGCGCAAATTTATCCAAGAGTTCCCGTGTCTCTTCCGAAGCAACCCCGAGCATCTGCGGAACCAGCCATATGACCATCACCAAGTCGCGTGAACCGCGTTGGTGAATGATCTCGGCGTAATCGACCGCGAGCGCCTGCGGCGTGGGCTTCCACGGCCGCGCGGCCGCGGGCAGGCCGGCGTGCGTCAGGAGAAGCCAGACGAATGCGAAGCAGATGAGCCGAGGGAAGGCGCATGTCTTCCGCAACCAAACCCTGTGCATAAACCCCCCAATCGCAAGATCCACCCCAGTTTCTAGGCTAACACACCAACGCGGCGCCGCTTCGTGTGCAGGAATGTTCTTGATTTGTTCCTACCTCCAAGATAGGCTCGCTCCATGAGCGAGGCATCGAGCCAGCCATTGCGGCCGCGCAAGGGCCGTGGCGCCGTCGGCAATGCGACGGGACGATACGAGACCGAGGTGCGGGTCGCTTTCGACGACGGCTGGGGCAGCCTCGACGAGGAGCCGCTGCCGCTCGATACCACCTACACCCGCGATAGCGCCAAGAGCATCATCGCGCATAACGACTCCCCAGACATTCCCTTCGACAGCTCGATCAACCCCTATCGCGGCTGTGAGCACGGCTGCATCTATTGCTTCGCGCGCCCGACGCACGCCTATCTCGGCCTGTCGCCAGGGCTTGATTTCGAGAGCCGGATCTTCGTGAAGGAGGACGCGGCGGCGCTCTTACGCACGGAACTCTCGAAGCCCGGCTACAAGTGCGACACGATCGCGCTCGGCGCCAACACCGACCCCTACCAACCGATCGAGCGCAGGCTCGAGATCACCCGGCGCATCCTCGAGGTGCTCCGCGAGTTCCGCCATCCCGTGGGGATCGTGACCAAGTCGGCGCTGGTCCAGCGCGACATCGACATCCTCGCGGAGATGGCGCGCGACCGGCTGGCGATGGTGTCGGTGTCGGTCACCACCCTCGACCGCGTGCTTGCCCGCAAGATGGAGCCGCGGGCCGCGACGCCCGAGCGACGGCTCGAGACCATCGCGGCGCTGAGCGCCGCCGGGATTCCCGTCAGCATCCTCACCTCGCCGATGATACCCGCGCTCAACGACATGGAGATGGAGCGCCTCCTCGAGGCCGGGGCGGAGCGCGGCGCCAAGGGCGCCGGCTACACGCTCTTGCGCGTGCCGCTCGAGATCAAAGGTCTGGTCGAGGATTGGCTCGCGACGCACGCTCCCAACAAGGCGAAGCACGTGATGTCGCTGCTGCGCGAGACCCACGGCGGCAAGCCCTATATCTCGCAATGGGGCACCCGCATGCGTGGGAGCGGCCCCTATGCCGAGATGCTGCGCATCCGCTTCGAGCGGGCGTGTCAGCGCCTCAAGCTCAACGAGCGCCGCGGGCTCTGGCGCCTCGACACGACGCTGTTCCGGCCGCCGCCGCGGCGGGGCGATCAGCTCAAACTATTCTGAGACTCAGGCGGCTTTCAGCAGAGGGATTGGGCTTGGGAAATCCCGGCCGTTCCCGGCGATGTCCCGGTTGAGCCCGTCGAGAACCCGGTCATTGCCCCGGCAGGCAAGGCACAGGGTCACATTGATAGCGGAGAGTACGGCGTGATCGATCTGCTCGGGCGTGGCGTCATAGCGCTTGATCGCCTGGAGGGCGCGGGTGACGGCGGAAGCCATGGCCGGCTCCTTGCCGCTCCGGCGTCCGGTCTCAGTGCCCTCCGAGGGCGAGCGCGGTCGACATCGCGAGAACCGTAAAGACCACCGCGGGGATAATCGCCGCGGCGACGATCCGCTCGACCCAGGACCAGCGCTTCCAATCGGCCGCGAGGTCGCGGGCGACGGTCTTGGTGCGGGTCGCGGCGTGCCGGGTCTTGTTGGTGATCGTGTTGATCCGCGTCATCGCAATCATATTGCCGCTCTCCTCGTCCTGGGACTGTGTCCCACATCACAGGATCTAGCGGCCCCAAAGTGCCGAATAATTCGGGAGAGTACCGACGGGTTGCTACTTATCCCTTAAGCATTCGTGCGCCGGCGGCGAAAACGAACCCGCGGTTTCGTGCTGGGCTCGGCGATCGCCGACACGGGCTGCTTGTAGGCCCGCCACGTACCCTCGGGTTGGGCCAGCCGGTCCGCGACCACCGCGAGCGCCATGGGGTTGCTCGGCAGCGTACTATGGGTGCCCCGCACCTCCACGTTCTGGCGCTGCGCCCCTGCCTGCTCGAGGCAGCTCTCCCAGGCGACGATACCGTCCTCCCGGGTATAGATGGCGGTCACCGGGATCGCTTCCGGCGGCGGCACGTTGAGCGCCTCGATTTCCATCCCGTGGGCGGTCCGGTGGAAGCGGGCGAGCAGCCGGAAGAACACGGCGAGGCTGGTCGCGGTCGGCAGGCGGATGGGGCTCCCCAGCATCACAACGCCGCGGACGTCATCCGGAAATTTCTTGGCGAGCTCGCGGGCAAGCAGGCCGCCGAGGCTGTGGCCGATCAGCGTGACCTTGCGTGCGTGGCGCCGGCAAATCTCCTGGAGCCGCCGCTCGATCGCTGTGATCGCATGGTCGGTCGGTCCCCAATTCACCCCCTCGCCCCAGCCATAGGTCTGGTAGCCCAGCGAGAGCAGAAGCCGCCGCAGATGCCGCGTGCGGCCGTCGTTGGTAAGGAACCCCGGCAGGACATAGACGGGATGACCGTCGCCGCGCGGCGCATGGCGAAGCAGCGGATGCCGGAAGAGCCGCGGTCGCGGCGTCAGGACGGAGCGGAATTCCCGGAAGAGGCGCCGCTTGGGCGGCGGCACGACGACCCGACCCTCGGTGTCGAGAAACGGCAGGTTCATCATCTCTTAACTACCTCGGCGGCAACGCGCCGCGTCCGGGCGTCTTGTGCCGCAGAATGATGACGGAATGAAGGCGGTCGCCGCGGGCGCGATTGATCCCACCGTGGGACTCATGCGTTGATCGCCCCATGATCGCGACCGCATCGAGATCGGCGCCGCGACCGCACACGACATCGACGGCATGCTGGCGCTGCAGGAAGCAAACCAGCCCGAGCGCGGCGGCACGCTCTCGGCCCACCTCAGCCGCGCGCAGATCGCCGCGATGCTGGCCGACCTGCCGCTGATGGTGGCGCGGCGTGGCTCTGCGATCGTCGGTTATCTGCTGGCGGCGTCGAAGCCGACCGTCGCGGAGGTACCGGTGATCCGCGCCATGCTCGCGGCTTATGCGGGGAAGCCCGACGCCTATGTCTACGGACCCATCGTGGTCGCCGAGACCGAGCGCGGCCCGGGGGCTCGCGCAGCAGCTCTTCGAGTCGCTGAAACAGCGCCTGCCCGGTCGCGAGGGGATCCTGTTCATTCGCGCCGACAATTCCGCATCTTTGCGGGCGCATGAGAAGATGGGCGTGGTGCGGCGCTGCACCTTCCGCCACAATGATCGCGATTTCATCGTGCTGTCCTACGAGGGCTAGCCGGGGTCCATGCCGAATTTCGCGCGCGAAGCCGCGCTCGGCGGTCTGGTGTGTGGTATCGACGAGGTGGGCCGCGGTCCGCTCGCGGGACCTGTCGTGGCCTGCGCGGTGATCCTCGACCGCGCGAAGATGCCGAAGTCGCTCCGCAAGAGCATCGACGATTCGAAGAAGCTCTGTGCGGAGGAGCGCGAGGAATACGCGCTGGCGCTCCGCTGCTGCGCGACGATCGCGCTCGGCGCCGCCGCCGTCGCCGAGATCGACCGCATCAATATCCTGCGCGCGAGCCTGCTCGCTATGCGCCGCGCGGTGGCGGCGCTCCCCGCGCAGCCGACCGCCGCCTTGGTGGACGGAAACCAGGCGCCCGCGTTGCCCTGTCGCGTACACACCGTCGTCGGTGGCGACGGCCTCTCGCTCTCGATCGCAGCCGCCTCCATCGTCGCCAAAGTCGCCCGCGACCGGCTGATGCACCGGTTGGCGCTACGCTACGAAGGGTATGGCTGGGAAACCAATGTTGGGTACGCCACCGCCGAGCATCGGGCAGCTATAGTGCGCCTGGGCCTCACGCCCCACCACCGATTGTCGTTCCAGCCCGCTCCCGACCTTTTTGGATTCGAGTCCAGAGAATCCCCTTAACGCCTTGACTCATAAGAGTCATTGACGGCTGGGGTCGCGGACTCCAGAGTGCGCCCTTTCGCGCTGGGGAGGGGGACGTGCTGGCAGCGGTGCGCGACAATTCGGTGCTGGTCGGCGATTGCGTCGAGGAGATGGCGCGACTGCCGGAGGCGTCCGTGGACCTGGTCTTTGCCGACCCGCCCTACAACCTCCAACTCGGCGGCGAGCTCCTGCGGCCGAACAACACGCGGGTCGATGGCGTCGATGACGCCTGGGACAAATTCGCGGGCTTCGCCGAGTACGACCGCTTCACCCGGGATTGGCTCACCGCGGCCCAGCGGCTTCTAAAACCCGACGGCGCGCTCTGGGTCATCGGCAGCTATCACAACATCTATCGCGTGGGCGCGATCCTGCAGGACTTGGGCTACTGGATCCTCAACGACATCGTCTGGCGCAAGACCAACCCGATGCCGAATTTCCGCGGCCGGCGCTTCACCAATGCGCACGAGACGCTGCTCTGGTGCGCGCGCTCGTCGGACTCGCGCTACACCTTCAACTACGAGAGCATGAAGGCGCTCAACGAGGAGCTGCAGATGCGGAGCGACTGGCTGTTCCCGCTCTGCGGCGGCAGCGAGCGCCTGAAAGGTGACGACGGGCGCAAGGCCCATCCGACCCAGAAGCCCGAGGCGTTGCTCCATCGCGTGCTGATGGCCTCGAGCAGGCCCGGCGACCTCGTGCTCGATCCCTTCTTCGGCACCGGCACCACCGGCGCCGTCGCCAAGCGCCTGGGCCGGCGCTTCATCGGCATCGAGCGCGATCCCGGCTATGCCACGCTCGCGCGCGAGCGCATCCGCGCGGTGAAAGCCGCCGATCTCGAGGATGTCGTGGCGCCGCAGAAGCGTGAGGAGCCGCGCATTCCCTTCGGCGCGCTCGTCGAGCACGGGCTCCTGAAGCCGGGCGAGGTGCTGTTCGACGCGCGCAGGCGCTGGACCGCCAAGGTGCGTGCCGACGGCACGGTGATCTCCGCCGATGCCAAGGGCTCGATCCACCGCGTTGGCGCCCACGTGCAGGGCGCCCCCGCCTGCAACGGCTGGGCCTTCTGGTATGTCGAGCGCAAGGGCGCGATGATCCTGATCGACAGGCTCCGCCAACAAATCCGCGCGGAGATGGGCAGCGGCACCGCTGATTGATATCGCGCGCGCGAGCCCTATCTCGCTGTCTCGTGCGCGTTCTCCTTCTCGCAATCCTTGTGACCATTTTGGTGACGCCCTTGCCGCGCGCTCACGCCGACAGCGCGTGGACCGGCAACATCGTCGAGGAGGACGATTTCTGGGCGCCGGACAATCGCGACCGGCACTACACGCACGGCATTCGCTTCTCCGCGACCAGCGGCGACGTGCACGACCCGGCGTGGCTGGCGCCGTTCAATTGGCTGTCGCCGATCTTCGGCAATGATACCGGCACCGATGTCGCGCGGCGCTACAACCTGGTCGCGGGACAGAACATCTACACGCCCGAGAACGGCGGCCTGATCAATCCCGATCCCCGCGACCGACCCTACGCCGGTTGGATCTATAGCGGCATCGGATTGATGCAGGATTCCCACGGCGACCAGTTCGACGAGCTCGACCTCAAGCTCGGCCTCGTCGGACCCGGCTCGTTCGCGAGCCAGACGCAGACGAAGTTTCACCTGTTGATCAACGTCGCGACGTTTCGAGGCTGGCACGCGCAACTCCACAACGAGCCCACGCTCGATCTTTTCTACACGCGGAAATGGCGCTACTGGCAGCCGATCGGAGACGACCACGACTGGGCGTGGGATGTGATTCCCGATGTCGGCGCCCGGGTCGGCAACGTCTACGATTACCTCGCGGGCGGCGGCATGGTCCGGTTAGGGCGGAACCTGCGCGTCGACTACGGGCCGCCGCACGCCGACCTCAACATGGGCTCCGACTACATCAACCCCGACCGCGCGGACGCCGGAGACTTCGGGTTCTATGGGTTCCTGGGCGCCGAGGGCCGCGCCGTCGCGCGCAACATCTTCCTCGACGGCAACAGCTTCAAGGCGAGCGCCAGCGTCGACAAGCGACCGCTCGTGGGCGACCTCGAGGGCGGTCTCGCGGGCACCTGGGGACACTGGCGCCTCGCCTACACCTACGTCTACCGGAGCGAGGAATTCCAGCACCAGCACGCCCCCGATCACTACGGCTCGCTCAACCTCACTTTCAAGCAGCCGTTCTGAGTTTCCTCAGCGCCGGCTCCGCCGCGCGACTCCGAGCGCGTGATTGACCACCTTCTTCATCACCGTGGGGAGCGCCTGCTCCGAGAGACGGTCGAGCGGGACCCAATCGCCGGCCGGGACATTGGCTTTGGCATCGGTCTCGCCTGCGAGCACCGCGAGCTCGAGATTGAAATGCGTGAAGGTGTGCCGGACCGTGCCGGGGAGTCGCACCCAGCTCGCGCGCACCGGCGCTTCCTTGCGCGCGGTCGCTTCGGAGATCGCCCGCTCCTGCCAGTCCGTCGAGGGCACCTCGATCATGCCGCCGAGGAGGCCCTGCTCGGGCCGCCGGCGCAGCAGCACGGAGCCGTCG
>DATEGF010000142.1:0-3896 GCA_035280245.1 Allostellaceae bacterium
TGAGCTTCATCAGGATGCTGAAGTAAAGGCCCGCCGGCCCGCCGCCGATGCTGACGATGTCCATCCGAGATAGTTTAGGACTAAACTAATGTCGGGGAAAGACGCGGGTGCTGGATTTGCGGCGAAGCCGCAAAACAAAAAGACCTTAGCGCAGTGGTCGCAGAGGATTCGCAGAGGACGCGGTGGTCTCGGTGCCTCTGCGACCACCGCGAGTCCTCTGCGTCCTCCGCGCTAAGAATTTGTTGTTTTTGCGGCTTCGCCGCCGGCAAGAACCTCCGTTCTCACGCTGTGAATCTTGCTTTTCCATCCAGTAAGGACGTGATCTAGACTCGCCACCAAGGCCGGTACCGGCCGTTCGGGAGGACGTATGCTCGCCTCGTGGTTTGTTTCCGTGGTGGCGCTCAGTTATCTGGGGCTGCTCTTCGCGATCGCCTTCTATGGCGACCGGCGGGCGGAGCAGGGGCGGGCCGGCGCGCGCGAGTCCGTGATCTACGCGCTCTCGCTCGCGATCTACTGCACCTCCTGGACCTTCTACGGCAGCGTCGGCCGTGCGGCCTCGCATGGCATCGATTTCGTCCTGATCTATGTCGGGCCGATCCTCCTGATCCTCCCGGGCTACCCGATCATGCGCAAGATTCTGCGCATCGCGCGGGCCCACAACGTCACCTCGATCGCGGACTTCATCGGTGCCCGCTACGGCAAGAGCCGGCCGGTGGCGGCGCTCGCGACGGTGATCGCCGTGGTGGGCGTGCTGCCCTACCTCGCGCTCCAACTGCAGGCCGTGACCCTCAGCTTCGAGACCCTCGTCTCCGCGTCGCTCGACGTCGCACGACCCGAATCCGCGCTGCCGCCCTGGCAGGACACGGCGCTTTACGTCGCATTGATGATGGCGGCGTTCTCGATCCTGTTCGGTGTCCGTCACGTGCATGCGAGCGAGCGGCACCACGGATTGATCCTCGCGATCGCGTTCGAGTCGCTGGTGAAGCTCGGCGCTTTCATCGCCGCCGGTCTCTTCGTCGTGTTCGGCTTGTTCGACGGCCCGGCGCAGCTGCTCGGCCGAGCGCTCGCCGATCCCGCGATCGCGGCGCGCCTCGAGGCGATCGCGTTTCAACCGGCCTGGATCTCGATCACGTTGTTGGCTGCTTTCGCGTTCATCTGCCTGCCGCGGCAGTTCCACGTCGCGGTGGTCGAGAATGGCCGACCCGGCAACCTCCGCACGGCCGTCTGGCTCTTCCCGCTCTATCTGGTCGCGATCAACCTCTTCGTGCCCGCGATCGCGCTGGTTGGCCTGCTGCGATTTGCCGAAGGCACGCCGCCCGATCTCTTTGTGCTCATGCTACCGATCGCGGGCCAGCAGAGCTGGCTCTCGCTTGCCGTCTTCATCGGCGGCCTCTCGGCCTCCACCAGCATGGTGATCGTCGAGGGCGTGGCGCTCAGCACCATGATCTGCAACGAGCTGGTGATGCCGGTGCTGCTGCGGCGGCCGTCGCTCCGGACCGCGACCGGCGGCGCCATGGGCGGCCTGCTGCTCGCGATCCGGCGCAGCGCCATCTTCGTCGTGCTGCTGGCGGCCTACGGCTATCACGCGCTGATCGGCGATCGGTATCCGCTCGCCTCGATCGGCTTGATCTCGTTCTGCGCGGTCGCGCAGTTCGGGCCTGCGCTGCTGCTCGGGCTCTATTGGCGGAGCGCGCATCGGCTGGGCGCGCTCGCGGGCATGGCGGGCGGCGCGCTGATCTGGACCTATGCGCTGTTGCTCCCGTCGCTCTCCGAGGCAGGCTGGCTCCCGGCGGCGCTCGGCGGCGGTGTCTTGCCCTCGGTCTGGACGGGCGCGGACCGGCTCACGAACGGCGCGGTCTGGAGCCTGCTCGTCAACCTGGCGCTGCTCATCGGCGGGTCGCTCCTCGCCCGTCACCACGAGCACGATCGCCAGCAGGCACAGGCCTTTGTTGCGGGCGAGACATGGCTCGACGCCGCGCATCCCGAGAACCCCGGTCACGCGCCCGCCTGCGACGATCTCAAGAGGCTGGTCGCGCGGTTGCTCGGTAACGAGCGCGCCGAGCGTGCTTTCGCGGGGCCGGTCGCGGTCTATCGGGAGAGGGCGCTCGCGGCGTTCACCGAGCGGCTCCTCAGCGGCGCGATCGGCGCCGCCTCAGCACGGATCGTGGTTGCCGCCGTGCTGCGCCGGCGCTGGGCCGCGACCTGGGGCTCACGCGCCATGCTCGACGAGGCGTCCCAGGCCATTCTGCTCAACCGCGACCTCCTGCGCGCCACCCTCGAGAATGTGAGCCAGGGCATCGGCATGTTCGACCCGGAGCTGCGCCTCGCCGCCTGGAACCGACGCTTCCTCGAGCTCCTGGGCATTCCCGAGGACTTGGCACAGATCGGAACGCCACTCGCGCAGGTGGTCGAGAGTCCGGTGCGCCGGCAGTCCGCGGTGGGCGTCGACCTCGCGATGATCGAGGACGCATGCCGGGATCCGACGCTCGCGGCCATGACGCACACTTACGAGCGGCGGCGCAGCGACGGGAGGATGCTCGAGCTCCAGACAAATCCGATGCCCGCCGGCGGCTTCGTGCTGGTCTCTACCGACATCACGGAGCGCACCCAGAACCTCGAGGCGCTGCGCGACAGCGAGCGCCGTGTGCGCGAGGCGAACGAGATGCTGGAGCGCCGCGTCGGCGAGCGCACGCAGGAGCTCACCGCGGTCAACGACCGCCTGAGCGAGGCCAAAGCCGCCGCCGAGGCCGCCAATGTCGGCAAGACCCGTTTTCTGGCGGCGGCGAGTCACGACCTCCTGCAGCCGCTTCACGCCGCGCGGCTTTTCGCGGGTGCGCTCGCCGAGCGGTCACGCGGTGCCAAGGCCGGGGCGCTCGTGCACCAGCTCGACCAGGCGCTGGGCGCTGTCGACGAGCTCCTCCAGGCGCTCCTCGACATATCGAAGCTCGACGCCGGCGCGCTCAAGCCGAAGCCGCGCCCGGTGGTGATCGGCGAGATCATCGAGAGCGTCGCCGCTTCCTTCGAGCCGCTCGCAGAGCAGCGCGGGCTCAGCTTGCAGGTGGTGGGGTCGCGGGCGGTGGTCATCACCGATCCTGCCTTGTTGCGGCGCGTCCTGCAGAACTTCGTCTCGAACGCGATCCGCTATACGCGCCGCGGCGGCGTCCTGATCGGCTGCCGTCGCAGGGGTGAGAGTGCCGTGGTCGAGGTATGGGACAGCGGCCCGGGCATCCCCGCGGACAAGCTCGGCGTCATCTTCGAGGAATTCAAGCGGCTGGGGACGCAGGATCGCGATGCGCCCGCGGGATTGGGCCTCGGTCTCGCGATCGTCGACCGCATCGCCCGGATGCTCGATCATCCCGTGTCGGTGCGGTCCTGGCCGGGCCGTGGCTCCGTCTTCTCGGTGAGCCTGCCGCTCGGTGCCGCGGTGCCGCTGGTCTCGCGGCCGGCGGCCGATCGGCGCGCGCCGAACGTGCTCTCCGGCAGGGTCGTGCTCGCCATCGACAACGACGCCTCGGTTCTCGCGGCGATGCGGCCGCTGCTCGAGGGCTGGTCTTGCGCGGTTCTGACGGCGACCGAACTCGCGGGGGCGCGGCGCGAGATCAAGCGCTGCGGGCTCGCACCCGACATCATCCTCGCCGACCATCACCTGGAGGGTGGCGAGACCGGCATGGCCGCGATCGAGGCACTGGCGCAGGACTTGGGCGTCCGTATCCCCGCGATCCTGATCACGGCGGACTACTCGGAGGCGCTGCGCGAAGCCGCGCAGGCGAGCGGCTACCCGACTCTCAACAAGCCGCTCAGGCCCGCGGCACTCCGCGCGCTGATGTCGCAGGTCCTGCGGCGCGAGACCGGTCGGCTCGCGGCACTCGGCTAGTCGGCGCGGGTGAGGCGCCGCG
>DATEGF010000143.1:0-26513 GCA_035280245.1 Allostellaceae bacterium
GCTCGCCGTGCTGGTGCCGTTGGGCGCGATGGCGATCTACCTCGTCAATGGCTCGCCACGGCTGCCCGATCAGCCCTATGGGGCGCGCTCGGCCGAGCGCGCGGTGACCGGCGCCAACGGCGGTCTCGATCTCGACAAGACCGTGGCCGCCCTCGAGGAACGCCTCAAGTCGGAGCCCGGCAGCGTCGAGGGCTGGATCCTGCTCGCCCGCGCTCAGGCGGCGCGCAAGCATTGGCAAGAGAGTGCCGACGCCTATCACCAGGCGCTCACCCTCGCCAAGGACCGGACCGACCTCGCCGCGGCCTATGCGGAGATGCTGGTCATGGCGGCGGACGGCGTCGTGTCTCCGGCGGCGCGCGGGGCGCTCGACGCGGTGATCGCGCAAGAACCCAAGAATCCCTCGGCGCGCTATTACCTGGCCCTGGCGGACGCGCAGGCCGGCAACTCCAAGGCCGCGATCGATGCTTGGCAGGCGCTGCTCGCGGAGTCACCGGCGGACGCATCCTGGGCCGAACTGGTGCGCCAACGCATCGCCGATACCGCGAAGGCCGCGGGCATCCCCGCGCCGGCGCCGCCCAAGGGCACGCCCGCGTCACTCGGCCCCAGCGCCGATGACGTCGCAGCCGCGGCGCAGCTCAGCCCCGAGCAGCGCAGCGAGATGATCCGCGGCATGGTCGAGCGGCTCGCCGGCCGCCTCAAGGACGCGCCCGGCGATCTCCAGGGCTGGTTGCGCCTGGGTCGTGCCTACGAGGTCCTCAAGGAGCCCGACAAAGCCGCCGATGCCTATGCCCAAGCGGCGAAGCTCAAGCCCGACGATCCCGCAATCCTCGCGAGCGAGGTCGATGCGATGATGGCGGATCGATCGCCCACCGACCCGATCCCCAACTCCGCGCTTACCGTGCTGAAGCAGCTCAAGGGCCTCGATGCCAACGATCCGCGCGCGCTCTGGTATCTCGGTCTCGCCGCTGTCCAGGCGCACGAGATCGACGAGGCGAAGGCCTATTGGCAGAAGCTCCTCGCGCTCCTGCCGTCCGACAGCGCCGACCGCAAGGCGGTCGCCGACGCACTCGCCGCGCTCTCGAACTAGGCGCTCACCGGCTGGCCCAGCGGTCTTGCAAGCGGTACCAGTTCATCACCTGGCGGGCGAGCCAGGGGCTGCCGGGCAGGAGCGGAACCGGCGGGAAGCGGCGATCGGCGAAGACCGTCTTCCCCTCGGCGGAGCCGAGGATGCGGTAGGCGGCCTTCTGGCCGAGGTAGGTCCCCATGGGCACGCCGGCGAAGCAATAGCCGCCGGCGACGTGGACGCCGTCGTGGGTCGCGACGTGCGGAAAGAGGTCGAAGGTGAGCGCGCAGCGCCCGGTCCAGGAGTGCGTGAGTTTGAGGCCGGCGACGCCCGGCATGATGCGCGCGAGATCCTCGAAGAGCTGCGCGCCTTTTGCCCGCGCGCCCAGCTGCGGCGTCGCGGTGCGCCAGAGGAAGAGGATTCGCGTGCCGTCGGGCGAGCGGCGGATCGAGACGACGTCATGGACATGATCGATATAGGTCCGGTCGGTCGGCAGGAGCTCGTTCATTTTCGCGGGCGTGAGCGGCTCGGTCGCGATCATGTAGGCGTCGAACGGAACCAGCCGGCGCCGGAACCAGGGCACCAACCCGCCGGTATAGCCGTTGGTCGCTACCAGCACGTCGCGGGCGCGCGTGGTTCCCTGCGGCGTCACCACGTCGAAGCCGGCGCCGTCCACCGGCACGACGCGCTCGACCGGCGTGCCGCCGATCAGCTCGGCACCCGCCGACCGCGTCCGGTCGAGCAGGCCGCGGTGATAGAGGCCGGGATGGATCGCCGCGAGATCGGGGATCAAGGCGCCGCCGCAGAAGAGATCGCTCGCGATCTCGTCGCGCACCTGCTTGGGCGTGAGTAGGGTGAATTCGCCGCCGAGGTATTTCTTGCGCAGCGTCCATTCCTGCTCGAGCTCGTCGTATTGCCGCTGAGCCTTCGTGACGATGAGGCGGCCGCAGACCTTGAAGCCGCACTCGATCTGCTCGATGCGCACGCGCTCGGCCACGGAATCGAACGCCGCCTGCATCTCGCGATAGACGGAGACCGCGTAATCCGGCCCATGCTTGTGCATGAGCTCGGAGAAGCTGCGCTTCAGCGTGCGGCCGACATAGCCGGAGTTGCGCGTGCTGGCGCCCTGACCGAGGTCGCCCGCGTCGAGCACCACCACGCTCCGCCCCGCCCGCGCCAGCGTGAGCGCCGCGTTGAGGCCGGTGATCCCGGAGCCCACGATCGCCACGTCTGCGCGCTTGGGCGGTGTGCGCGGCTCGCTCTTCGCCCGCGGCGCCGCCTCCCACCAGTAGGGTGTGTCCTTGAAGTCGGTGGAGAAGAGCGAGGGATCACCGGCGGTCATGGGAGTGCCTCTCGGGGCTGCCTCTGTGCGTCCTTCGACGCGCTTCGCTTGCTCAGGATAAGGACCATTGAGGATGCCAAGCTCAGACCTTCCTCATCCTCAGCAAGCGAGCCTTGCGAGCGCCCTCATGGTGAGCCTGTCGAACCACGAAGGACGCATGGTGGCGCCGCCGCAGTCGATCACGACACCGGCAATCCCCGTTTCGCCCGCTCCTCGGCGATCAACTCTTTTTTCGAGAGCTTGCCGATGGGGGTCTTGGGCAGGGTGTCGCGGAGCTCCATCTCGGTCGGGATCTCGTGGCGGCCGATCTTGTCCCGGAGGAAGGTCTTCAATTCGTCGAAACCGAGGTGCTGACCGGGCCTCAGCACGATGAAGGCCTTGGGCGACTCGCCGCGATAAGAGTCGGGAACGCCGATCACCGTCACCTCGGCCACCGCCGGGTGCTCGTAGATCGCTTCCTCGATCACCCGCGGGAACACGTTGAAGCCGCCCGCGAGGATCATGTCCTTCTTGCGGTCGACCAGGGTGAGGAAGCCGTCGCCATCGAGAATGCCGATGTCACCCGTATGGAACCGGCCGCCGGCGAAGGCCGCCGCGGTCGCTTCCGGCCGTTTCCAATAGCCCTTGGTGAGCTGCGGGCCGCGCACGCAGATCTCGCCCTTCTCGCCGGGCGGCAGGACACGCGTGCCGGTCGCGAGGTCGACGATCTCCACCAGCGTGCCCGGACACGGCAAGCCCACGGTACCGGCCCGCGCGCTGCCGTCGAGCGGTGCCATGGTGACGATCGGCGAGCCCTCGGTGAAGCCGTAACCCTCCTTGAGTTGCAGCCCGGTCAGCCGCTCGAATCCGTGCAGGATCTCCAGCGGCAGCGGCGCACCCCCGGAGGCGCAGTGGGTGAGCGAGCTCAGGTCGAGCGCGCGGGCACGCGGATGCTGCAGCATCGCCGCGAACATGGTGGGGACGCCCGAGAACAGCGTCGGCCGCTTGCGGGCGATGTCCCCGAGCACGCGCTCGGCATCGAAGCGCAGGTGCAGGATCATCTTGGTGCCGCCCGAGAGCGACACCAGCATCACCATGCTCATGCCGTAGACGTGGAAGAGCGGCAGCGCCACCAGGGTCGAATCCGCACCCGGTGTCAGCACCGGCTCGACCCAGCGGTCGCGCATGGCAACGACGGCGCTCAGGTTGGCGTGGGTCAGCATGGCGCCCTTGGGCTCGCCGGTGGTGCCGCCGGTGTATTGCAGCACCGCGATCTCCTCCGCGAGATCGCCGTGGCTCGGCGGCGGGAGCACGCCGTCATTGTCGATGAGCGCCGCGAAATCGATCTCCTGACCGGGGCCGGGCTTGCGCTCAGCGGGCGCTCCTGCCGTGGCGCGGACGGCCGCCTCCGGGAGGAAATCGGCGAGGCTCGCCACCACCACCGCGCGCAGCCTGCCCTCGCCCTTGAGTGCCGCGATCAGCGGGTAAAGCTGCGGCAGGTCGAGCGTCACCATCACCTCGGTGTCGGAATCGACGAGCTGATGCTTGAGCTCGCGGAGCGCGTAGAGCGGGCTGTAGTTCACCACGCGGCCGCCCGCGAGCAGGATGCCGAAGAACGCCACCAGGAAATGCGGCGTGTTCGGGAGGTGCAGCCCGACGGAGACGCCGGGGCCCACGCCCAGCGCGCGGAACCCCTTGGCCGCGCGCCGCGCAAGCGTCAGCCAGTCACCATAGGTGAAGCAGCGGTCGTAGAAATCGATCGCGATCTGATCGGGCCAGCGCTCGACCGCGCGCTCCAGCAGGGCCTCGACCGGAATCGGCGCCGGCAAGGGCGCGCTCCAGCTCACGCCCTTCGGATAGGATCTTTCCCAGAGCTCGCTGGCCATACGCCCCTTCAGCCGCGGCCAAAGCCGCACTCAGGGGCAGTTATAGGGGAGATTTCCCGTCGCCGGCCAGCGGGCGCACCGCGCGGCCGCCTGTGCGGACGGCCGCTACGAGATCGCGCCAGCCGTAGCCCAGCGCCGGGACTGGCTGACCGCCCACCGGGATTCTGCGGTGCGCGACCAGTCGGCCGCCCATCCGCTCGTAGAAGAAGCGCGAGGGGTTGTCGCGCAGCACCCAGATCGCGGCGGAGAGCTGGCCGCAGGCGACCAGCCGCCGGAACAACGCCATCAGCAGCGCCCGGCCGACGCCGCGCGCCTGGAAATCGGGCAGCACATAGAGGGTATGAACCTCGCCCGCGAGACCTTCGACCGGGTTCCGGATCGGGCCGCAACTGCCGAAGCCGATAACACCGGCGCCGGTCCACTCGGCGACGCGGACATCGTCGGGACGATGAGAGAGCTGGGACTGCCACTCGCTCGCGAGCCGGCCCGGCGTCAGGCCAAGCAGCACCTTGTCCGGCAAAATGCCGGCGTATGAGGTACGCCATGTCTCGACATCAATGCGCGCAATGTCGGCGGCGTCGTCGCGGGTCGCCGGACGAACGAACAGCATAAGAGGTAGCCCCCGTTTCTCCTCCCGATGCATCCTAGCGCAGCGTCGCGGGCCCTGACGAGTCAAGAACGCGTGCAAAAATGGGAGTTAACCAAGCTCTCGGCGGGCAAAGCGACGCAGGTTATCCCCACTTTTCACCGCGGGGGTCTCGCCCTGATCGACGGCCGGGCGTAGACTGTTGGCACTCGCCAGGAGATTCTGGAGAGGACGCGGTGCCGAATCGCTATTACAACAACTTCGCGCGCTACAACGCCTGGGCGAATGCCCGGCTCTACGCCGCCTGCGCGAAGCTTCCCGAGAGCGAGTACCTGAAGCCGCGCGCGAGCTTCTTCGGCTCGATCCACGCGACGCTCAATCACCTGATGGTAGCGGATCGCATCTGGCTCGGCCGCATCGAGGGCCGGCCGGAGAAGCTCGCGCTCAACCAGATCCTCTACGGCGACTTCACCGCCCTCCAGGTCGCGCGGGTCGCGGAGGACAATCGGTTGATCCGGGTGGTCCAGGGCCTGGACCGGACACATCTCGACCATCCGATCGATTATCTCAGCAGCAAGGGCGAGCGCTTCCGCACGCCGCTCAGGATCGTCCTCGGCCATCTCTTCAATCATCAGACGCATCATCGCGGCCAGGTGCACGGGCTCCTCTCGCAGACCACCGTACCGCCGCCCGAGCTCGACCTGATCTACTTCGTCCGCGAGAGCTGAGCGAAAAACCTCCGTCGTCCTCGTGGTGAATCTTTTCTTTATGCCGGGGCCGCTTCGCGCGAAGACAGTTTCCTAAAATGCCGTGGCTTTTTCAGCGGCCATTAAATCGCGGCCTCTACCGTTGCGCGCACGTGAAGAGCGGAGCGCGTCGTGCAGCGGATTGTTTACAGACTGTTCACCATATCGATGCTCGCGGCCTCGCTGCTGATGGCCGTCGACGCGCGCGCGAGCCAGATGAGCGCGCCCACATATCCCGCGCTCTTCGGCACGCACGAGATCTATTCGGCCTCGATCGGCCGCTTCTACAAGTGGACGGGCATGCTGCAGCGCTGGACGGAAGAGCGCCGCGATGCGCGGCAGGTTTGCATGCTTGGGCAGGCCACGGGCTGCGAGCCGCGGGAGTGGCGGCAGATCGTCGATATGCTGACGCCACTCGACCTCCGCGCCAAGATCGAGGCCGTAAACAGCCTCGTGAATCGCTATCCCTATACGCCCTCGGCCGCGAACTGGAGCCAGCCCAACTACTGGGAGACGCCGTTCGAGTTCCTGGCCAAGAGCGGCCAGTGCCAGGACTACGCGATCACGAAGTTCATGCTGCTGCGCGCCGCGGGCGTGCCGAACGAGCTCCTGCGCGTGGTGGTGCTGCGCGACCGGCGCCTCGGCCTCGATCACGCCGTGACGGTCGCCTATGTCAACGGCGAGGCCCTGACGCTGGACAACCAGATTCCCGAGGTGGTTCCGGTCTCGAGCATCCATCACTACCAGCCCTACTACTCGATCAACGAGACCGGCTGGTGGCTGCACGATCCGAACCCGCTGCAGATCACCAGCGCGAGCCTGCGCTAACCCTTAGCGTCCCGTCGTCAGTACGACCTTGCCGGTGGCCTTACGCTCCGCCAGCAACGCGAGCGCGCGGCCGGCGTCGGCGAGGTCGAGGGTGTGGGAGACGTGCGGCTTGAGCTTCCCCGCCTCGAACCACGAGAGCAGCGTCTTGAAGGATTGCCGCACCTGATCCGGCTTGTGCCGGCGGTAGGAGCCCCAGTAGAAGCCGATCACGTCGCAGTTCTTCACCAGCACCAGGTTCGCGGGGATCTGCGAGATGCGCCCGGCAGCGAAGCCGATCACGATGATGCGGCCCTCCCAGGCGATCGAGCGCATGGATTGGTCGAAGGCGTCGCCGCCGACGGGGTCATAGATCACGTCGGGACCGCGGCCCCCGGTGATCTCCTTGATGCGCCCGCGGAGGTCCTCGCGGGAGTAATCGATCAGGTGATCGGCGCCCTGGCGGCGAGCGACCTCGAGCTTGGCGGCACCGCGCGCGACGGCGATCACCGTCGCGCCCATGGCCTTGCCGATCTCGACCGCGGTCAAGCCAACGCCGCCCGCGGCACCCAGCACCAGCAGGGTCTCGCCCGATTTGAGCCGCGCCCGCCACTCGAGGGCGCCGTGGGACGTGCCGTAGGCCACGGGGAATCCGGCCGCGGTCGGGAAATCCATCGCGGCGGGGATCGCAAGCACGCGATCGGCCGGCAGGACGACCTCCTCGGCGTAGGCGCCGTGCTCGATGGTGCCGAGCACACGGTCACCGAGCTTCGCGCCATCGGCGCCGGGACCGAGCTCCGTCACCACCCCCGCGACCTCGAAGCCCGGGCTGAAGGGAAGCGGCGGCTTCTCCTGGTATTTGCCCTGCACCACCAGAAGGTCGGCGAAGTTGACGCCGATGGCGTGAACGGCGACGCGCACGCTCCCCGGAGCGATCGCCGGCGCCGGCACCTCCACGACCTCGAGCCGTTCGACCGGGCCGAACTCCCGGCACAGCACCGCGCGCATGGGCTCAGCGAGCCTCGGCCGTGAGCGCTTCGGCGGGCCGGATCTCGCCGACATCGCGCCCGGCCACGTTCTTGACGATCGGCCGGAGCTGCGGCGCGAGGGTCTCGCGCTGTGCGGCCGTGAAAGCGCCGAGGCCATCGAGGATGGTGGCCACCGCGACCTCGGCCGCGCGGCTCGCGCCATCGTCGATCTTGAGCGCGACACCGTAGCCGAGGCCCGGCATCACCGCGCAGTAGACGCCCTCGGCGCCGGTCTTGAGCCGCACGGTGGCGCCCGCCACCGTCATCACCACGGTGTTGAAGGTGCCGGTGCCCGAGACCATCACCGGCGCCGCCGCCATCGCGTCGAGGATTCGCTTGGCCGCGGCCGCGCGGTCCGGTGACAGACCTTTGGTATCGGCGAGGCGGGCCATGGCGCGCGCCATGCCGCGGAGCGAGATCCCGATCACGGGAATGCCGCAGCCATCGGTGCCGCCGGGCGCCCGCGAGAGATCGAGCCCGGACATCTCCTCCAGCACACGCCGCACCCGCGTCTGCACGGGGTGCTCCGGCGCGATGTAGCCCCGCGTCGCTTCGCCCAGATGCCGAGCGGTGGTGAGGAAGCCCGAATGCTTGCCCGAACAGTTGTTGTGAACCGGCGACGGTTCCTCGCACCCGCGGATCAACGCCGCCGCGGCGGCGGCGTTGCCGGGCGCATGGGCGCCGCATTCGAGATCCTGCGGCCCGAGATCGGCACGCGCGAGCCAGCGCTTGACGGTCTCGACGTGGATCGGCTCTCCACGATGAGAGGCGCAGGCGAGCGCGATCTCGGTATCGCCCAGGCCGAAGCGCTCCGCGGCACCGGTCTCCACCAGCGGCAAGGCCTGCAGCGGCTTGATCGCCGAGCGCGCAAAGACCGGGGCGTCGATGTCGCCCCAGGAGCGGACCACGCGCCCGCTGGCATCGACCACGACCGCAGAGCCGGTGTGTCGACTTTCCACCATCTCACCGCGGGTTGTCTCGACAAGGATCGGATTTGAGGAATTCGCGCGTGACGCCATGACCGCCGTTCGGAATATGATTGCGCAAGCAGGGCACGATGCCTGCGAGGGCAAATTGACGCAAGCGTGGCGCTATCAAGGCGTTACCTGCGCTTGGCAGCGGAGCGGACGCTGGCTATGGTACAACTCATGGTTAACGCGACCTTGCGCGCGCTCCTGATCGGGGGCGCGGTGTTGATGCCGCTTGCGAGCGGTGGTGCGCAGACGCCGCCGGCTGCCCCGAAGCCGCCTCCGGTTGCGACCGGCGGTAAGGCCGAGCACCTCGGCGATGCCCAGGGCTGGTCGGCCTTCGCCGAGACCGACAAGAATGCCAAAGCCTGCTATTTGGTCGGCCGCCCCGTGAAGACTGAGCCCGACAACATCAAGCGCGGCGATGTCTACGTCTACGTCACCCACCGTCCCGCAGACAAAACCTTCAACGTGGTAAGCTTCGCCGCGGGCTACCCGTACAAGGACGCCTCGGACGCGGAGCTCACGGTGGACACCCACAAGTTCGACCTGTTCACCAGCAAGGAAAGCGCTTGGTCGCGCGACGCGGCGACGGACAAGGCCGTGGTCGAGGCCATGGCCAAGGCGAAGCAGGCGGTGCTCAAGGGCACCTCGACCCGCGGCACCAACACGACGGACACCTATTCCCTCGACGGCTTCGCCGCCATGCTCGCGCAGATCGACAAGGCCTGCGGCGTGAAGCGCTGAACACACGCGACGCGCGCATCGGGGGTCGAGCCGCTGTGCGGATCGACGGGACGGCTCGATGCACGCGGAAGGAGAACGCCCGGTGGCCGACGACTGGCTCAATCCAGATTTCGCGCGGAGGTGGGACGCCGGCGCCGAGGTCGGAAATCCCGCGCGGGGGCAGCAGCTCGATCTCGTGACCGCGCTGGTCGCCGCGGAGTACCGGCCGGACTCAACCATCCTCGATCTCGGCGCGGGCTCGGGCCAGGTGGAGGCGATGCTGCTCAAGGCGCGGCCCGACGCGCGGATCGTCGCGGTCGATTCCTCGCCGGCGATGCTGGCCCTCGCGAGGGAGCGGCTCGGTGGCGCCAGCGACAAGGTCAGCCTCGTCGAGGGCGATTTCGCGGAGCCGGAGCGGATCGCCCTCCCGCCGCGCGATTACGGCATCGCGCTCTTGATCCAGACGCTGCATCACGTGCCCAACGACCGCAAACGCCGCGCGCTCGCCGTCGTCGCGCGGGCGCTGTCGCCGGGCGGACTCCTGATCCTCGTCGACCGACTGACGCTCGCCGACGGCGCGCTGCGCTCCGTACACGGGAGCATGTGGAGCTGGCTCGAGCGGAGCGCGGCGGTCAAGAGCGGCTGGAGCGCCGACGACCTGTTCCGGCGCATCGCAAAGAAAGAAGACCACACCGCGGGCCTCGAGGAGCATCTCTCGCTCCTGCGCGAGGCGGGCTTCACCGCGGCCTGCCTGCAGCTCGAGCTCAACCGCGCGGTCTTCGTGGGCCGCCGCGGCCGCTGACGCGATGGGCGATCCCGCCTCGGTGGTGTTCCGGAGAGCGCGGCGCGAGGACATTCGCGCCATGCTCGGGCTGCTCAACGACGCCAAGATGGGCAACATTCCCGAGCACCTCGAGGAGCCGTTGCCCCGGGTCTACGAGGACGCCTTCACAGTGATCGACGCGGATCGCAACCAGCTGCTACTCGTGGGCGATGTGGACGGCCGGATCGTCGCCAGCCTTCAGCTCACCTTCATTCCCGGCATCTCCAGTCGAGGCGCGTGGCGGGCGCAGGTCGAGACGGTTCGCGTCGCGCGGGACTTGCGCGGGCAGCAGATCGGCGAGGCGATGATGCGGCACGTGATCGCACTCGCGCGCGAGCGCGGCTGCGACCGGGTGCAGCTCACCACCAACAAGGCGCGGGACGACGCCCAGCGCTTCTATCGCCGGCTCGGCTTCGTCGCGAGCCACGAGGGCATGAAGCTCTGGCTGTGGTAGGCGGCGGTTTGCACGCCGAGGGCGACGCGCCTATATCTTGCGCCATGAGCGAGACCCGCAAGAACCTAGTTGGATTGGACCGGACCGAGCTTGCCGTGGAGATGGCGGCGTTCGGCGCCGAGCCCTTCCGCGCGCGCCAGCTCTGGCACTGGATCTATCACCGCGGCGCCACCGGCTTCGACCAGATGACCTCGCTCTCGAAGGCGTTCCGGGCGACGCTCGCCGAGCGCTATCGGGTGGCACGGCCCACGGTCTCGCGCGATCTCGCCTCGGTCGACGGCACACGAAAATGGCTGCTGCGCTTCGGCGACGGCCAGGAGGTCGAGAGCGTGCACATTCCGGAGGAGGACCGCGGCACGCTCTGCGTCTCCTCGCAGGTCGGCTGCACCCTCACCTGCAAGTTCTGCCACACCGGGACCCAGCGGCTGGTGCGCAATCTCGAGGCGGCTGAGATCGTGGGTCAGGTGATGATCGCCCGTGATGCGCTCGGCGAGTGGCCCTCGCCCCCCGAGGATCGGCAGATCACGAACATCGTCATGATGGGGATGGGCGAGCCGCTCTATAATTTCGAGAACGTCGCGAAGGCGCTCAAGATCGTGATGGACCATGAGGGCCTCTCGATCTCGCGTCGCAAGATCACGCTCTCGACCGCGGGCGTGGTGCCGATGATCCGCCGCTGCGGCGCCGAGCTCGGCGTCAACCTCGCGATCTCCCTTCACGCTGTCACCGACGAGCTCCGCGACGTACTGGTGCCGCTCAACAAGAAGTACCCGATCGCCGAGTTGCTGGATGCCTGCCGCACCTATCCGGGCTCCAGCAATGCGCGGCGCATCACCTTCGAGTACGTCATGCTGAAGGGCGTCAACGACACGCCGGCCGAGGCGCGGGCGCTGGTGCGGCTCCTGGCGGGCATTCCCGCCAAGGTGAACCTGATCCCGTTCAACCCGTGGCCAGGCGCGCCCTTCGAGTGCTCGAGCGACGAGGGGATCGCAGCCTTCGCCGACATCGTCAACGCCGCGGGATATTCCTCGCCCGTGCGCACGCCCCGCGGCCGCGACATCCTCGCCGCCTGCGGCCAGCTCAAGTCCGAGAGCGTGAAGCTCCGCAAGAGCGAGCTGCTGAGGCAGCAGGCGGCCGCCGGCGCTTAGTCTCCGTGCCTGCAAAGTGGTGTCCCTCTCCGCCCTCGGGGGCGAAGAGGGAACAGGAAGCGACTCAGCTCGCGGGCTTCACGCTGGGCGCCTGAAGCTGCGCCAGCGGCCGGCCGCTGGCGTCGCAGAGCGCGTTCTGGAGGATCCGGATGATCCCGATCAGCTCGCTGATCTCCTTCTCGCGCAGCAAGTCGATCTTCTGGTGCAGCAGCTCGATCTCGAGCTCGGCCTTGATGTTGACGTCGTAGTCGTGCTGCGCCGCCTGGCGGTCGATCTCGGACTGCCGGTTCTGGCTCATCATGATGATGGGCGCCGTGTAGGCGGCCTGGAACGAGAGCGCCAGGTTCAAAAGGATGAAGGGATAGGGGTCCCACTGCTCGACCCAGGCGGTCACGTTGAGGGTCATCCAGATCACCAGCAGCACGCTCTGGATGATGATGAAGCGCCACGAGCCCACCACCCGCGCCACCCCGTCGGAGACGCGGGCGCCGAGGCCCATAGCCCCGGGCGCGTGCGCTGGCGGCACGTGGACCGCCTTGCGGCGATGCCGCCGCGCCTGGCGCAAATGAGCGAGGCGGTGGAGCTCCTCGGTCTCCATCGCGTGCTTCGGGTGATCTTGCATGCGTCCCCCTCCTGAAAATGCGTCGAGCGCCTCGGTGCTGGTCACGCGTCATCCTCGTCGCGGAATTCGCCGGTGATCTTGAGCCCCTGGATCCAAGTCTCACCGTCCTGCTTGATGACCGTCAAGGGTGTGACAGCGGCGTGCTCGGCGATCGCCGCCGCCAGCCGCTCGGAGTGAGTCACCAGCCAGATCTGCGTCCGCTCCGAGGCGCGCGCGATGAGCCGCGCCAGCGGATCGAGCACGTCCGGATGGATGCTGGTCTCAGGCTCGTTGAGCGCGATGAAGGCCGGCAGCCGATAGGCAAGCAGCGCGCCCGCGAGCGCGAGATACCGGAGCGTGCCGTCCGACAGCTCCCAAGCCTCGAAGACGCGTTTGGGATGGTCGGCGAAGCGAAGGCCGAACGAGGCGGTGCGCCCGGGGACGGGCACCTCCAGCGCGGCATCGGGAAACGCGTCCTCGATGGCTCGATCGAGATCGACGGTATCCTGGCGGATGTGAACCAGGGTCGCGAGCACAGCCGCAAGGTTCGCGCCATCCGAGGCCAGCGTCGGCGTGACCACGGCGAGGCAGGGGCGCCGCAGCGGCGAGTCCAGGTCCGTGCGCATCTCGTGATAGAAGCGCCAATCCAGCAGCGTCGCGCGCAGCGAGTGAATATCTGGAAACCGCGCGGGGTCCTCGAGAGAGCCCAGTGCGGTCTCCGAAGCCATGAGCTCCGTCCCGAGCTCGTGGCGCACGCCCTTGTCGTCGCGCGCGAAAACGGCTGGTCCTCGACGCTCCAGCAGCTTGTGGTTCCGGCCGCGGTGGTGGAACGTCAGCGTCTCTTCCTTGATCTGCGGCTCCAACGGGAACGCGGCCGCGGTCGGCTGTCGCACCCCAAGCTGCACCTCGTAGGATTGAACGACGCCCGCGGAGACTTCGTAGCTGTAGTCGGCGGCGCCACCCGGCAGCGGGCCGAGACCTGCCCGGAAAACCATGCGCACGGGCTTGCCGTGCGGCCGCTCGCTGGCCCAGAGCGCGGATGCCATGCCGCCTTCGGCCGCGAGCTCACGCGAGAGCGTGCCCGCGGCGGAAGCCTGCAACAGCTGCAGAGCCCGGTAGAGATTGGTCTTGCCGACGCCGTTCGCGCCCACGAACACGCCGAGCCGCCCGACGGGAAACCGGATCTTGCGCAGCGACCGATAGCCCGCGGCGTGAAACTCGGAGAGCATCAGGGGCATACGCCTAGAATACACGGGATCGGGGTTCGAGGTGCGGCGCTCTCTCGCTTGCCGCGACGGCCGCCGTCCCTATACTGCCGCCCGCATTGTCGCTTTAAGGGGCTCCCATGAGTGGTTCGGTCAAGAAGGTCGTGCTCGCCTATTCCGGCGGCCTCGATACGTCGGTCATCCTGCGCTGGCTCCAGGACACCTATCGCTGCGAGGTCGTGACCTTCACGGCCGATCTCGGCCAAGGCGAGGATCTGAGCCCGGTGCGAAAGAAGGCCGAGCTCATGGGCATCAAGGAGATCTTCGTCGACGATCTCCGCGAGGAATTCGTGCGCGACTTCGTCTTCCCGATGTTCCGGGCGAACGCGCTCTACGAGGGCAGCTATCTCCTCGGCACCTCGATCGCGCGGCCGCTGATCGCCAAGCGGCAGATCGAGATCGCCAACAAGGTCGGCGCCGACGCGGTCGCCCATGGCGCCACCGGCAAGGGCAACGACCAGGTCCGCTTCGAGCTCAGCTACTATGCGCTCAAGCCCGACGTGAAGGTGATCGCGCCCTGGCGCGAGTGGAAGCTCACCTCGCGCACGCGGCTCCTCGAATACGCCGAGCAGCACCAGATCCCGATTGCCAAGGACAAGCGCGGCGAGGCGCCGTTCTCGGTGGACGCGAACCTCCTGCACATCTCCGCCGAGGGCAAGGTGCTGGAGGACCCCTGGAGCGAGCCCGAGGAGTTCGTCTACAGCCGGACGGTCGCGCCCGAGAAGGCGCCCGACAAGCCCGAATACGTCGAGATCGAGTTCCTGAAGGGCGACC
The DNA here is from genome assembly GCA_035280245.1 of Allostellaceae bacterium. GTDB lineage: Bacteria > Pseudomonadota > Alphaproteobacteria > ATCC43930 > CGMCC-115725 > DASZHJ01. The sequence continues at coordinate 14,194 of DATEGF010000143.1, forward strand.
CCGTCGCGGTCGACGGCGAGAAGCTCTCGCCGGCCGCGCTGCTGACGCGCCTCAACGAGCTCGGCGGCAAGCATGGCATCGGCCGGCTCGATCTCGTGGAGAACCGCTTCGTCGGCATGAAGTCGCGCGGCGTCTACGAGACGCCCGGCGGCACGATCCTGCAGGCGGCCCACCGCGGCATCGAGAGCATCACGCTCGACCGCGGCGCGGCACACCTCAAGGACGAGCTCATGCCGCGCTATGCCGAGCTGATCTACAACGGCTTCTGGTTCTCGCCGGAGCGCTTGATGCTGCAGGCCGCCATCGACCAGAGCCAGTCGAGTGTCGAGGGCACGGTGCGCTTGAAGCTCTACAAGGGCTTCGCCCGCGTGGTCGGCCGCAAGTCGCCGAAGAGCCTCTACAGCCTCGCGCACGTCACCTTCGAGGAGGACCTGGTCTACGACCAACGCGACGCCGAGGGTTTCATCAAGCTGAACGCGCTGCGCCTCCGGCTTGCGAAGGCGCTCAGGAAGTAGCAAGGAGCGGGCGCATGGCACAGGGGACGTTGCAGCGGCTTGTCGCGGGCGGGTTCCTGCTGACACTCGCGGCCTGCGCCGCGAGGCAGGACAACGGGCCCGCCGCGGTCCAGCGCCACGCCGAGCAGTCGCTCGCCGAGAAGGCCAAGGGCGATGACTACCGCGATGGCAAGAACGGCGTCGGCGTCGATTATACTCAGTCGGTCAAATGGTACTGGCTCGCCGTCGAGCACGGCAACACCGGCGCCAGCAACAACCTCGCGGCGATGTACCTGAACGGCCTCGGCGTCAACAAGGACGTGCCGCAGGCGATGAAGCTCTATCGGCTGGCGGCAAGCGGCGGGAACGGCTTTGCCATGGTGAGCCTCGGCCAGCTCGCGCAGAAGGGCGTGGGCGGGCCCAAGGACGATGCCGAGGCCACGCGCTGGTATCAGCGCGCCATCGACACCGACGGCAACACCATCGCACTCAACGAGCTGGCGGTCGCCTATGAGAACGGCCGCGGCGTGCCGGCAAACATCGATCAGGCGTTGCGGCTCTACCTCCTCGCGGCCAACGGCGGCAATCCCGTCGCCATGGTGAATCTCGGCAACCTCTACATGACCGGCCGCGGCGTGCCGCAGAGCGACGCGCAAGCGGTCGCGTGGTACCGCAGGGCCGCCGAGCTCGGCAACGCCGGCGGCGAGCGCGCGCTCGGCTACATGTACCTCGAGGGCCGCGGCGTGCCGCAGAACCTGGGCGAGGCCTCGAAATGGCTGAAGCTCGTGGCCCAGCCGCAGTTCAGCCTGAAGGAACCGCAGCCGCCAGAACAGCCGCCGCAGTAAAACGGAAACGGGCCCTTAGAGCGCCGGCTCGGCGAGGCCGCGGCGGCGGCAGGCGGCGATCACCGTGTTGCGCAGCAGGCACGCGATCGTCATGGGGCCGACGCCGCCGGGGACCGGGGTGATCGCGCCCGCTACCTGCTGAGCCTCGGCGAAGGCGACGTCGCCGACCAGCTTCGGCTTGCCGTCGGCACCGATGAGACGATTGATGCCGACGTCGATCACGGTGGCGCCAGGCTTGATCCAGGAGCCCTTCACCATCTCGGCGCGGCCGACCGCAGCGACCAGGATGTCTGCGCGCCGTGCGATCGCGGGCAGGTCGCGTGTCTTGGAATGCGCGAGCGTCACCGTGCAGTCCTGCGCCAGCAGCAGCGCCGCCATGGGCTTCCCCACGATGGTCGAGCGGCCCAGCACCACGGCCTCGAGGCCGGCGAGGCTCGGCAGCGCATCCTTGAGCAGGAGCAGGCAGCCGAGCGGCGTGCAGGGCACGTGACCGGTCTCGCCACTCCAGAGCTGCCCCACGTTGCGGGCGTGGAAGCCGTCGACGTCCTTTGCGGGGTCGAGCGCGTCGATGATCGCGCGGGAGTCGATCGTCTTGGGAAGCGGCAGCTGCACCAGCACGCCATCGACCTCGGGATCGGCGTTGAGCTCACGGACGAGACCCAGCAACGCTTGCTCGGATATGTCGGCGCCCGGCCGATGCTCGAAGCTGCGGAAGCCCGCCTCGGTCGCCGCCTTTTGCTTGGAGCGCACATAGACCTGGCTCGCGGGATCCTCGCCCACCAGCACGGTGGCGAGGCCCGGCACGATGCCGTGCTCGGCCTTGAGGCGCTGGGCCACCTCCGCGACGCGCGTGCGCAGCCCTTGCGCGAAAGCCTTGCCGTCGATCAGGCGCGCGACCATGTCCGTAATCCCTCGGTCAGTCTGGCAGTGAGATCCGTCGGCGAGCCCGTGACCGCCACGACCTTCCGCCGGTCCGTGGCACCCCGGACCACGGAGAAATCGCGCGGTGGCAGGCGGAACGCGCGGGCGAGCAGCTTGACGAGCGCGGCATTCGCCTTGCCGTTCTCGGGCGCGGCGGTGACCGCGACCTTGAGCACGACGCCGCCGTCGGCCTCGTCGGCGAGCCCGATGATGCGCTCGGCAGAGGCCTTGGGCGTCAGGCGCACCGCAAGCCGCACGCCATCCGCCGCCGCCGAGAACGGGAGACGACCGGACATGGCCTAGAGCGTCTGGATCTTGGCCGCGAGTGTCGCGAGCTCCGCCTGGACCAGCCAGATGATCAGCAGGACGATCAGCGGCGTGATATCGAGCCCGCCGAAATTGGGGATGAAGCGGCGGAACGGCCGATAGACCGGCTCGGTCAGGCGATAGAGCACGTCGATCACGCCGCGCACCACGTGGTTCGCCGTGGTGAGCACGCCGAGCGTTAGCAGCCAGCTCGTCACCACCGCGATGATGACGATCCACTTGTAGATTTCGAGGATCTCAACGACGAGCACGATGATCGGCGCCAGGAACGCACCCATGATCGCCCGGTGTCCCCCATGGAAAAGCCCGCGGTAAGCTAGCGGCTGCCTCCCGGGCATGCAAGGCGAGGTCCGCCTCGCGCCTCAGGGCTCGCGGCTTGACAGTGGGAGCCCCTGCCGGACATAGTCCGCGCCGCCTCGGGGGCTGTAGCTCAGCTGGGAGAGCGCCGCGTTCGCAATGCGGAGGTCAGGGGTTCGATCCCCCTCAGCTCCACCAATCCCCCGAAACAACTGCTCCAGATCGGCCGCTCAGTCGACGCTCACGCCGACCAACAGCATGTTGACCCGCTCGCCGTCGTCGGAGAGGGGTAGGATCAGGCCTTCCCACCGCAGCACGCGGTCGCGCACGCGATAGGGGTCCTGCACAATCCGCATCGGCGCCTTCGATCCAACCACCGTCGTGTAGTGCTTGGCCACGACGCTCCGGTATTCCGGGTCCGGGTAGTCGTCGACGGTGCGTCGCGTGAGATCGAAGCCGAGCCGCGCGACCGCGCTCGAGCCGTGAACCCGGAATCGGAACCGCAAGGGCTCGTAGAGCACGTCGAGGAGATTGAGATCACCCACGATGTAGCGGAGATCGAGAATGTCGAAGTCCGCGCGCGACGGCATCGCGCGATCCCGCCGCCGATCCAGCCAGTCCTGGTGCAGCCGGCGGAGCTTGGGATGCTCGATCCCCAGATCGGCCGCGAGCGACATCTCGACCTTCTCCTCGAAGCCAGTCGCGAGCTCTCGCATACCCTTCCCTGGCGACGGATCGCAAGCGGCAATTCAATCCAAGGTGACGGCAGCACTCTTGCGGGGGGCTCCGGCGATCACCACTTGATGGCGGGCATTGGGCGCGGGTTCGAGGCGAGATCATGACGGGACATTTCCGGACACTGGTGCTGATCAGCGCGCTCATGGGCCTCTTCATGGCGGTGGGCTATCTGATCGGCGGCGAGGGCGGCATGCTCATCGCGTTCCTGATCGCCGCCGGCACGAACCTGTTCGCCTACTGGAACGGCGATCGGCTGGTGCTCAGCATGTATGGCGCGCGCGAGGTCGACGCGTCGACGGCGCCCGAGCTCGTGGGCATCGTGCGCGAGCTCGCGGGCCGCGCGGGCCTGCCGATGCCGCGGGTCTATATCGTCGAGAGCGAGCAGCCGAACGCCTTTGCGACCGGCCGCAGCCCCGAGCACGCGGCGGTCGCCGCCACCACCGGCATCCTCCGCATCCTCACCCGCGACGAGCTCGCGGGCGTGCTCGGCCACGAGCTCACGCATGTGAGGAACCGCGACAGCATGACCATGACCATCGCCGCCACGATCGCGGGCGCCATCGGCATGCTGGCCCACTTCGCCTTCTTCTTCGGCGGCGGCATGCGCAGCAATGACGAGCGCGGCAGTCCCATGGGCGCCGTCGGCGCCATCGCGATGATGATCCTGGCGCCGCTGGCGGCGACGCTGGTGCAGCTCGCGATCTCCCGTGGGCGCGAGTTCGAGGCGGACCGCGGCGGCGCCGAGATCTCCGGCAACCCGCTGGGCCTCGCGAGCGCGCTCGCGAAGCTCGAGGCGGGCGCCCAGGCGCTCCCCAATATTCAAGCCGAGCAGCACCCCGCGACTGCGCACCTATTCATCGTCAATCCGCTGAGCGGTGGGGGCATGCAGAGCCTGTTCTCGACCCACCCCTCGACCGAGGCCCGGATCGCGCGCCTCCGGGCAATCGCGGCGGAGATGGGACAGGGCTCGGGCACGAGACCGGCGTGGTCGGCGCCTCGCGCACGACCTGCCCCGCATGCGTCGGGCACGGTCCCGAGCGCAGGCTCGGCCCCGCACCGCTCCGGTCCCTGGGACTGATTCCGAGTCCGCGGTACGCGAAAAAGAAGAAAAGCCTTACGGCGGGGGACGCTGAGGTTTCGCGGAGGACGGGGACACAGAAGGGAATTTCACCACAGAGGCAGTGAGACGGTGAGAACATGAATTGGGCGCTTCGCGCCCGAAAAATCATCCCTCACCGCCTCACTGCCTCAGTGGTCATCTTTGCTTCCTGCGTCCTCTGCGCAGCCTCAGCGATCTCTGCGCTAGGGTCTTTCTTCGTTCGTATCCCCGCCGCTCAGACGTAGCGCGCCATGTAGGCGCGGGCGTTTTTCATGACGGCGTCGCCGAGCGGCGTCAGCTTCGCGTGCTGGTCGACGGTCTGCATGCCCATGGCAAAGCGCTTGCCGTTGGCGATCGCGGCCTCCTGAGCCTCGCGCGTCTGGGCCGCGCCGAGCACGCCGGCGTCCAGGAGGCGCTGGACCGACTGGTGCATGCGGGCGGTCACATAGGCCGCGTGGATGATGCCGTCCATCGGGCGCGGATCGATGCGCAGCGGCGAGGAGAAGCGGTCGTCGTCGTCGTTGCCGTGGAGCGGTCCGTCGGCGCAGAGGCCAAACAGCAGGTTGTGGCCGCTCTCGTGCGCGAGCGCCTGCACCATCTCGAGGGTCGACTTGTAGCTCCGCACCTCGAGTACCGTCGCACCCCATAGCAAGAACGACGAGACGCCGTCGAACTGAACCGCCTTGGGATCGTCGGAGCCCGACGCCAGCACGATCTCCCTCATGAGCGTGCGGATCTCGCCGGCGAGGTCGGGATTGCCGGCGTCCATCAGCGCAAAGGCGTCGGCGATGAGGGCGCGAATGGCCGCGGCACCCGCGGGCTTCGGTGGCGAGATCGTGAATGGCAAGGTCTCGTCGGTGTCGACCAGCCGGCGATAGCGGTCGGCGGCTGGATCGCTGGCGGGGTCGCCGAGATCGAGGACGTGCAGCTCCGGGGATGCGTTCGGCGCGGCGGCAATCTCCTTCACCAGCGCCTCCGCCTCGTCGAGCGCATTGGCGTCGAGGGCGAGCACGAGATCGCAGTAGGTCCCGAACACCAGCGGCGATACCGGCCCGCTCGCGAGGCGGGCCAGGAAGCCCTCCATCTCGCCCCGCGGCACCGCCATGTGGCCCGCGACTTGATCGACGATGTAGCGCAGGCTCTCCCCGAGCCGTCCGCGCATGCGCGCGCTCACGGCCTCCGCCCGCGCGCGGCTCGGATCGAAGCCGGTGAGGTCGATCTGGCCGCTGGCGACCATCAGACGCGATGCATCAAAAGATTTGCCGGAGAGCCGCTCGCTCGGGCGAGCGCCGGGCGAGGCGCGCCTAGCGCGCCAGCGGGACGTCGACGATGTCCGGACGGCGGCCGCCCAGCTTGCCGCCGAACTTGGCGCCGAGACGGATCATGCGCGGATCGTTGAGCCGCTTCGCCGCTTCCTCGTCGCGGCTCTGCACCGCTTGATCGAAGCCGAGCAGGCGCGACCACTCGAGTTTCACAGTCGGAGCTTTGGTCTCGGTCTGCATGGTGATCCCCCGAACAGAAAGCCATTCCAGCTGCAATGCGCGCTGGCGCCACTTCGCATCCGGGAGGTGGGATTGTCAAGCAGGCGGCGGAGCGGTACCGAGAGCACGCGACGCCCGCGGGGGGCCCTCATGATCGTGTTCATTCACACGACCGAGCACAGTTATACGCACAAGCCTGTCGTGGCGGGCGCTGCGCCCGCGCACGTCGAGGTCGTGACCTACGACACGCTCCTCAGCGCCAAGAGCGTACCGCGCGCCACCTACGTGTTCACCGACATGGACCGGCTCTCGTTGTGGCAGCTGAGGCTCGCGGCCTTGATCTTCCGGCGGATGCGCGACCGGGGGCTGCGGGTCCTGAACGACCCCGCGCGGGCGCTCAGCCGGTGGGGCCTGCTGCGGAGCCTGCATCTCGCGGGGATCAACGATTTTGACGCGTATCGGGTGGAGGAAGGCGTGCGGCCGCGGCGCTGGCCCGTGTTCCTGCGCGCCGAGGGCGCGCATCTCGGGCCGATCACCGATCTCCTGCACGATTGGGCGCAGGTGGTCGCGGAAATCGAGCGCGCGGTCGCCAAAGGCGCGCCGCTCACGGGACTGCTCATCGTGGAGTATGCGGCAGAGCCGGTCCTGCCCGGCCTCTATCGGAAATTCTCGAGCTTCCGCATGGGTCCAACGGACTTCGCGCACGTCTGCGTGCATGATGATCACTGGGTCGCCAAGGTCGGGAAGACCGGCATCGCGCCGCCGGCGCTCTATGACGAGGAGCAGCGGGTGGTGCGCGATAATCCGCACGGGCCGATCCTCGCCCGCGTCTTCGACCTTGCGGGCGTCAGCTACGGCCGCGCCGATTTCGGCCTGGTCCAGGGGAAGATCCAGGTCTACGAGATCAATACGAACCCGGAGGTTGCGCTCGACGATGAGCATCCCTCGCCGGTGCGCCTAGAAAGCTACCGGATTTTCAAGGAGAACTATCTCGCGGCGCTGAGCGCGATCGATACGCCCGCGAGTGAAGACTTCGTGCCCATCGGAAGGGATTGAGGCAGGCCTTCGGTCGTTATAATGGGATGGACGCTCTCCGTCCGCTGACCGCCGAGGGAGATGAACCATGAACTTGCGCGTTGCTCGACTTTCCCTACTGGGCTTGGGCCTCATGCTGGCCCTGAGCCTCACGCCGATGCAGGCTCACGCCGATTGGCGCTGGCACGGTGGCCCCCGTTTCAGCGTTTTCGTCGGAGGCTGGCCCGGCTACTACCCCTATTACGCGCCTTACGCCTATTACCCGCCGCCCTACTACTATCCGCCCTACTACGCGCCGGCTTATTACCGGCCACCGCCGCCGCCACCGCCGGCCTATGGGCCGGCACCCGCCGCGGCGCCGGCGCCGCTCGCGTCCCAGGGCCGGAGCTTCCGGGTCTTCTTCGAGTTCGACAAGGCGAGCCTGAGCCGCGAGGGCGAGCGCGTCGTGCGGGATGCCGCCAACGCCTATCGTCGTGGTGGCGCCGCGCGTGTCGAGGTGACCGGCTACACGGATCTCTCGGGCACGCCGCAGTACGACTTGGGCCTCTCGCAGCGGCGCGCCGCGACCGTCCGCGCGGCGCTGGTCGCCCAGGGCGTGTCTGCGAATTCGATCACGGAGCGCTGGCGCGGCAAGGATGACCCGCTGGTCGCCACGGCCGATGGCGTCCGCGAGCCCAGGAACCGCCGCGTCGATATCGTCCTTCCGTAGTCGTCAGGCGGCGCCGGCGACGTAGGCCTTGAGCGAGGTGGTCTCCAGCTCGATCTCGTCGAGCCGGTTCTTGACGACGTCGCCGATGCTGACGAGGCCCGCGAGCTTGCCGTTGCGCATGACCGGGATGTGCCGGATGCGCCGCTCGGTCATCAGCGCCATCAGATCCGCGACCCGATCCTGAGGCGCGCAGGTCACCACGGCCTTGGTCATGAGATCCTCGACGCGGCGCTCGAGCAGCACCGCCCCCATGCTGCCGAGCGCATGGACGATGTCGCGCTCCGACAGGATGCCCAGTGGCTCGCTGCCGTTGGCGCTCACCACCAGCGCGCCGATCCGCTTCTGGCAGAGCAGCGTCACGGCCTCTGACAGGGTTGCGGTGGGCTGGATGGTGACGATTGCATTACCTTTGACCTTCAGGATCGCGTCAACGTTCATGGGACCGTCTCCGTCTTTCGAGGTTGCACCGCGCGGCGCTCGACCCGCGGTGCCTTGACCCGGCTCACCAACGCCTCGATCTCGTGCCGCTCGACGCGATCGGCGCGCATCATCAGGCGGGCGATCTCATCGCTGAGGAGCTCGTGAACACGCGGCTCGCGACCGGGTTTCCTGGGTTGCGTCATGCGCGCCTCCCTCCCAGCCGCCCCATGCGGCTGGCGGACCTTTCAGAAATTTCATTTAGGCGCTCGGGCCGATTTCCCAAGGCCCGGGTGGCGGATTATCGGCTCAATGTCGCGGCATTCGCGCTGCGCTGCAGCATCGCCGTCAGAGGATGCGGCGCATATAGCCGTCGGCGCCGCGTGCATGATCCCAGTCGCGGGCGTAGCCCAAGGACACTTCCTGGAAGTGCACGCCGTCGGCAAAGCGGCTCGCGCGCACATGGAGGTGGCCGTAGACGACGGCGCGGGCGCGATAGCGCCGGTGCCAGTCGGCGGTGGCGCGGGTCCCGCACCAGGGTGCGTAGCGCGGCTTGCGCGGCAGCACGACGTCCTCGGGCCGGAGCGGGTAGTGATTGACCAGGATCGTCCGGGCGTCGGCGGGGATCTCGGCGAGGCGCCGCTCGCTCGCAGAGAGACGGCTCGCGCACCAGTCCGCGATATCCGTGAACGGCGCGGGATCGAGGCGGCGCTCGTCGGTGGCGACGATGCCGGCCTCCGCAGCCCAGGCGATGACGCTCTCGCGGGAGACCTCGGCGGGCCGCACGGTATAATCGTAGAGCAGCAGGAGCGGCGCGATGACGGTCTTGGGCCCGCTGCCCGGCCAGCGCGGATAAGGGTCCTCGGGCGTGGTGACGCCATGTCGGCGCGCAAGCTCGACCAGCGCCTCATAGCGCTCGACGCCGCGCGGCGCGCCGGGCGTCCGCGGCTCGGTCCAGAGCTCGTGGTTGCCGGGAACCCAGATCAGCCGCGCGAAGCGGGGGCCGAGGATCTCGAAGGCGAGCGCCAGCTCCGCCATGCTGTCGCCGATATCGCCCGCGAGGATGAGCCAGTCCTCGGGCCTCGGCGTCAGCGCCTCGACGGCGCGGCGGTTGACGTCGGCGCCGATGTGCAGATCGCTGATCGCCCACAGATTCATGATCGGGATTTTAATGTCCTTGGCGCCTCGGCGTCTTGGCGGTTAAGAGTTGAACCGCCAAGGCGCCAAGAACGCCAAGTGGATTTCGGCCCGCGAGGAGGAAAGTCATGGGCACCTACACCGTCTGTCTCACCTTCGATTTCGACGCGATCTCCGGCTTCATCGCCCGCGGGCTCACGACGCCGACGCCGATCTCGCGGGGTGAATTCGGCGTGGTGGCCTCGGCGCGCATCATCGAGATGCTGCGTCGGCACGAGATCCCCAGCACTTGGTTCATCCCCGGCCACACCATCGAGACCTTTCCCGACGCCTGCCGGCGCGTTCACGCCGCGGGCCACGAGATCGCGCACCACGGCTGGACCCATGTGCCACCCGCCAACCTCAGCCGCGAGGACGAGGAGCGGAACCTGGTGCGCGGCAATGCGGCGATCAAGACGATCACCGGCGAGAACGCTCGCGGCTATCGCTCCCCGGCCTGGGACCTGAGCCCGCATACCATCGAGCTGCTGCTGAAGCACGGCTTCCTCTACGAGAGCAGCCTGATGGGCCACGACTACGCGCTCTACCGCTGCCGCACCGGCGACCAGATCGAGCTCGAGAAGCCCGCGGTGTTCGGCCCCGAGACCGATCTCGTGGAGATGCCGATCAGCTGGTCGACCGACGACTACCCGCACTTCGAGTACATGCGGATGCCCAACATGCTGGCGCCCGGCCTCAACTGGGCGGGCGGCGTGCTCGAGAACTGGTACGACGACTTCGACTACATGACCCGGATCGGCGACAGCGGCGTGCTCACGTACACCTGTCACCCCTTCGTGATCGGCCGCGGCCATCGCGTGCTCATGTTGGAGCGCTTGATCGAGAAGCTGAAAGCCCGCGGCGCCATGTTCCGCACGATGGAGTCCGTTGCGAAGGACTGGCTCAAGACCGCACCGCCGCCGAAGCGGTGACGGAGCTATCGGCTATCAGCTATCAGCCTTCATCCCCAGATCCTCGGAGAGCCGACGGTTGAGAGCTGTTGGCTGACAGCGTCTCAGAGCGCCGGGCGGCGCTGGCGCCAGGGGGTGGCGCGCTCGTAAGCGTCGCCGAGCTTGAGGAGCGTCGCCTCGTCGAATCGTCGACCCACGAGCTGCAGACCCATGGGGAGCCCCGCCTTCGTATAGCCGCAGCAGACGCTGAGCGCGGGATGACCCGAGACATTGGCGGGTGTGGTGAGCGAGGCCTTCTCATAGAAGGCGAGCGCCCGCACCTCCTCGATCGGCGGCGCCGGGATCAGCGAGCTCGGGAAGAGCAGCGCGGTGTGCCGCTCGAGCGCGCGGTCCATCTCGAGAGAGAGCATGCGCCGCATGCGCGTCGCCTGGACGTAGTCGGAGCCCGAGAGTAGCGCGCCCGGGATCAGGCGGTGCCGCAGGATGGCGCCGTACTCGCGCCAGCGCGTTTTGAGCGTGGGCTCGTGGATCGCATAGGCCTCCGACAGCATGATCACTACGCAGCACGCGTGGTAATCGTCCGCGGGCGAGAGCGAGACATCCCCTATCCGCGCGCCGAGATCGCGAAGCTGCCCGATTGCGCCTTCCACAGCCGCGCCCACCTCGGGATCGAGGCCGGGGTCCTTCTCGTAGAATCCGCGCACCACGCCGATGCTGACACCCTTGAGGTCGCCGCCCAGCGCCGCCGCATAGTCGGGGACGGGCGCTTCGACCGAGGCGGGATCGGCGGGATCGGATCCCGCGATCGCCTGCAGCAGCAACGCGCAGTCGCGCGAGGTCCAGGCCATGGGGCCGGCATTGTCGAACGAGAATGACAGCGGAAAGACGCCGGCACGGCTGACCCGTCCGTAGCTCGGCTTGAGGCCGGCGAGCCCGCAATGGGAGGCGGGCGAGCGGATCGAGCCGCCGGTGTCGCTGCCGAGCGTGCCGAGCGCCAGGCCCGCCGCCACCGCGGCACCCGAGCCGCTCGAGGAGCCACCCGTGAAATGCTTGGGATTCCAGGGATTGCGCGCGGGCGGAAACGGCAGATCGAAGGACGGCCCGCCCATGGCGAACTCGTGGGTCGCGAGCTTGCCCAGCAGGATGGTGCCGGCCTCGGCGAGCCTGCGCGTGGTTGTCGCATCGGCCTTCGGGATGTGGTCGAGCTTGATCCGCGAATGCCCGGTGGTGCGGATGCCCGCGGTCTCGTAGATGTCTTTGAGCGCGATCGGGATGCCGTGCAGCGGTCCGCGGCGGCGGCCGGCGCGGATCTCCGCCTCGGCGGTCTTGGCGGCGGCACGCGCCCGATCGGGCAACGTCAGCACGTAGCTGTGCAGCGTCGCGTCGTGCGCCTCGACGCGCTTGAGACACTCGTCGACCAGCTCGACCGGCGAGACCTCGCGCTTCTCGAGCGCGGCGCTCGCCTCGGCGATGGTCCAATGGCGCGCGCTCATAGCCGGCGCTCCGGCGCCGAGAAGATGTGCGTGGGCTCGGCCTCGAATGGCAGCTCGCGCGGCAGCCGCGCGACCCAGCGCCGCAGATGCGTCCAGCATTCCCAGAGGATCTGACGCTCGCTATCGGGCAGATCCGGAAACGAGTTCGCCATCGCGAGATCGAACGCCTCGCGGGCGCGCGGATCAGTTGAGTCGGTCATGGTGGCTGCTCCCCGGCGGTGACCACGAATGGTCACGCGCGGGAGCGGGCGCTGTCAATCGCCGAGCGCTCGCGCCGCTTCAGGCACCGGCGCCTCGCTCGCGGCGAGCCGCTCGCGAATGGCGTCCACCGTTTCCGCATGGGTGCGCCGGATCGATGCCGCATCCTCTCGCCTGTC
>DATEGF010000144.1:0-9282 GCA_035280245.1 Allostellaceae bacterium
TTTTCGACTCGTTGGAGTGGCTGGGCGCGACGGTGGTGGCGCGCCACGCCTTCCCGGACCATCAACCCTACAGCGCGGCGATGCTCGAGCCGATCCTCGCGGAGGCCGCGCGCCTCGGACTCCCGGCCCTCACCACGGAGAAGGATTGGGTCCGGATTCCCGCGGATTTGCGCAACCACGTCACGCTAGTGCCGGTCCGCGTATCCTGGGACAATCCCTCGGAGATCGAGGCTCTCCTCGACAAGCTCCTTGCCTCGTCGGTGGCTCTTGGCCAAAGAGCGCCCGCTCTCTAGGCGGCTCCTCCACGCGCTCGAAGGCGCCGTGGCGTGGTTGCTCTTCGGCCTCTGCCGGCTGTTGCCGGTGGCGTGGGCCTCGGGCCTCGCGGGCGCGCTCGCGCGCACGATCGGGCCACGCGTCGGCGTGAGCCGGCGCGCGCGGCAGAACTTGCGCCGCGCCCTGCCCGATCTCGGCGACGCCCGTGCGGACGCAATCATCCGCGGCATGTGGGACAATCTGGCCCGTGTCGCCGCGGAGTACGCTCACCTCGGTAAGTACCGCGTCTACGAGGCGGGCGGGCGCATCGAGATGGTGGGCGCCGAGAACATCCGCCGCTACGGCGCGCCGGGCGAGCGCGCGATCTTCTTCTCGGGCCACTTCGGCAATTGGGAGGTGGCGACGCTGGCGGTGACCCAGGCCGGTCTCGGCGTCGCGGAGATCTACCGCACCGCCAACAACCCCATCGTCGATGGCATCATCAACTACGCGCGGAGTGTGGTCGGGAGCGAGCTGGTCCCGAAAGGCACGGTGGCGGCGCGCCGCGCGCTCGCGGCCCTCAAACAGGGCCGGCACATCGCCATGCTCGTCGACCAGAAGATGAACGACGGCATCGCCGTCCCGTTCTTCGGCCGCGACGCCATGACCGCGCCCGCCCTCGCCAAGTTCGCGCTCCATTTCAACTGCGCCGTGGTGCCCGTGCGGGTCGACCGCCTCCCGCACGCCCGCTTCCGCATCACTGCCGAGCCGCCGCTCGCTTATGAGCGCAGCGGCGACGCCGCCGGCGACGAATTGGCATTGATGACCCAGGTCAACCAGGTCCTCGAGCGCTGGATCCGCGAGCAACCCGACCATTGGTTCTGGCTGCACCGGCGCTGGCCGGAGTGAAAGGCGACCGACGAAAAAGTTATGGCACTTCGTCGGATCGAAATTCCGTCGTATCGCCGCTATGCAGCTTGCCCGATCACGCGGATGCGCCCATGCACACGATGGCGTGGCTTTGCCTTGACCGTAATGTCGACGTCCTGACCAAGAGCGGTCAAGAGACGCATCAGGCGGTCGCTCGAAAAATTCGCAAGCCGTCCATTGAGGAGCGCTGAAACTTTCGGCTGATCAACGCCCATAAGAGACGCCGCGGCGCGCTGGGTGAGGCGTCGTTGGCTGATGATCTCACGGATGTGGCTCGCGAGCTGCGCCTTGGTCAACTCCTCCACGGGCTCGGGCAAGCCGAGGTCGGCAAACACGTTGCCGCTACTTGCCGTCACCGCGATCGCTGTCTTTGGTCTTTTAGCCACTGCTGGTAGTCCTCTCTCGCGCGTTTGAGCCGTTGCTCGACTAAGTTTACTTCGGATTTGGGTGTGGCAATGCCTCGCCTCGACTTCTTCTGAAAGGCATGGAGCACGTAGACCACCTGGGAGAAGCGGACGGTGTAGACGGCACGATAAGTGTCACCATCGAAGTCGTCCAAAACCTCAAGGACGCTCGCATCGCCGAATCCCTTGAGCGGTTTCGCATAGGGTGCCTTGCTGCCAATCTGCGCGTCCCAGAGAGCGCCACCGACCCGCCGACGCACATCTTCCGGAAACCTGCTCAGGTCCTCTTTGCTGCTGCCGATCCAGCGGACCGGCTTGGGTCGGTACCCGTCGGACGGCTTTGCCATACGGTGGTTAGTTTATGCCTGTTCCGGCATAAGCGCAAGGGCCGTCACTCCTTCGGCATCGGCCCGACGAGCAGCTGGGGGTCGATCGCGACGTCGTACCAGTTCATGCCCCAGTGGAGGTGCGGGCCGGTGACGCGGCCGGTGGCGCCGACGGCGCCCACGAGGTCGCCCTGCTCGAGGTGCTGACCCACGGTCACGTCGAGGCGGGACATGTGCTGGTAGATGGTGGAGAGGCCGTAGCCGTGATCGACGATCACGGTGCCGCCGGTGAAATAGAGATCGTGCTCGGCGAGCGTCACCGTGCCGGCGCTGTCGGCGTGGATCGGCGTGCCCGTGGGGGCCACGATGTCGACGCCCAAGTGCGGCGCGCGCGGCTCGCCGTTCAGGATGCGCTGGCTGCCGTAGACGCCGCTGATCGGGCCGGTCACCGGCCACTCGAGTGCGGACTCGAACGCCAGCTGATCGCTCTCGGTCTTGCGGACGCTGTGGACCTTGTCGAGCTCGGCCTTGATGCGGGTCGTCAGCGCGGGGTCGGGTGTCACCATCTGCGGCGGCAGCCCGTCGATGCGCTGGATCTGATACTCGCGCTTCTCCAGCACGATCTCCCGCGTCGTGGTGCGGCCATCGGGGAACGCCGCCGCGAGCCTCATCCGGGTGGGCGCATCGCGGCCGAAGCCCAGGATAAACTTGCCGTCGGGCGCCACGCGGACCGCGCGGCCGTCGAGCGAGAGGCTGGTGCCGGGCGGTGCCTCGCCGCGCGCGAGGCCGCCCTGACTCAGCACGCCCGCGATGGTGATCGCATCGTCCGCGAAAACTGGGGTCGCGAGCGCGAGGAGCAGCGCCACGGCGTGCAGGAGGCGCGTCAGAGCAATTCTCCCTGGGACGAATCGCCGGGCTTCGACTTCCGCTTGCGCGGCCCTTCCGCCACCACATCGGCCTTGCCGTCGTGGAATTGCAAGCCGAGCTTTGCGCCGGAAGGGATCGCGTCGGCGGAGACAATCACCTTGCCGTCGGGGCCCCAGACCAGGACGTAGCCGCGCGCCAGCACGTTCCGGATCGCCTGTTGATGGCTCTCGAGCCGGCCGCCGAGTGCCTGGATGCGCTGCAGCTCGCGGTCGAGGAAGCGGTGCAGGGCATGGCCCAGGCGCTCGGGCAAAGCGGCCAGGCGATCGCGCGCTTGGCCAAGCTGCTGGCGGAGCGCATCGGGCCGTACATGGGCGCCGAGCGTCGCCAGCCGGTCGCGCTTCACGCGGAGGAACTGCTGCAACCCGTTGCCGAGCCGCTCCGCGCGATCATCGAGACGCTGCGCCGCCGCTTCGAGGAGGGTGCGCGGCTCGGGCAAGCCGCGGCCGAGGCCCACGACCCGCAGGCGCCGCTCATCGAGGAGCCGCACCATGGCGCCCGCCATGCGGCCACCGGCGTTCCCCACCTGCGAGAGCAGCTCCAGCCGCACGGGCACCGCGATCTCCGCGGCCGCGGTCGGCGTCGGCGCGCGGCGGTCACTCGCGTGGTCGATCAGGGTCGTGTCGGTCTCGTGGCCCACCGCGGAGATCAGCGGGATCGTCGAGGCGGCGGCGGCACGCACCACGATCTCCTCGTTGAAGGCCATCAGGTCCTCGAGGCTGCCGCCCCCGCGCGCGACGATCAGGAGATCGGGCCGCGGGATCGGACCCATCTCCGGCAATTTGTTGAAGCCCTCGATCGCGGCCGCCACCTGCTCGGCGGCGCCCTCGCCCTGCACCGCCACGGGCCAGAGCAGCACGCGGCGCGGGAAGCGGTCGGCGAGGCGATGCAGGATGTCGCGGATCACCGCGCCCGTGGGCGAGGTCACCACGCCGATCACCTCGGGCAGATAGGGCAGCGGCCGCTTGCGCGACGCGTCGAACAGGCCCTCGGCCGCGAGTTTCTTGCGGCGATCCTCCAGCATCTTGAGGAGCGCGCCCACGCCCGCGAGCTCCATACGCTCGATCACCAGCTGGTACTTGGAGCGGCCGGGATAGGTCGTGATCCGGCCGGTGCAGACCACCTCGAGGCCGTCCTCGGGCTTGAGGCTCATGCGCTGGGCGGTCATGCGCCAGATCACCGCGTCGAGCACGGCGTCGGCGTCCTTGAGCGAGAGGTAGCAATGGCCGCTGCCATGGCGCTTGAAGCCGCTGACCTCGCCGCGCACGCGCACATAGGAGAAGCCCTGCTCCAGGCTGCGCTTCACGGCGGCCGAGAGCTCGCTGACGGTGTACTCCGGCAGGTTCGCCCGCGGCGCATCGGCCGAATCGGGGGCGACGAGGATGCTTTCGGTCATTCGCCATCATGATACAAGACGGGCGAGCACGCGAAAACCGGAGACCCCAGGGCATGCGGATACTCGTGATCGGATCGGGCGGCCGCGAGCACGCGCTCTGCTGGGCGATCGCGGCCTCGCCGCTCTGTGACCGGCTCTATTGTGCGCCCGGGAATCCCGGCATTGCTGAGGTCGCGACCTGCCTCCCCATCGGCGCGATGCAATTCGACGAGCTCCTCGCCTTCGCGCGGGCGGAGCGGATCGATTTCGTGGTGGTGGGGCCCGAGGCGCCGCTGGTGGCGGGCCTTGCGGATCGACTCGAGGCCGCGGGTATCGCGACCTTCGGGCCAAGCGCCAAGGCCGCCGCGCTCGAAGGCTCAAAGGCCTTCACCAAGGATCTCTGCGCGAAGTACGCCATCCCGACCGCCGCTTATCGACGCTTCACCGAGGCAGCGGCCGCGAAGGACTATGTCCGCGCCCAAGGCGCGCCCATCGTGGTGAAGGCCGACGGGCTCGCCGCCGGCAAGGGTGTCACCGTCGCCGCCACCGTGGAGGACGCGCTGGCGGCGATCGACGAGGCGCTGGTCGGCGGCCGATTCGGCAAGGCGGGCGCCGAGGTCGTGATCGAGGAATTCCTCGCGGGCGAGGAGGCCAGCGTCTTCGCGCTGGTGGATGGGCGGCACGCGCTCCTGCTCGCCTCGGCACAGGACCACAAGCGCGTCGGCGACGGCGATACCGGCCCGAACACCGGCGGCATGGGTGCCTATTCGCCGGCGGCGTGCGTCACGCCGGAGATCGAGGCACGGGTCCGGCGCGAGATCATCGAGCCCACGGTCGCGGCAATGGCGAAGGAGGGCCGGCCCTTCAGAGGCGTGCTCTACGCCGGCCTCATGCTGACCACCGAGGGACCCAAGCTCATCGAGTACAACGTCCGTTTCGGCGATCCCGAATGCCAGGTGCTGCTGCCGCGCCTCAAGAGCGATCTCCTCCCCGCGCTGATCGCGGCGCGCGACGGCGTGCTCGGGGATTTCGACCTGCGCTGGCGCGATGAGACCGCGGTCTGCGTCGTGCTGGCCGCGCGTGGCTATCCCGACGATCCCCTCAAGGGCACGGAAATCCGCGGCCTCGACGCGGCAGCGCAGGAGCCCGGCGTCACCCTTTTCCACGCGGGGACCAAGCGCCAGGGCGATAAGCTCGTCGCCGATGGCGGCCGCGTGCTCAATGTCGTGGCGCTCGGCACCGATATCGCGGAGGCGCGGGCTCGTGCCTATGCCGCGGTCGACCGGATTGATTGGCCCCAAGGGTTCTGCCGGCGCGACATTGGCTGGCGGGCGCTCGCCCGGCGCTGAATCGGTCGACGCGTCGGAGCGGGGGATGGCGCGAAGCGCTCCACTGGGTTGGCGCCGGATGCTGTTGGTCCTCGGGCCCGGGCTCCTTGCGCAGCTGGCGAACACAGACGCTGGCAGCATCATCACGGCAGCCGAGAGCGGCGCGCGCTGGGGCTATCGCCTGCTGTTGCTGCAGGTGCTGATCATTCCGGTTCTTTACATGACACAGGAGCTGACGGTCCGGCTCGGCCTCGGCACCGGCAAGGGCTATGCCGAGCTGGTGCGGGAACGCTTCGGCCGGGTTTGGGCCTTCCTCTCGATCGGGACGCTGATCGCGAGCTGCTTCGGCGCGCTGGTGGCGCAGATGACGGGACTCGCCGGCGTCGGCGAGGCCTTCGGCATCCCGGTCTGGCAGACGATCGCCGCGACGGTGGCGCTCATCTTCGGCATGGTCCTGACCGGCTCCTATCACTCGGTCGAGCGGATCGCGATCGCCCTCGGCCTCTTCGAGCTCGGCTTCCTGGCGGTCGCCTGGACCGCGCATCCCGATCCCGGTCAGATCGTCGCGCAGCTCGCCGATGCGCCCGTCGGCAATCCCGGTTACCTTTATCTGCTGGCGGCGAACCTGGGCACCAGCATCATGCCCTGGACGATCGTCTATCAGCAGTCCGCGGTCGTGGACAAAGGCCTAACGCGAGAGCACCTCGGCATCGCGCGCATCGATACCCTGATCGGCGCGGTGCTCTGTCAGGTGATCACCGCGGCGATCGTGATCGCGGCGGCGGCAACGCTCGGACGCGGCGGCTCGGACCCGAGCCTCGGCTCCGTATCGGCGATCGCCATGGCTTTCGTGCCGAGCCTCGGCGAGGCGGTGGGCCGCGGCGTGTTCGCGCTCGGCCTCGCGGGCGGCGCGCTGGTGGCGACCGTGGTGGTGTGCCTCACCGCTGCGTGGTCGATTGGCGAGACAATCGGCGTACGCCACTCGCTGGAGCACCACCCGCGCGAGGCACCGTGGTTCTACGCGGTCTTCGGCATCGCCCTGGTCGCGGGCGGCACGCTGGTCGCGTCGGGCATCAACCTAGTGCGCCTCGCGATCGCGGTCGGCGTGATCAACGTGCTGCTGCTGCCGGTGATGCTGGGCTTTCTCTACCGCCTCGCACGCACGGCGCTCGCCCCGGCCGATCGGCTTAGAGGAGCCTACGCGGCGATCGTGGGGATCGTCTTCCTGGCGGTCGCCGGCTTCGGCGTCTACGCGGGGGTCGTGGGCGCGCTCGGGTGACCCGAGCGGCGGGTGGTCAGGCCGGCTTGGCCTCGCCGCCGAGCTTGCGCACGAGGCTCACGAGGGCCTCGGGATCGAACGGCTTGGGCAATGTGGTGGAGGCGCCAAGGCGGGCCGCGATCTCGAGGAAATCCGTGTTCCCGATGCGGCCACCGCCGGAGATGGCGATGATCGGCAGCTTGGGGTCCTGCTTGCGGATGTCGATGATGGTCTGGATGCCCTCTTTCTCGGGCATGATGATGTCGGTCACGATGAGATCAGGCCGCGCGCGCTGGAAGGCGCGGAGACCCTCCTTGCCGTCCGCCGCCTGGACCACCTCGATCCCGGCGTCCTCAAGGAGCAGCGCGATGGTCTGCCGCACCGCCACATCGTCATCGATCACGAGCACTTGCATAGCCGGACTCCCGTTCAACCGGGGTGAGCCTATCGGCAAATCCCTAGCAATCCCTTCACGGCTGCTCGCTCAGCGCGGCGCATAGAGATCGGCCAGCTGGAACGGCACGATCCGCTCCGGCCGATTGAGCGTCGCCGCCACGCCGTCGCCGTCGACATAGTGGAACCCCGCGCCCACGGCGGCGGCGGCCAGGCTGCGGCTCTGCGCACCGTGCAGGAAGGTCACCACCTCCGCCTTCTCGGCCGCGCGCTGGAAGCGCGACAGCTGCTGCATGACTACGGCCTCGGACTTCGCGAGATCCGCAATGTCCGCGCCCACCGCGGAGATGCCGGTGCCGCGGACCTGGGTGAAATCGATGGTCCCGATGCTGACTTGCAGCGAGACCGCGCGGCAATGCATGCGCAAGGGCGCGATCACCTCCATGAGCCGCGACTTGAGGAAGCCGGTGGGCACTCCGACGATCTCGACCACCAGGTATTGCTTCATGGATTCTGCGATGGCGCCGAGCTCGGCGGAGATCCGGCGGCGCTGGGCCGCGGAGCACAGGGTCTCGAAGTGGAGGGGCATGGCGATGATCAGGCGGCGCCCATCCGCCGCCATCGCCTTCAGGTCAGATTTGACGCGAGCGAGGGTCGTGCGGTCGAGCTGCGCCGTCGCCTCGGGATCGCCGGCGACCGCGAGCGACGCGTCGCCGGCAGCGCCGTTCACGTTCGAGAGCTTCACCTGCGGAACGCATCGGTATGTCGCGATCACGTTGCGTGTGGGATCCCACATGGGCCGGAACACGAAATCGACGCCGGCCAAGACGTTGACCGCGGGCGCGTTCTGACTACCCGCCGCGACAGGGGCCGCCGCCGCCCGCTTCTCGCGCTCGATCGGCACGAAGGCATGGCCGGTCTCGGCGGCGAGGGCGGCGGTCGTGTCTCTCGGGGTCGTCGCCGGGGCCGGGGGCGCCGACGACGACTCGGGCGGCGGGGCGAGCGGGCTGATGACCTCCGCGCCGTCGAACACCTGCTGCAGGGACCCGACCGTCTTCAGGTCGATGCTCCCGTCGACCCGGCTGACGGCGGTCTTCACCTCGAGGAACTCGGAGGCGTCGTCGCCAAGGAGCGTGCGGACAATCTCGTTGCCGATCAGGTAGCACTTGACCCGTGCCTCCTGCTCGGAGAGGCGCGCGAAGACGGTGATGTAGGTGTCGACGCCCCAGTTGGCGTAGATGTCGCCGGGATTGAGGTGTCGCTCGATCACATTGCGGGCGATGCGGTCCGCGCGGTCGGCGATGCGCTTCCACTCGTCTCCGAAGTGCTCCTTGACCCGCTTTAGCCCAATGATGTTGAGCCGGCTCGCCTGGAGCGAGGGCGTCTGCTGCAGCATACGGCGGACCTGGCCGAGGAACTCCGCCTCGTCCGCGTCGGCGCCACTCGCCTGCTTCCATGCGAGCGTCTTTCGCGCGGCCGGCGCGACGACGACGTCTGGCGCCTTGCCGCCGGAGCCCCAGAGCAGACGGCGCATCTTGCCGACGAGCCCGTCGGCGGCGGTCTCCTTCGGCTGCGTCGATCTTGTCCCGTCCGCGCCCATCGAGCTCCTGGCCAAACCTTGCGGCCGCACGGATGTTGTCGCGAATACCCTATTGGCGATTGGTTAACGAGTGGCGAACGCGCGTGCCGGTCGTCGCGCGTCTTTCTGCAACCTACCGGCGTGCCTCAAAGAATCGCTTGAGGAGCGAGCCTGCGCGATCGGCGTCGATACCACCATAGATGTCCGGCCGATGATGGCAGGTCGGCTGCGCGAAGATCCGTGGGCCATGCTCGACGCCCCCACCCTTGGGATCGCTCGCCCCGAAGTAGAGCCGGCGCACCCGCGCGAATGATATTGCGGTTGCGCACATCGGGCAGGGCTCCAGGGTGACGTAGAGATCGCACTCCGTGAGCCGCGGCGCGCCCTGCCGATCCGCCGCCGCGCGCAACGCCAGCATCTCGGCATGGGCGGTGGGGTCGCGGCGCTCCTCGACGCGGTTGCCGGCACTCGCCAGCACCCCGCCCGCCCGGGCATCGACCACGACGGCGCCGA
>DATEGF010000145.1:0-14633 GCA_035280245.1 Allostellaceae bacterium
GCGCCGATCGCGCCCGGCGACGACTACGGCATGATGCGCGAGGTGTTCACCCGCCGCTTCGGCCGCGCGCTCAAGGAGGATCCGACGCGCGAGAGCGGCGGCTGGCCCGATCTCGTGATGATCGACGGCGGCGAGGGCCAGCTCGCGGTGGCGCAGCAGGTGCTGGCCGATCTCGGCATCGCCGACGTACCGATGGTGGCGATCGCAAAAGGGCCGGACCGCGACGCGGGCCGCGAGCGCTTCTTCCTGCCGGGCAAGCCGCCCCGCGGCCTCGACCCGAAGAGCCCCGTGCTCTACTACCTGCAGCGGCTCCGCGACGAGGCGCATCGCTTCGCGATCGGCTCGCACCGCGCGCGCCGCATCAAGGCACTCGGCACCTCACCGCTCGACGAGATCCCCGGCATCGGCGCCAAGAGGAAGAAAGCGCTGCTGCACCATTTCGGCTCGGCGCGGGGCGTGGCGCGCGCGGGTCTTGCGGACCTCGAGCAGGTCGACGGGATCAGCGGGACCGTGGCAAAAAAGATTTATGATCATTTCCATGCCGAAGGCTAAACTCGCGACGCTCTTATCCCCGGAACCGCGATGCTGACGACGCTGCCCAATCTGCTGACCCTGTCGCGCATCCTGGCGGTGCCGATTCTGGTCGGGACTTTCTACCTGCCGGGGCCCTGGGCGCCGTGGGTCGCCTGCGTTCTGTTCTCGGCGGCGGGCATCACGGATTGGCTCGACGGGCACTTCGCGCGGCGCTGGAAGCAGCAGACCGATTTCGGTCGCTTCCTCGATCCGATCGCGGATAAGTTGGTGGTCGCGGCGGCGCTCTTCATGCTGGTGGCGAGCGAACGCGTCAGCGGATTCACCATCCTGCCCGCGCTCGTGATCCTGATGCGCGAGATCCTGGTCTCGGGATTGCGAGAGCACCTCGCGGGATTGAACGTGAGCGTGCCGGTCTCGCGCCTCGCCAAGTGGAAGACCGGGCTGCAAATGGTGGCGATCGGCGTTCTGCTGGTCGGGGACGCCGGTCCCGACGCCATCCCGGTGCGCCTCATCGGCGAGGCGATGCTGTGGATCGCGGCGGCGCTCACCCTGGTGACGGGCTACGACTACCTGCACGCTGGGCTCACGCATATGGACGGCAGCCCCGCGGTGGCTCCACCGCCACGCCGCGCGGTCGAGCCACGCACCATAGCCTGAGCACCGCCGGCGCCATGCGCGTCTTCGGCCTGATCGGTTGGAGCGGCAGCGGCAAGACCACGCTGATGACGCGCCTCATCCCCGAACTCGCGAGCCGCGGCGTGCGCGTCTCCACGGTGAAGCACGCCCATCACAGCTTCGACGTCGATCAGCCCGGCAAGGACAGCTTCCAGCATAGGGTGGCCGGCGCCGTCGAGGTACTGGTTGCCTCGGCGAACCGCTGGGCGCTGATGCATGAGCACCGGGGCGCGCCGGAGCCAACGCTCGAGGAACTCGTGCGCGGCATGACGCCGGTCGATCTGCTGATGGTCGAGGGCTTCAAGCGCCACCAGCATCCCAGGCTGGAGGTGCATCGCCCGTCCGTCGGAAAGCCGCTGATCTGCCGCGAGGATCCGACCGTGCTGGCGGTCGCCTCGGATGAGCCGATCGCGGGGCTGCCGGTGCCGCGGCTCGAGCTCGATGATATCCATGGCATCGCCGCATTCGTGCTGGCGCATGCCGCGCCGATGGGAACCTAGGCCGTGGCCCAGCTGAGCGACGACTGCTTCGCGTTCGGCGGCGAGCTGATGTCGGGTGCGAAAGCGCTGGAGATCATCGAGGCACGCACGCTGGCCCTGCCTGAGGTCGAGACCGTGCCGCTCGCCCGCGCGCGAGGCCGCATCCTCGCCGCTCCCGTGGTCGCGCCGCTCAACGTACCACCGCACGACAACGCGGCGGTCGACGGCTACGCGGTTCTCTTCGACGACCTCGTGCCTGGTAGCGAGACCGTACTGCCGGTCGAAGGGCGCGCGACGGCGGGGCACCCGCTCAGCCATTCGGCGCGGCGCGGCGCGGCCGTGCGCATCTTCACGGGCGCGCCGATGCCCCCCGGACCCGACACCGTCTTCATGCAGGAGGACTGCGTCGAGGTGAGCGGCAAAGTGCGGCTACCCACCGGCCTCAAGCGCGGCGCGAACCGGCGCCGCGCCGGCGAGGACGTGACCGCCGGCAGCATCGTCCTCGCGGCGGGTCTGCGTTTGCGGCCGCAGGAGATCGGGCTCGCGGCTTCCCTGGGTTTTGCCGAGCTCGCGGTCTACCGTCGGCTCCGTGTGGCCCTGCTCTCGACCGGCGACGAGGTGCGCGAGCCCGGGGCGACGCTGGCGGCGGGCGCGATCTATGACGCCAATCGCTACACGCTCGGCGCGCTGCTCGAGAGCCTCGGCGCCGAGGTCAGCGATCTCGGCATCCTCCCGGACGACCGCGCGACGATCCAGTCGGCCCTCGCACGCGCCGCCGAGACCCACGATCTCATCGTCACCTCCGGCGGCATGTCGACCGGCGAGGAAGACCACATGAAAGCCGCGGTGGAGGCGCAGGGGCGCCTGCACTTCTGGCGCCTCGCGATCAAGCCCGGCCGTCCCGTGGCCATGGGCCAGGTCGGACGCGTGCCCTTCATGGGGCTGCCCGGTAATCCCGTCGCCGTCATGGTGACGTTCCTGGTGCTGGCGCGGCCGTTGATCCTGCGGCTCTCGGGCGCCACCGACATCGCTCCGCGCAGCTTCCGCGCGGTGTCGGGCTTCGCCTATCAAAAGAAGCCGGGCCGGCGCGAGTACCTGCGCGCGAAATTGGAGCCGGCTCCCGATGGCGGCTGGATCGCGAAGAAATTCCCGCGCGACGGCGCCGGCATCCTCTCGTCGATGGTGGAGTCCGACGGGCTCGTCGTGCTCGACGAGGAGGCGACCGATATCGCGCCGGGCGCCAGCGTGCCCTTCCTGCCGTTCCGAGAGGTGATCGATTGATCGAGAAATTGTCGCTGGAGGATCCGCTCGCCGCGTTCCGGCTGGACGGCCGCGTCGCCGCGATCACGGGCGCGGGGAGCGGCCTCGGCCGTGCCATCGCACTGGCGTTCGCGCGCGTCGGCGCCGAGGTCGTCCTGCTCGATCTCAACGCGAGCACGGTGGACGAGGTTGCGAGCGCTGTCCGTGCCGCCGGCGGACAGGCTCACGCGATGACGCTCGACGTGAGCGACGGCGCCGCGGTCGACCTGGCTTTCGCCGAGATCGGCCTGCGATCGGGTCGCCTCGACGTGCTCGCGAACAGCGCCGGTATCGCGATCCGCAAGCCCGCCGTGGAGATTCCGCGCGAGGACTGGGACACGGTGATGACGGTGAACGTCACCGGCAGCTTCCTCTGCGCGCGTGCATCGGCACGGCTGATGCTGCCCCGGCGCAGCGGCAGCATCGTCAATTTCTCGTCGATCATGGGGCTCTCGGGCGGCCTCTACCCGAACGCCTCCTACCAGACCTCCAAGGGCGCGATCGTCAACATGACGCGCGCGCTGGCGCTCGAGTGGGCGCGGGACGGCATCCGCGTCAACGCGGTGGCGCCCACCTGGACGCGGACGGAGTTCACCCGCACGCTGCTGGCAAAGCCCGACGTGCTCGAGCAGATCGAGTCCGCGACGCCCATGGGCCGCGTCGCCGATCCCGAGGAGATCGTCGGCGCCGTGCTGTTCCTCGCGAGCCCCGCCGCCTCCATGGTCACGGGTCACGTGCTGGCCGTCGACGGCGGCTTTCTCGCGCGCTAGTTGGCGCGCGCTCGTCGCACGCGCGCGGGCGAGTAGCGGGCTCACAATCTTGCCCTCAAACGGTCCACGCCACGGGGTTTGTGAGCGATCGGGCCGAGCTAGATGCCTCCCGGTGTTAAGTCCTGGTGACTACGGGAGGCATCCAAATGGTTGTGCGTGGGAAAACCGTCTGCCTCGTGCTCGCGGCGCTGATCGCGCTCGCGGTCGGAAGCGCGCGGGCGCAGACGCCCGGGTGGTACGTCGGCGCCGAGGGTGCGTGGTCGCACCTCAATGATCAGAACGCGACGGCGACATCTCCGGGCACCAGCACGCCCCTGAAGATTCATCCCGGCGAAGGCTTCGCCGGCGGCGTCAACGGCGGCTTTGAGTTCCAGAGCGGCCTCAGGCTCGAGGGCGAGGCTGTCTACCGCCGCCACGACGAGAAGAGTGCGACCAGTTTTGGCGTGACCTCACCGAGCCACGGTACCATCGACAACATTGCGATCATGGGGAACGCATTCTACGACTTCAACAACGCCACGAGGTTCACGCCCTATGTCGGCGCGGGTGTGGGCGCGGCGCGCCTCCATCTCGACGATTTCAACGCCGTTGGCTCGCCCGGCCTCAGCGCCAGCGATTGGCGCCTCGCCTATCAGGGCATCGCCGGCGTCCGCTACACCATCGATCCGAACTGGTCCGCGAGCCTCGACTACCGCTACTTCGCGACCACCGATCCGAAGTTCAGCGGCACCGCCGGCGGCGTGCCGTCGGGCCTCAAGACCGACTACGGCACGCACAACGTCATGCTGGGGATTGCCTATCACTTCGCGCCCCCGCCACCGCGGCCGCCCGCCGCGCAAGCGCCGGTGCCCGCGGCTGCGCCCGCTATCGCACCGCCCCCGCCGGCACCCGTGCGGCAATTCACCGTCTACTTCGAGTTCGACAAATCGAATCTGACATTGGAGGGCACGAAGGTCGTGCAGGACGCGGCCTCCTCCTACAAGGAGACGGGCTCAGCGCGCATCTCGGTCGCGGGCTACACGGACCTCTCGGGCACGCAGAAATACAATCTCGCCCTCTCCAAGCGACGCGCCGATACCGTGCGCGCGGCGTTGGTGCAGCAGGGCGTGCCGGATAACGTCATCGAGGAGACCTGGCACGGCAAGCAGAGCCCGGCTGTGCCCACCGCCGACGGTGTCCGCGAGCCCCGCAATCGCCGAGTGGAGATCGTGATCTAGCAGTTGTTTTTTTATTTTGATCGAGTACTCCCCCTCACCCTTCCGTCGATCCGCTTCGCGGCTCGACCCCCTCGGGGAGAGGGTTGCGCAGGCTTAGCGAGCGAAGCGAGCTTAGCCGGAGCTGGGTGAGGGGGATGGCTTCAGCCGCTCGGCCTCTCTCGGGGCCTCTTCGTTGACAACTGACAAGCGTGCGCCTACGTGAGGGCGGAAAGCGTCGCCCATGAAGCTGCTCTATTTCGCCTGGCTCCGCGCCAAGATCGGTACGTCCGAGGAGATGGTCGAGCTCCCCGCAGAGGTGACGACCGTCGGCAATCTCCTCGAGTGGCTCAAGCGCCGCGGTCCGCGTTTCGCCGACGCGCTTAGCGATGCCTCGGTGGTGCGCGTCGCCGTCAACCAGGACTACGTGCCCTGGGACCATCCAGTGCGGGCCGGCGACGAGGTCGCACTCTTTCCGCCGGTGACCGGAGGCTGAGGTGATCCGCGTCCAGCGCGAGGACTTCGACGTCGGCGCCGAGATCGCACAGGTCACCGACGGCCGGCACGAGATCGGCGGCATCGTGAGCTTCGTCGGCGTCGTGCGCGATGCCGCGGGCGGCGACCGCATCGGCGCCATGACCCTCGAGCACTATCCCGGCATGACCGAGAAGAAGCTCGACGAGATCGAGGCCGAGGCGCGCCGCCGCTGGAAGCTCGATGCCTCGCTCATCATCCACCGTTACGGACGGCTCGAGCCCGGCGCGCGCATCGTCCTGGTCGTGACCGCGTCATCGCACCGCCAGGCCGCCTTCGAGGCCTGCGAGTTCCTGGTCGACTGGCTCAAGACCAAGGCGCCGTTCTGGAAGCTCGAGGAGACCAGCGCCGGCCCGCGCTGGGTCGAGGCGCACGCGGGCGACGACGAGGCCGCGAAGCGCTGGGTCGCGGAGTAGAGAGCGTGGCGAGCCATGCGCGAGATTGATCTCGAGGCGTCGAGCCGGACCAATGGTAAGCACGACCCTCACCCTCCCATTGCTTTGCAATGGGTCCCTCCCTCTCCCGCTTCGCGGGCGAGGAGCTGCCGAGCGCAGCGCCGCGACCGTTACGCCCGCGTCGCCTTCTCGAAATCCTCGACCATCTGCTTGCAGATGCGGCCCGGCGTGAATTTGTAGGGGCCGATCTCGCGCACAGGCGTGACCTCTGCGGCGGTGCCGGTGAGGAACACCTCCTGCGCCTTGCCGAGCTCCTCCGGCTTGATCGCGCGCTCGACCACCTTGATCTGGCGCGCACGCGCGAGACCCATCACGGTGCGGCGGGTGATGCCGTCGAGGAAGCAGTCGGGCGTCGGCGTGTGCAGCTCGCCGTTGATCGCGAGGAAGACGTTGGCGCCGGTCGCCTCGGCGATTTGGCCGCGCCAGTCCAGCATGAGGGCGTCGTCGTAGCCCTCGGCCTCGGCCGCGTGCTTGGAGAGCGTGCAGATCATGTAGAGGCCGGCAGCCTTCGACTTGGTGGGCGCGGTATTGGGCGCGGGCCGTGCCCATTTGGAGATGGTCATGCGGATGCCCTTGAGCCGCGCGTCGGCCGTGAAATAGGCCGGCCATTCCCAGGTCGCGATCGCCATGTGGATCTTGGTTGCCTGGGCCGAGACGCCCATCTGCTCGGCGCCGCGCCACGCGACCGGCCGCACATAGCCGTCGATGATGTTGTTGGCCTTCACCACGGCATTGGTGGCGTCGTTGATCGCCTTCAGATCGATCGGGATCTCGTAGCCCAGGAGCTTCGCCGAATCGATCAGGCGCTGGCTGTGCTCGTCCAGATGGAACACCTTGCCGCCATAGACTCGTTCCCCCTCGAAGACGCAGCTTGCATAATGCAGGGCGTGCGTGAGGACGTGGATCTTGGCATCGCGCCAGGGCACCAGCTTGCCGTCGAACCAGATGGTGCCGTCACGATCGTCGAAGGGAATGATGGCCATGGGAGCGTCCTCGTGCCTATAAGTCCGGTGATGAGACCGATTGTGTCGGGCTGAGCGTTTCAACGGTAACGATCGAACGAAAATATGTCAACATGGCTGACGTAAAATCCGCCGCGAGCCCACACCTGTTTCTGCGCGAGGAGGAGCTGCGCCAGGGCATCGAGCTCTTATTCTACGCCTATCGTGATTTCACCGCCGAGCCCGACGCGATGCTGGCGCGCTACGGATTTGGCCGCGCGCATCATCGAGTCATCTATTTCGTCGGGCGCTATCCGCAACTCACCGTGACGGAGCTGCTGGGCATCCTGCGCATCACCAAGCAGAGCTTGAGCCGCGTGCTGGGCCAGCTGGTGCGCCAAGGCTTCATCCTGCAGCGTCCGGGCCCGCGGGACCGGCGCCAGCGGCTCCTAGAGCTCACGCCGAAGGGCGTCGAGCTCGAGCGCCAGCTCTCGGAGAACCAGCGCCAGCGCGTGGCGAAGGCCTATCGCGAGGCCGGCGCGCAGGCTGTCGAGGGCTTCCGCAACGTGATGCTGGGTATCATGAGCAGCGAGACCGATCGCGCCAAGTTCGCCCGGCCACCGGGCGGCGCGCGGCGCTGAGGCCAGTCTCCTGATGGCCGCCGCCGAGGCACCCCATCTCCTGGTGGTGGACGACGACGAGCGCCTGCGCGGCCTTCTGCGCCGCTATCTCGCGGACAACGGATTCCGGATCACGCTGGCGGCGGACGCAGCGGAGGCCCGGCTCAAGCTCAGGAGCATCGACTACGACCTCGCGATCGTCGACGTGATGATGCCCGGCGAGAACGGCCTCGAGCTCACCGCAAGCCTCAAGGCGGAGCGGCGCGTGCCGATCCTGCTGCTCACCGCCATGGCCGAGGCGGAGAACCGCATTCACGGCCTCGAGCAGGGCGCCGACGACTATCTGGTGAAGCCCTTCGAGCCGCGCGAGCTGGTGCTGCGCATCCGCAACATCCTGGCACGCGCCGCGAGCGACGGGACCGCCGCTTCGACCGAGATTCGGTTCGGCGGCTTCCGCCTTGACCTCAAGCGTGGGGAGCTCCTGCGCGGCGAGGAGCCCGTGCACCTGACCGCCGCCGAAGCGGCGCTCCTCAGCGTGCTCGCCCGGCGCGCCGGCGCGCCCGTCAGCCGTGAGCGGCTCGCCGAGGAGGCGCAGTTCAGCGGCAATGTGCGCACCGTCGACGTGCAGATGACGCGGCTCCGCCGCAAGATCGAGCGCGACCCCAAATACCCGCGCTATCTGCAGACGGTGCGGGGCATCGGCTATGTCCTCAAACCCGATTGAGGCGCCGGGCGCAGCGGCCGGGCTCAGCCCCGGCCGGCTCGCCGAGGCGCGCCAGGCGGTGCAGGACACGCGCTGGCACAAGCGGCTGCTGCCGCGCACCCTGTTCGGGCGCTCGCTGCTCATCATCGTGACCCCGCTGGTCCTCGTGCAGCTGATCGCGACCTGGATCTTCTACGACCGGGTCTGGGAAACGGTGTCGCGGCGCCTTTCCACCGCCGTCGCCGGCGAGATCGCCGATGTGGTTCTGGACATGAGCGTGCTCACCGATCCCGCAGAGCGGACGCGCGACCTCGAGCGCACCGGACGCGCCACCGAGCTCGACTACATCTTCTGGGCCGGCGAGACGCTGCCGTCTGGGATGGCACGGGTCGCATCGGGCGGCAGCGAGGCCTTGGTCGCGGCCTTGACGGAGCGCGTGAAGCGGCCGTTCCAGATCGACGACGAGTTCGATCCCCGCGATATCCTCGTGACCATCGCGCTCCCGGACGGCGTGCTCCAGGTCGCCGTGCCCAAGAAGCGGCTGTTCACGCCGACGACCTACATCTTCGTGCTCTGGATGACCGGCTCGTCCCTGGTGCTGTTCGCGGTCGCGACGCTGTTCATGCGCAACCAGGTGAAGTCGCTGCGCCGGCTGGCCGACGCCGCGGAGAGTTTCGGCAAGGGCCGCGATGTCCCGAATTTTCGACTCGCCGGGGCCTCCGAGGTGCGTCGCGTGGGCGCCGCGTTCCTGCTGATGCGCGAGCGCATCCAGCGCCAGATCAGCCAGCGCACCGAGATGCTCGCCGGCGTCTCGCACGATCTGCGCACGCCGCTCACCCGCATGAAGCTCGCGCTCGAGCTCATGGGCGAGGATGCGACGATCGACGAGCTCAAATCCGACGTCGGACAGATGCAGGGGATGGTGCAAGGCTATCTGGACTTCGCCCGCGGCGAGGGCGGCGAGACGCCGCGCGAGGCCGATCTCCCGATGCTGCTCGAGGAGGTGGTGGCGAACGCACGGCGCGACGGCGCGCCCGTCACCATCGCGGCGCCCGAGGCCTTCGCGATCTCCCTGCGCCCCGACGCCATGAAGCGCTGCATCGCGAACCTGATCGCGAACGCGCGGCGTTACGGCAACCATGTCTGGGTCGCGGCGGTGCCGGTGAAGGACGGCATCGACATACTCGTCGACGACGACGGGCCCGGTATTCCCACCCATCGCCGCGACGACGTGTTCCGCCCGTTCTACCGCCTTGACGCCGCGCGCAGCCCGCAGACCGGCAGTGTCGGCCTCGGCCTCACCATCGCCCGCGACGTCGCCCTGAGCCACGGCGGCGACATCACCCTCGAGGAGTCACCGCAAGGCGGTTTGCGCGTGCGCGTGCATTTGCCGAAGTAGCGCGCTCACGCCAGCGCCTGCTTGAGGTCGGCCAAGAGATCGTCGGGGTTCTCGATGCCGACGGAGATGCGGATCAGCGCCTCGGTGAGGCCGATCTCCTCGCGCAGCACGCGGGCCACGCCGGAGTGCGTGGTCGAGGCCGGGTGGCAGATCAGCGTCTCCGTGCCGCCGAGGCTCACCGCGAGCTTCATGATCTTGAGCCGGTCGAGCATCGTGAACGCCTCGGCCTCGCCGCCCTTGACCTCGAAGGAGAAGGTCGAGCCGGGCGCTGTGCATTGCCGGTCGAACACCTGCTTGCGCGGATCGCTGGCGTCGAGGAACCCGAGGTAGTGCACCTTCGCGATCTTCCGATGCCCATGCAGGAACTCCGCGACCTTGCGAGCGTTCGCATTCGCGCGCTCGGTCCGGACGCCCAGCGTCTCCAACGAGCGCAGGAGCATCCAGCAGGAATGCGGATCGAGCTGGGTCCCGAGCGCACCCCGTAGCAGGCCGATCTTGCGCACCAGTTCCTCCGAGCCGGAGACGCCGCCCGCCACCAGGTCGCTGTGCCCGCCCGCGTACTTCGTGAGCGAATAGACCGCGAGGTCGGCGCCGTGGCGCAGCGGTCGCTGGTACATGGGCCCCAGCAGGGTGTTGTCGACCACCACTGGCGGCCGGTGGCCCTGCTTAGCACCGATCTCGTCGGCGGCCTCGGCGATGGCGTGGAGATCGACCAGGCCGTTGGTGGGATTGGCCGGCGTCTCCAGCATGATGAGACCGACGCGACCCTTGGCTATTGCCTCCTGCACGGCGGCGCCGATCTTGCCGCGGTCGATGCCGTCGGTGAATCCCACGGGCGTGATGCCGAATTGCGTGAGTTGGTTGCGCATCAGCGTCTCGGTGCCGCCATAGAGGGGCCGGCTGTGCAGGACGGCGTCGCCCGGACGCAGGAAGGCAAGCAGCACCGTCGAGATCGCGGCCATGCCGCTCGCGAACACGGCGGAGCGATCCGCCTCGTCCCAGACCGCGAGCCGGTCCTCCAGGATCTCGAAGTTGGGATTGTTGAAGCGCGAATAGACCAGGCCGGTCTTCTCGCCGGGCCGCGGCTGGCGCCGGCCCGCCGTGAGATCGAACAGGTCCTTGCCCTGCTGCGCCGATTCGAAGACGAAGGTCGAGGTGAGGAAGATCGGCGGCTTGAGCGAACCCTCCGAGAGCGCCGGCGAATAGCCGTAGCCCATCATCAGCGTCTCCGGATGAAGCGCATAATTGTTGAGAGTGCGGATCTTGTAGGGCGTGGTCATGGCGGTGCCTCCTGGAGTGCGTTCCGCTCGCACAGATATGGTGCGTCCTTCGCCCTTCGACGGGCTCAGGACGGCGCCCTCATCCTGAGCCGCCCGCTCTAAGCGGGCGAGTCGAAGGACGCGCCGGGTCAGGATGAGGCGATTTTCCTTAGGCCGCCAACCAATTCCTCACCCCGAGCCGCGCGCGTGGGCGAGCGCGTCGAAGGACGCAACGACGGTCAGGCCCGGGGCTTCCCGCGGAACTGCGGCGCGACCTCGCGCATGAAGAGGGTGAGGCTACGGGCGGCGTCCTCGTGCGCCATCGGACCGAGGCGGAATTGCATGATGACGCCGCCGACGCCGATCTTGTCGATCTCGGCGAAGGCCTCGGCGACCGTGGCGGGTGAGCCGCAGATAAGCGCGTGGCGCGGATCGACGCGCGCTGGCGCCAGGGGGCTGGGCGAGGACACCTCGATCCGCACGCCCTGCTCCCGATAGATGCGCTCGCGGAGCGCGGCGCGATGCTGCTGCATGGCGTGAAACGCCGGGAGTGCAATCCGCTCGGCCTCGGCATCGGTGTCCGCGACGCAGACGTTGCGCCAGATCCAGCACCGCTCGATGTTGCGCGCGATCGCGGCCTCGTCGTGGCCGGCCTCCCGCATGGTCTTGCGGTAAAGGTCCATCCGGTGACGCGTCACCTCGAGGGTCTGCACGTTCATCAGGAACGGCAGGCCCTGCCGCGCGAGCTCGACCATCGACGCCTCGCCGGAAGCGGCGCGGATCAGGAATGGATGCGGCTTGGTGTAAGGCGTCGGCCGCAGGCCCGCGACCTGGAGATCGAAATGCTTGCCGTGATGCTCGAAACGCTCGAGGGTCCAGGCCTTGAGCATCACCGCCTCCGCCTCCTCGAAGCGCTCCTGCGCCTCGGTGTGGTCGAAGCCGTAGCCCTGATAGTCGTAGATGTTGTAGGCGGTGCCGCGGCCGAGCCCGATGATGAGCCGGCCCTTGCTGAGCTGATCGATCAGCGAGAGCTGCTCCGCGAGCCGGATCGGGTGATGGAGCGAGGTCTGCACCACTGCGAAGCCGATGTTGCACCGCTTCGTCGCCATCGCGAGTGCGGCGGCGAAGCTGATGGGATCGACATAGGCGCAGATGCCGTCGAAGTGATGCTCGGCGAGCCAGAGCGCGTCGACGCCAAGCTCGTCAGCGAGCCGCGCCTCACGGAGCGTCTCGTCGAGGACGAGCCCGTCGCGCTCGGCGTCCCGGCTCTCCGGGAAAAGGAAATCGCTGAACTTCAACGCCGGCTCAGTCGATGTAGCGAACGCGGTCCGAGCCCAGGAGGGCACGCACCGCCTCGGGGCAGTCGAGGCCCTTCGAGATCTTCTCCTGGAGCGCCGCCTCGGCGCGGCGCACCGCCGCGAGCCGGTCGAGCACCGCATCGAGCTGCGCGCGCGGAATCACCACGACGCCATCGAGATCGCCGACTACGATGTCGCCGGCTTCCACGGTGACGCCGCCCACCACGACCGGCAATCCGATCCGGCCGGGTCCGGACTTCACGCAGGAGTTCGGCGTGATGCCCCGCGCGAACATCGGCAGGCCGACGGCGATCAATCCGGGGCTGTCGCGCATCAGCCCGTCCGCGACGATGGCGGCCACTTTTCGGTTGCGCGCCATCGCCGCCATGTTGTCGCCAACGATCGCGGTGCCGGTGAAGCCGTCGCCCGCCGCCACGATCACATCGCCAGGCTCGGCGATCGCGATCGCGGCGAGGATCGCGAGATTGTCGGAGGGGCCGGGCTCGCAGGGGAGCGCGGGGCCGACGAAGGCCGCGCGCTTGGGATCGACCGGCTTGATCGCGTAGTGGAGCGCGCCCCGCCCATCCATGGCGTCGACAAGATTGCCGGTCTGCACGCCCGCGAGTGATGCGAGCCTCGCGGGGTCGGGTCGCTGGATGCGGCGGCGGATCGTGAGGAGCGGCGGTTCCTCGATCATGGCAGCGTTATTTCACCGACGAGAACGAGGTTGGCTGCAGGATCGTATTGGCGACGGAGGCGACGATCGCGCCATTCTTCTCGGTCTCGGCGCGCGCGGCGAGCCAGGTCGGATCGGTCATGAAGGCGCCCCACTTCTTCTCGCGCTCGGCGAGGGATTCCCACTGCAGCATGTAATAGAGGTCCTGGTTCGAGTCGCCGACCACCACGGTCCAGAAGCCCGCCTGGCGGATCCCATGCTGCTCCCAGAGCTTCAGCGTGATGGTGTCGAAGCGCTTCAGCAGGTCGGGCAGGCGGCCGGAAACGCAATGATAGACGCGCAGCTCGTAGATCATGGGCGATGTCCTCTTCTTGGTGGGCTGGTCATCTCGCGCCCGAGACCGTAGCGCATCGCGCGGGCTCAGAACAACTTGCCGCCGTTCGGTACATTCTTGTCCGGCACTACGAGCACCACCGAGCCGTCGCCGTCGGGAAAGCCGAGCACCAGGACCTCGGACATGAATTTGCCGATCTGCTTCGGCGGGAAATTCACCACCGCGGAGACCTGCCGCCCCACGAGCTCGTCGAGGCGGTAGTGCACGGTGCACTGCGCCGAGGATCGCTTCACGCCGATCTCCGGCCCGAAATCGACCTGCAGCTTGTAGGCGGGCTTGCGCGCCTCGGGATAGGGCTCGGCAGCCACAATGGTGCCGACGCGCACGTCGACCTTGGCGAAATCGTCGTAGCTGATCGTCATCGTGATGGCCCCTTCTCCTCGGCGCGCGCGGGACGCTAGCATCCGCCACGGTCTCTCTCAACCGCGAGCCCAACGTCATGGAGATTCGCTTTCTCGGCAGCGGCGACGCCTTCGGCAGCGGCGGGCGCTATCACACCTGCTTCCTGGTGACCGCGGCGGAGACGCGTTTCCTGATCGATTGTGGCGCGTCGTCGCTGATCGCGCTGAAGCGCTACGGCGTCGATCCCAACAGCATCGACACGGTGCTGGTGAGCCATCTGCACGGCGATCACTTCGGCGGCCTGCCGTTCTTCCTGCTGGACGCACATCTGGTGAGCCGGCGCACGCGGCCGCTCACGCTCGCGGGACCGCCGGGTTTCCGAGATCGGTTGCGCCAGGCGCAGGAGGTGTTCTTTCCGGGCTCGACCGGGATCACATCGAAATTCGCGCTGACGCTGATCGAGATGCCGGAGCAAGTCGCGCAACGCGTGGGGCCGGTGCGGGTGACGCCGTTCCTGGTCCAGCACTACTCGGGCGCACCGCCCTATGCGCTCCGGATCGAGGTCGACGGCCGGGTGGTCACCTACTCCGGCGACACCGAGTGGGTGGAGAATCTGATCCCGGCGGCGCAAGGCGCCGACCTCTTCATCACCGAGGCCTATTTCTACGACAAGAAGGTGAAGTACCACCTGGATTACGCGACGCTCCGCGGCCGGCTGGCGGAGATCGGCGCCAAGCGCGTGATCCTCACGCACATGAGCGCGGAAATGCTGGCGCGCCGCGCCGAGGTGAACCTCGATTGCGCGGAGGACGGGCTCGCGATCTCGCTCTAGACCCTGGATTGCATCAGTGCGTCCTTCGACGCGCTCGCAATGCTCGCTTGCTCAGGATGAAGGCTTTTCTTTCTGCCAGAATAGTTTCACCTCATCCTGACAGGCTGTGAAGCTTTGCGCGGTTTTGGTTGCGCGAGATTGCAGTGGATGATTCCTTTGGTCAGCGCTCAGCTGGCGGAGGTTGCGATGTCGCGTGAGGGTCTGTTCGAGGCTTTGCCGGAAACTGCGAG